>NZ_JBHUYK010000006.1:296077-305634 GCF_042668615.1 Nocardia sp. NPDC057272 | reverse complement strand
CGGACCGGCCACTTCGTGGCCGCCGCTCCCTAGGGGTCGCGGGGGCGGGGTTGGGAGGGCGGTCATGGCGGACCTGGGGTGCACGGTGTGGCTGGTGCGGTAGTGCGGCCGCCTCTGGGTGGAGGGCGTGGCTGGTAGTGCGGTAGTGCGGCAGTCTCTGGGTGGAGGGTGGGGCTGGGGGTGCGGTGGTTTTTGGGTGGAGGCCGAGGGCTGGCGGTCGAGCTACCGGACGACACGCTGAAGACTCGGGGAGGGGGAGTGGGGCAGACAGCCAAAAGGCCGGTAGCGGGAGTGCTACCGGCCTTTTTGGGGCTGCTCTGTGCCTACATGGTGGTGATCAGTTGGTGCGGACCGACAGACCGGGGTTGTCCGAGAGGACGACGGTCAGGGGCTGGGCGAACAGCTGGGGGGTGTCGCCGGTGATGGCGCCGATGATGTTCGGGATCTCGCAGATCGGGAAATCCGCGACCGAGGAGGCGCTGGAGATGCCGAGGGCCAGGCGGCCGGTGACGATGGCGCCGCCGGAGTCGCCGGGGAGGGCGCAGATGTTGGCCGAGAAGCTCTGGGTGAGCTGGCGGTCGCCGACCTGGACGGTCTGGTCGACACCGTTGATCACGCCGCAGCTGAAGCCGGTGCGGGCACCGGACTTGCAGACGGGGGCGCCGACCACGGGGGTGGCCACGCCGTCGACGGCGATGGGGGCCTGCCCGGGGATGCGGACCAGGTTGTTCTCGAAGCGGGCGCGCGCGTTGTCGTTGACGCGGATGATCGAGTAGTCCTGCTCGCCGAGCACCGACTTCTGGAAGGTGCCGAGCTGAGCGCCTGCGCGGTCGCCGTTGACCTCGTACACGGCGGCGGCGTTACCGGTGCCCGCCGACTCGATGTCGGGGTTGCAGTGGCCCGCCGAGATGTTCACGACGTTGCCCGAGCGGTCGGTGCCGTTGAAGCCGAGCGAGCAGCGCAGCGAGCTGCGGCCGATCACCGAGGCGTAGCCGTCGCCGCCTGCCAGGGCGCCGTTGCCGTCACCGGCGACGGGGGTGGCGGTCAGGTCGACGCGCTCGCCGGCCACCGGCGGTGCGGTGACGATGACGCGGGAGGGGTCGATGAAGCTGGGCAGCGGGAGCCCGGCCTGCTGCACGCGGACGGCGATCGAGTTGTTCACGGTGTCGACGACGACGCCACGCACCAGCGCGGAGATCTCCGGCGGTGCGGCGGCGAGCCAGTTCTCGAAGGCGGTCTTCTCGCCGCGCAGGGTGGACTCGCTCTTGGCGACGTTGCGGACCTCGAAACCGGCCGACTGGGCGGCTTCCCGGGCCTGGTCGGCGCCGGGGCCGTGCGACAGCGCGACGACGGCGTTGCCCTGGTCGCTCAGCCAGGAACCGGCGAAGACCTGCGGGAACTGACGCTGCGCGGTGGTGGAGAACGCGGCGACCTGCTGCGCGACATCGGCGCGGCGCAGGTATTCGTCAGGGGAGATCTTCAGATCCCGGGTGACCGCCTCGATGAGCTGGGCGGGCAGATCCGCGGGCGCGGGCTGCGCGTCGGCAACCGCCATCGTGGGGCCGAACAGCAGAAACGCCGCCGAAGCGGCGATTATCGATTTCCGAGCTCTTCTCGAGCTTCGCGCGGACGGGGTACGACCCATACGTGGCAGGAGCATGGTCCGAACTATATGGGCTCGAGCGACTTATGCCTACTCGGACCGGGCAAGAGATTTCGCTCACCCGGTCCGGTCGGTGATTTGTCCCCGCTCAGCCCGCGTTGGGCTTGGTGCGCACCATGATTCCGCTGCCGAGGCCGCCGCCCGATGTCGCCTCGATGTCGGCCAGGATGGGCCGGATCGGGACGCCGAGCGACGCGGTGCCGCCGTAGGGGGCGAGCTGGGTGTTGGCCTCGGTGCAGTTGGGCGCACCGGAGGCGTTCGAGCCGCTGGTGATGCCGAGGGCGAGCGTGCCGGACACGATGGCGCCGCCGCTGTCGCCGCCGAGGGTGCAGGCGGTGCTGGCGAAGCCGCGGATCGTCTTGCTGACGCCCGCCTCGGTGAACAGCTGGGTCTCGACGTGATCGGCCGAGACGAACCCACAGGTGAAGGTGGAGGACTGGCCGGTCTTGCAGACCGGTGCGCCGGTGACGGGTTCGGCGGTGCCGGTGACCGTCAGGGTGGTGCCCTCGGCGCCGCGCACGCGAGGCTGGTCCATGCCCGCGTTCACCGCCCGCTCGTTGAGCTTGATCACCGAGTAGTCCAGCGAGGCGGGGCCGCCGAGCACCGCGCGGGCGAAGGTGCCGACTTCGGGACTGTTGGGGATGTCGCGCACGTTCGGGACGTAGACCGAGGCCGTGCCGCCGTTGTCGACGTTGGGGTTGCAGTGGCCCGCGGAGATATTGAGCGCGTTGCCCGCGGCGTCGGTGCTGTTGAACCCGAACGAGCAGACGTCGACTCCACGCAGGTCGGCGTCGTGCAGGTCCTTGGTCGCGGTGATGTAGGTGTCGCCGCCCATCGGCTTGTACTCCACCGGACCGCCGCCACCGGGCGAGAGCACCACCTTGATGGTGGCGATCAGGGTGGGCAGGTTGAGCATGTGGCCGGTGCCGGTGTTGGCCACGTTGAGCACGAGCTGGCTGTTGAGCGCGTCGATCGCGATCGAGCTGATCGGCGCGGAGATCGCGGGCGGCAGGCTCGCGACCCACCGACTCAGTTGCACCAGCGCGCCTTCCAGCCCTCCGGCCGAGATCGGCGCGAGATGGGTCTGGTAGCCGGCGGCGGTGACGAGCTTGCCCGCCTCGGCATCGGTGGTGGCGACGACGGCCTTGCCCTCGGGCGTGAGCCAGGCACCGGCGAAGGTGTCGGGGTTCGCGGCACGGAAATCGGTCGCGTAGTCGCGCAACTGCTGGGCGCGCGCGGCACGATCGAGGTACTCGGTGGGGGTCATCCCGAGGTCACGCGACAGTGCCGTCACCAATTCGCCGGGTAACGCATCGGCCGAAAGTTGTAGTGGCGCAGCAGGTTCCGATGACGCGATGCCGGATCCGAGCAGGGGTGCGAGAAGAACAGTCGCGGCGAACCCGGCGGAGGCTGCCTTGACCGCGGCGCGACGCGCCACCAACTTGCGCATGAAATCCCTTCGTCGACAACCAGTGACCGAGAACACCGCCGGCGGCGATCATGTCGGTCAGCGCATCACTCTAGGGCACGCTCGCCCAGCTGGCGCGGTTACCGTCCGGCTGCTGGATTCAGCGCTGCCCCGGGATGGTCAGGGGCGCGGGGAGATAGCCGGGCGGGTAGGTCCCGAAGGGCGACCGAGGCCGGGTGGTGGTGGGGCTCGGTGTGGTCGTCGGTGGGGTGGTGGTCGGCTCCGGTGTGGTCGTCGGTGGCGCCTCGGTGGTCGTCGGCTCCGGTTCGTCGGTCGTGGTGACCGGCGGGGGCGTGGTCGACTCGACGACCGGCGGCGGAGGCGGCGCGGGCGCCGAGGTCGGTGACAGCGTTTCCGGGCTGGCATCGGAAATCGTCGGCGGTGTGACGGTTTCGGAATCGCGGATCAGGACCGAGACCGCGACCCCGCCGAGCAGCAGGCCGATGAGCGCGGCCGCGGCGATCAGCAGCGGGGTCTTGCTGCGCGCGGGTTCGCGGGCGGGCACCACCGCGGGCTCCGCGATCGGGGCGGGCGCGATCGGCGCCATCGCCTTCGTCGGCAGCGGCGAGACCGGCAGCGCCGCCGAGTACGCCTGCGCGGTCACCGAGGGCGGCGGCAGCGCGGGCATCACATCGGTGGCGACCGTGGCGTTCTCGGTGACGATCGGGTCGGGCGGGGTCGCGCCGGCCGGGGTTGCCAGCACCGCGACCAGCGCGGCCTGGGCGGCGGCGTTGGCGAAGGTCTTGCCGGGATCGGCGCCGTCCACGGGCTGGGGCAGTTCGTCCTCGCCGAGCAGGGCCACCGACTTCAAGCCCAGATAGTCCAAAGCCTCGCGCACGCCGCGCACGACCTCGGTCGACCAGGCCGCGGGATGGGTGGCGTAGAACTCGGCCGGGCCGCTGAGGTGCTCGGTGGTGAGATCGATCAGGCAGAACATCGCTGTCGCGAGGAGGTCTTCGGCGCGATAGGCCTCGCCGCCGTCGACATCGACACCGGCCGGATCCCCGATCGCGCGCACGAAACCGGCGATCGAGTGGGCATGCCCGGTGGGAGCCGGTCCGCCGAGGGCGGCGTCACCGTCGTCGGACATGTGCAGAACCGAAGCACGCTCGATCACCTGAACCGTGCCGTCCTCGGTGACCACCGCGGCGATGCATTCGTCATCGGCGATACGCAGGCCGACCCCAGTGGCCATCGGCGGAACACCCCTCACTTCGGCGTCGACATCGTCCGCGCGAGTCACACCAGCAGTTGGCCGTGTCCCATCGCGCGCAGCATTGACAGTAATTCCGATCGTGAGCGCGCGCCTATTCGACGTCGGATCCGCGCGACGTGATGCTCTACGGTCTTCGCGGAAATGTACAGCCTCGCGCCGATCTCGCGATAGGTCAGACCGAGCAGGACCAGCTCGGCCACCTCGCGTTCACGGTCGCTCAGTGCGCCGGACTCGCCGGTCAGGGGCGTGGGACCGGCTGTGGGCGGCTGCGGTTGTGCGGTCGGTCGCAGCGGCTCGACCGGCTGGGCTTGCGTGCGCACCGAACGCGCGAGCTTGAGCAAGGCGGTGGCGGTGGTCGAGTCGCTCGCCGCGAGGGCGGCCTCGCTGGCCAGGCGGGCGGCATCCCAGGTGAGCCCGAGCTCGGCCAGTGCCGAGACCGCGGCCTCCACATCGGCCGCGGCGACCTGCCCGCGCAGCACGAGCACCCAGGTGCGCCCGGCGTCGGCCAGCACGGTGGCCTGCCGGTCACCCGCTTCCGCCGCCGTCTTCAGCGCGTGGGCGTGGGGCAGCAGCGCCCGGGGCGATTCGTCGGCCAGCGCGGCCTGCACGCCGTACCAGTGGAAGGAATTGGTCCAGGCGGGTGCGCGGCCCACTTTGCGGACCAGCGCCCTGGCGGCATCGACGAGCGGTTCGATCCGGCGCGCGTCGCCCAGGCGGATGCCGGCCAGCCACAGTTCGCCGATCGGCAACAGGCTCAACAGGTCGGCTTCCAGCTCGTCGAACAGTGGGCAGGCCGCGTGCCACGCGCGAGCCAGGGCGGCGTGATCGCCGCCGCGGCGGGCCAGTCCCACAGCCAGGGCATGGGCGAGGAGTTGATCGCGGGGCGCGAGGGCGGGGATGTCGATTTCGGCGAGGGTGCTCGCGGCACGGCGTTCGTCGCCGCCGAGCAGTGCGGTCCAGGCCGTCAGCACCGGAAGCTGCCGGCCACCGCCCATGCCCGCCGCCCGGCGCAGCGCGTCGCCGGCGCGACGGGGCTCGCCGCTGCCGAGGCAGAGCAGCGTGGCGATCGAGACCGCGGAGCAGGGCAGATAGCGATCGTCGCCGGTGTCGGTGTTGCCAGCCTGGATCAGGGCCGAAATCGCCGCGGCCGTACCGGTTCCGTGCGGGTCGAGCGATTCGTCGAGCGCGCCCGCGATCAGCCGAGCGCCCGCGTCGGCCTCGGTCGGCGGCCAGTGCTGTGCCGCTTCGGACATCCGCGCGGCGCCGGCCTGTTCACCGGCCAGGGTGAGGACTATCGCCGCGGGCGCCCAGTCGGCGCCGATCCGGTCGGGTCCGAGCCAGTTGTACAGTCCGGCCGCGCGACTCACCAGTCCTCGGCGGATGAGCACGCTCGCGCAGATGCGTACCGCGGCGACCAGGTCGGCGCGTGCGACGTTCTCGGCGGTCAGCAGCGGTTCGGCCAGGCGTAGCGCGGTGTCGGTATCACCCGCGTGCGCGGCGGCCTCGGCCCAGCGCAGCGCGATCGACTCCACCGCCGCGCCCGCCGCGGCCGCCGCCGCGTAGCAGCGGGTCGCCTCGTCGGATTTCTCGGCTGTGCGGCAGAGGAACTCGGCGAGCCGGGCATCGACGACGCCGGACTCGGCCAGGATCAGCGCGGTGCGATCGCGGAGCAGACCCGCGTCGAGGCGCGCGGTGAGCAGCCTGCGCTGCACATCGACATAGCGGCGATCGCCGAGCAGCGTCCGCAGCGGACCGACGGCGGGCGCGAGGAGCAGGTCGGCATCGGTGACCAGGGCACCCGACCTGGCCCGGTCGATCAGGTCGTGGGCGGTGGCGGTGTCGACACCGAGCACCTCGGTGAGTTCTGTCGCGTCCAGCCCGGTTCCGGTCGCCGCGATGACCAGCGTTTCGAGCAACTCGGGTTCGACCGCTTCCAGCAGCGTCCGAGTCCAGACGGTGACGGCTTCGTCGACCGCTGCCTCGCAGGTCTCCAGCGACGCGGCGTGGGCGCCCTTCAACGCCGCGACGACACCGCCGGGGATGCCCGCCGTCAGCTGATGGATACGCGCCGCGAGCGGCTGGGACACAGCCACGCCGAGCTCCCTGGCGAACGAGGTGATGTGCGCGCTTCCCAGCGCTCGCAGATCCACCGTGCGGCCGTTGCGCGCCACCGCGTCGGCCAGCGCGCGCAGCTGGGGATCGTGTGGCCGAGGCTGGGTGGTCAGCACGACCGAGCGTTGCCCGGTTTCGATGGCCTCGCAGAGTGCGCGAAGCTCGGCGTCGCTGTAGCTGTGGACATTGTCGGCGACGAGCACCGCCCGGTCGGGAACCCCGTTCTCGACATCGTCGGCGGCGGATTCGACCACCGGTATGCCGCGGCGACGCAGGCGTGCGCGAACGGCGTCGAGCAGGAACGTTTTTCCGGTCCCAGCTCGGCCACGGATCAAGAGCAGCACTGTCTGCTGGTCGGCGTTGTCGAGATCGCGGAAAACGGATCGGGCATTCGGGAAGGTGTCGTGGGCGATCTCAGCCACCATTTCCTCCGAGGACCTTGCCGGGCAGTTGTGTACCTGATTCGAGGGTTTCGCCGACCGCGCCGCCCACGTCGTCGAGCAGGCCGCCGGGGTCGACCTTGACAGTGGGGACCTGCGGCCGGGTCGGTGCGGGCGCCGGAGCCGGGGCGGGTGCGGGTGCCGGCGCGGGGGCAGGCGCCGGAGCCGGGGCGGGCGCCGGGGACTGCCCTGCGGGCGGCGCCTGGGCCGGTTGCTGCTCGGCGGGGCCTGGCTGGCCCGCGGTCGCCGGTGTTCCGTCGGCGGGTGCTCCACCGGTGGGTGTTCCGGCGGGTGCCGGAGTTCCCGCCGCGGGCGTGCCGCCAGGTGCTCCGGCGTCGGTCGTGCCGACCGGGATCGCACCCGATGGCGCTGGTGTACCGACCGCGCCCGGCTTGGCCGGGTCGGTGACCACGGAGTTCGTGGCATTCGCCGTCCCGGCCGCGCCGCCGGCGCCGGTCGCCGCGGGGGCGCCGGGGACCGAAGGGCCGACGGTGGTCTCGGCGGGGCCGGTGGGTGAGAACTGGGTGGCGCCACCGAGGGCGAGGGTGCCGGTGGCGAGCGCGGCCATGGTCAAGGCCGCCGCCGCGACGATCGCCGAGCGTTTGGCCGTGAACATCTTGGTCCGTACCGGCTCGGACGGTGGCAGCGCGAGTCCCTCGACGGCCGGTGCCGCCGCAGCCGCTGCTGGTGCTACCGGCACCACCGGGATGGCCTCGGTGGGCACGCTGATCGCGGCGACGTCGAGGGCGATCTCGGCCGCGCCGCGTGCCGTGCAGGTCGCCGGGTCGGCGCAGGCGATCACCGGCAGGCCGAATTCGGTGGAGATCAGCTCGGCGACCAGCGGAATCGCGCCACCGCCACCGGTGAGCAGCACCCGGCCGACATCGCCGAGGGTGAGTTCGGCGCGGCGCACCGCGTCCTGGAGCAGGCTCATCGAGTCGAGCAGGATCGGGCGCAGCAGATCTTCGAGTTCGCCCCGGGTCAACCGGACCTGTTCGGTGTGGATCGAGGGGTTGAGCATGCCGACCGGAATCGCCGTCGCGGTAATTCTGGAGAGTTCTTCTTTCGCAATTCCGCAGCGCTCTCGCAATGCCGACAATTCTTCTTCGACAACGGGATCGAATGGATCGATGTCGTTTCCGTTCAGAACATTTGCCAGCACGTAGCGCATGGTCAGTAGATCGAATTCGGAACCGGCGATCGCTGTGCTGTGCACCGGGGTGCCGAGCAGTCCGGCCTGCTCGCCGGTGCGCAGGACCGACACGGTCGTGCCGCTCGCGCCGAGGTCGTACACGACCAGCGCGCCGTCTTCGAGCTGTCCGTACTCGATCTCGTATCGGCGCACCGCGGCCAGCGGCTCGGGCACCAGCGTCACTTCGGGCAGGCCGGCGCGTGCGAGCGCGGACCTGGCGGCCTCGACGGTGTGCTCCGGCCACCATGCCGGGTAGCACGCGACGGTGGTAGGCACATCGGTGGCGACACCGGAGAGTTCGGCGATCAGCGCACGGGTCGCGGCAGCGACCAAATCGGCTGCGTCGTGGGCGGAACCGTCCTCTGCCAGCAGATCCACCGGATCGCCGACCCTGGACACGTAGTCGTCGACGACAACTCCGCGATGGTGGCGCGCGGTGTCGGCGAAGCTCACCGATCCGTCGGCGCCGAGCATCAGTGCGCTGCGATGGGTGAGAACGGTGGCACCGGTCCCGTCGGCTGTCGTGGCCGCGGCGGCCGAATTCGCCGCTCCGACAGTGATGCCGAGCGCCAGACGCTCTGTCATTGGACAACCCCGTTCGCAGGACTTCCGGTGGGCCGGTAAACGCTTGATGTACAGCGAGATCGCCGATGGCAGCGTCCCACTCGATCTGTCGGTTGCTAGGGGACAGCTGTTACCTGCGATGGGGCAAGTACGGGGAAATTCCCCTAATCGGTGGTCGGCCCCTAATGGGGCACGCCCGGCGGGACTAGGTATTCGCCCCGTTACCTGTAACGACGGGCCCGCCTAGCGTGAAAGACATTCCAACGACAAACAGATCGGGCATCACCGCCCATGATCTGGAGGAGCTGATCTCGATGACACCGAACGCGATTCTGGAGTTCATCCTCAATCTGCTGCGCGACCCTGAGGCCGCCGCCGGTTACTGCGCCAACCCGTGCCTCGCGCTGGCTGAGGCAGGCCTCGTGGTGACCCCGGAGGACATTTCCGCCGTCGCCCCGATGGTGGCGGAATCCGCGCTGGTCAGCGGCGGCTCCCAGTTGCAGGCGATCGTAGCCGCGGGCGCCGCGGCGAGCACGAGCGCGGCCCTGGCAGGCACGGCCACCGCTGCCGCCGCCGTCACGGCGGCCGCGGCGGCCGATGCCGAACTCGACCTCGGTCTCGACGTCGGCCTCGGCGCTGTGGCCTCGGTAGTCGCCGACGCCGCCGCCCAGGTAGGCGCCGGCCTCGATGTGGCACTCGACGCCGTCACCGGCGCGAACGTCGATGTGAACGCCGGCCTCGGCGCCGACCTTGCCGCCGGTGTGACCGGCGCCCTCGGCGCGGGCCTCGGCGCGGGCCTCGGCCTGAACGGCGCGATCGACAGCGCCCTCGACCTCGGTGCGAACCTCGGTGGTGCTGTGAATGGTGCGCTGGGTGTTGGTGGTGATTTGGCTGCTGGTCTT
>NZ_JBHUYK010000006.1:0-295978 GCF_042668615.1 Nocardia sp. NPDC057272 | reverse complement strand
GGGTGGCGCACTGAATGGTGCGCTGGGTGTTGGTGGTGACTTGGCTGCTGGTCTCGGTGGTGCGGTCGACGTGGGTGGCGATCTTGCCGCCGGTCTTGGTGGCGCACTGAATGGTGCGCTGGGTGTTGGTGGTGACTTGGCTGCTGGTCTCGGTGGTGCGGTCGACGTGGGTGGCGATCTTGCCGCCGGTCTCGGTGGCGCACTGAATGGTGCGGCCGGTGTCGGCGCGGATCTCGGTGCGGGTCTCGACACCACGCTGACCGGTGGAATCGGCACCGGTTTCGACGGTGCCCTGTCGGGTGCGGTCGGCGCGGGAACGGACCTGGCCGCTGGTCTCGGCGGCAGCCTGGCCGGGACGGTCGGCGCGGGCGCTGGTCTCGGTGAGGCGCTCACGGGCGCGGTCGGCGCGGGGGCCGAACTCGAGACCGGGCTGGATGCTGCGCTGGGCGGCGCGGCCGGTGCGGGTGTGGGTTTGGGCGGTGTGCTCACGGGTGCGGCAGGCGCGGGCGCGGATCTTGCCGCTGGTCTCGACGGGGCGTTGGCCGTGGGTGGCGATATCGCCGCCGACTTGGATGGCGCGGTCGATGTCGCCGCTGGTCTCGGCGGTGGCCTCGATGCCGGTCTGAGCGGTGCGACCACGACCGCGGGAGGTCTCGGTGCCGGCGTCGGTGCGGTCGCCAACGCGGGCGCGCAGGCTGCCGGTGGGCTCGGCGCTGCAGCCAACGTGGGGGCGCAGGCCGCCGGCGGGCTGGGCGCGGTCGCCACCACGTCGGCGATCACTGGTCTCGACGGTGTGGTCGGCGCGGGCGCGGACCTGGGCACCGGTCTCGAAACCGGGTTGGGTGGCGCAGTGTCGGCGGGTACGGATCTGACCGGTGGCTTCACGGGTGGGGCGGGGACCGGGTTCGGTGTCGACGAACTACTCACCGGCGGCGGAACCGGACAGATCACGACCGGAGTGGAATCAGCGCTGTCCACCACCTCGGGTATCGGGCTGAGCACCGGTCTGCACGGCGGCCTCGAGACCGCGACGACTGTCGGCACCGATGTGACCGGTTCTCTCGCCTCGGGTGCGCAGGCAGGAGTGAACGGCGCCGTCGGGTCCGGTGTCGATCTGGCCGGTGGCGCCCAAGCGGGCCTGACCGGTGTCGCCGGCGCGGGCGCTGGGCTCGCGGGTTCCGCAGTCGGCGGCGCCCAGACCGGGTTGACCGGTGCCGTGGAGACCGGCCTGACAGGATCCGCGACCGGCGGCGCCGAAACGGGAACCGGCCTCGAGACCGGCCTCGGCGGCCTCGGCGATGCGGGACTGTCGGGCGGAATCACCGGCGGCACCCAGGTGACCGGCGGCTTCACCTCCGCCGTCGATGGCGCGGCGCAGGGCGGCACCGCCGCGGTCGGCGGCCTCTCCGGTGAGACCACGTCGACCTCGACCACCCAGATCGACACTTCCGGCACCGTCGGTGCGACGACGCAGGGCGCGGTCACCACCGCGGCCGACACCTGGTCCGGCGTCGACGTATCGAGTGCGTTCGGTTCGGGCCTGCACGGTTCCGGCCTCGGTGGTGGCGAGGCGTCGCTGTTCGGTGAATCGAGCACCGTCGCCGACACCGGTGCCGACGTGCACACCGACGGACTGTTCCACTGAGCGAAACGGGCGAAGGGATGACTGTTCTCGCACCGAACGTGGTGCCGCTGGCGACGGTGTTGGCCGACACCGTCGCGGCGGCCCACGCCGCGGGCCGTGACGACCTGGTCGGACGTCTGGAGAAGGTGGCCGTGCGGGTGCGCGACCCGCGGCACCGGATCGTCGTCATCGGTCAGCTCGGTCAGGGCAAGAGCAGGTTCGTGAACGCACTGCTCGGGTTGGATGTGTGCCGGGTCGGCGACGACGCGACCACCGTGTTGCCCCTGCAGCTGTCCTACGGCGCGCAGCAGCGGGCGTATCTGGTGCTCACCGCGCCGGGTACCGACGAATCGCGGGTCGAGATCCCGTTCGACGAGATCGGCGCCGTCGATATTCGCACGCCACTGGCACAGGGCAGACAGATCGTGCGGATCGAAGCCGAGCTGCCCAGTCAGTTGCTGGCCGACGGCATCGTGCTGATCGATACCCCCGGTGTCGGCGGCCACGGAAGTGCTTGCGCCGCGGGCGTGCTCAGCCTGGCGGCGGCCGCCGACGCCGTACTTGTGCTCTCCGATGCCTCCACCGAGCTCACCGAACCCGAACTCACGTTCGTCCGGCAGATCCGCGAAATGTGTCCCGCGGTCGCCGTTCTGCTCACCAAGACCGACCTCTACCCACACTGGCGGCAGGTGCTGGAGGCCGACCGGGCTCATCTGACGCGCGCGGAAGCCGATGTCGCCCTGATCCCGGTATCGGCGCTGCTGCGTGCGCACGCCCTGCGCTTGCAGGACGCGCAGCTGGGCCTGGAGTCCGGTTTCGGCGTGCTGTTCGGTTTCCTGCGCGATCGGGTCGTCGCCCGTGATCAGGCGGTCACGCGACAGGCGGTGGCTCGTGAATTACATTCGGCGGCAGAGCATCTGGCGCTGGCGCTGGGTAGCGAGCTGGTCGCGCTGCGCGATCCGGCCGGTGGCGCGGCGGCGGTCAACGAATTGCAGTCGGCGCGTGCTGCCGCCGAGGAGTTGCAGCGGCGCACCGCGAGCTGGCAGCAGACCCTCACCGACGGCATCACCGACCTCGTCGGCGACGTGGATCACGACCTGCGTGACCGGCTGCGCGGTATCGCCCGCACGGGCCAGGAGTGGATCGACGAGAACGACCCGGGCAGGCATTGGGGCGCGATCACGGAATGGCTGACCGGCTCCGTCGACACCGCCCTCGGCGACAATCTCCTGCTGACCCACCGCCGAGCCGAGCTGCTCGCCGAACGGATCGCGGGCCATTTCGCCGAGGTCGGCGCGGTCGATCTGCCGGAGGTGCACTCCGGGATGGACGATGAGAGCGGCCTGGCCAGTTCGGGTTCCCTGGCCGATCTCGAGCCGGATATCGGCTTCACGAGCAAGGTTCTGGTCGGTATGCGCGGCTCCTACGGCGGCGTGCTGATGATCGGGCTCGCCACGACCTTCGCCGGCCTGGCCATGCTGAACCCGATCTCGCTCGGCGCGGGCCTGATCGTGGGCGGCAAGGCCTATCGCGACGACAAGTCCGCCCGCCTGGCGCGACGCCGCGTCGAGGCCAACGGTGAGGTGCGCCGATTCCTCGACGACGTGGCGTTCCAGGCGGCCAAGGACACCAAGGACCGGCTGCACCGCATCCACCGTGCGCTGCGCGACCACTTCGCCGGGGTGGCCGAGCGCAGCCTGCGGTCGATCGACGCTTCCCTGCGGGCCGCACAGGAGGCGGCGGCGATGGCTGCCACACACCGCGCCGAGCGCACCGTCGTGCTGGAACGCCAGCTGCACGCGGTGGCCGAGCTGCGCCGCTACGCGGAATCGATGCAGATCGAACTGAGACGGGCCGACGGTACGGTATCTGGGTGACCCACCGTTTCGACACCGCCGCGCCCGGCGACCGGACCACACCGAGGATCCTGGCCGAAGCGCACGAGCTGATCGGCGCGGCGGCGCGGGCGTTCGGGCGCGACGAGTACGCGCGCACGCTGCTGGCCGAATGCGAATACCGCTTGCGTGAGCCGCTGCGGGTGGCGCTGGCCGGTTCGATCAAGGCGGGCAAGTCGACGTTGCTGAACGCGCTGGTCGGCCAGGCCGTCGCCCCGACCGACGCCACCGAGTGCACCCGCGTCGTCACCTGGTACCGCGACGCCGCAACCCCCACGGTCACCGCGCACGCGGTGGACGGATCGCGCGCGAATGTGATCGTGCGACGCGGCAGTGGCGCGCACGGATTGACCTTCGACCTGAACGGTCTGAGCTGGGATGCGCGCGGTCCCCGTGCGGTGGACCATCTCGAGGTCGGGTGGCCGTCGGCCGCGTTGTCGCAGACCACGATCATCGACACCCCTGGCACGTCGTCGCTGTCGCGTGAGGTATCGCTGCGCACCGCACGGCTGCTCACTCCCGCCGATGTCGAGGACGATTCGCGAGCCGCGCCGCTGTCGGTGTCCGGCGCCGACGCCGTCGTCTACCTGTTGCGCCGTCTCGATGCCGCCGACGTGCGTTTTCTCGAGCAGATCGGTGCTGGTGCCGGTGGTGCGGGGCCGCTCGGTGTGATCGGGGTGGTGTCGCGCGCCGACGAGATCGGCTCCGGTCGCATCGACGCGCTGCATTCGGCCCGCGATGTCGCCGCCCGGTTTGCGGACGAGCTGGAGCGAACCGGCCTGTGCCAGTCGGTGATTCCGGTGGCGGGGCTGCTCGCTTTCGCCGCGGCGACCCTGCGACAGCCGGAGTTCGCGGCGTTCGAGGCGCTGTCCACAGTGCCCGCGGAGGACCTCGGGATCGCGTTGCTCTCGGCGGACCGATTCGCTCGCGCCGACATCGCGCTGCCGGTCGCCCCGGAACTGCGCGCGCAGCTCGTTGATCGTTTCGGCCTGTTCGGTATTCGCATGGCCACCATGCTGATTCGGCTCGGTGCCCGCGATTCTTCCGCGTTGGCAGCGGAATTGGCGGCTCGCAGCGGCATCGAAGAACTGCGTTCGGTGCTGGAGGTCCAATTCGGTCAGCGCGCTGAGGAATTGAAGGCACATTCGGCGCTGAGCACGCTGGACCGGATCCTGGCCGTCTACTCCGGTACCGAAGCCGATCGCCTGCGGCCCCGCGTGCGTGCTCGGCTCGCCGATGTGCACGGTTTCACCGAACTCCGACTGCTCGGGCGCCTGCGTACCGACGAATTGCCGTTGCCGCCACCGGTACTCGCCGACCTGTACCGCATGCTCGGCGGCGCGGGCGTGGCGGCGCATCTACGCCTCGGACTGCCCGCGGAGTCCGACCCGGATTCCCTGCGTGCCACGGCTTTCGCCGCCGTCCGTACCTGGCGGGCCCGCGCGGCCCATCCTCTCGCCGACCGATCGACCGCCACCGCCTGCCGAGCCGCGGCCCGCAGCGCTGAGGGAATACTGGCCGAACTCCCTCCGGCGCGGACCACCTAGCCGGTCAGATGAAGTAAGCGGTCCCCGAGGAACTTCCGGTCCCGTACCCCAGGCTCTTCGCGAACTCCCGAACCGCGATCAACGCGTGCCCCACCGGCCCCGGATCGCTGCACGATCCCCCGACCGACGAGAACGTGCATCCGTCATCGGCAACGGCAACGCCGCTGTCGGCCACGGCGCTCCCGGCGGACGCGACCATCCCGCCTCCGGCCAGGGCGGCGATCACGGCCACTCCGCCGAACGCCCGCTTCCACTGAACCTTGCCCATCGATGCACGCATACTTCCGAAACTAGTGTCCGACAGGATTGTTCGCACCCCTATCGTTGCCCCGAATGATCAGGGCAACGAGCGGGCGGGAGGCCGATCACTCACCCAGGGTCGGCACAACCTCCTCCGCGAGGTACTGCTCGATCCCGCGCCCGGCCCGCTCCGCCTGGATCACGGTGGCGCCGTGCTCTTGGGCCGCGGCCGTCAACTCCTTCCGGGACTCGGCTTCGACTCCACCTCCGATCACCAGCAGGCGAACTCGCTCACGCTCGAGGATCGCGAGCGCCTCCTCGTCGGTGGTCGACCCGAGGACGCGGTATCCGAGCCCGCCCACATAGCCGAGCGCGGCATCGACAACTTCGCGCCCGCGTCCGACGGTCAGCAGATCAACGGTGTACATGTGCTTCCACCCTTCGTGTTTCATACTGTGACGATTTCCGGCTCATCATCGAGTACGCGCTGTTCCAGCTTGGCCTCCTTCGGCAGTGCGAAGAATCCGAGACACACCACCAGTAGCATCCCGGCGCCGTAGAACAGCGTGTGCCGGAACGTCTCAGCGAAGTTCACCGCGTTGGCCTCGGTCCCTGCCTCGGCGAGTACGCGCGAAACCACCGAGTCGCCACCAGAATTCGACTGACAACTAGCGGGTGTCACGGCCGGATCATCCTCCGCCGACCGATCGTGCACGCATGCCGCGAACCCGGCCAGGATCTGATCCTGGACCTGTACCGGCATTCCCTCGAGCGCCAGCTCGGCCCGGATCTCGGGCGTCACGGCGGCCACTCCGAGATCGGAATCCCGGTCGAGCGCGGTGAAGAACAGCACGCCGACCAACGCGACGCCCAGCGCGGTCCCCAACTGCTGCCCCGTGTTCAGCAGCCCGGAAGCCGACCCCGCCTCCCGTACCGGCACCTGCCCGAGCAGCAGGTCCAGCGTCGGCGCCACCACCATCCCGAACCCCGCACCGGTGATCACCAGCGGCAGCGCCATCTGCCAGGAAGTGAACTCGCTCCCGTATCGCACACCCATCGCGCCGTAGAGCGCGAACCCCGTCGCATTCACCAGCGCCCCGACCATCAACACCCGCCGCCCGTACCTGGCGGCCAGCACGCCGACCGAAAGACCCGCTCCCACACCGGCACCCACCGCGAACAGCGCCGAGGTGAGCCCGGCCCGCAACGGCGACCACCCGAGTCCGCCCTGCATGAACAACGTCCACACCAGGAAGAACCCACCCATGGCGATCCAGAAGAGCAACCAGGTCCCCAGCCCGATCGCGAACGGCCGCGATTGGAACAGCCCGAGATCGACCAGCGGCGAACGTCCCTTCCGTGCTAGGCCACGCTCGTAGAACAGGAACCCGGCGAACACCGCGAGAGCCACACCCATCATCACGAAAGTCCATGCGGGCCAGTCGAGTCGACGTCCCTCGGTCAACGGGTAGACCAGCAGCAGTACAGCGGATACCGCCAGTGCCATCCCGACCGGGTCCAGCCGGGGCGGTCTGGCCGACTTCGAATCGCTCATCACGAACCACGCCGCGATGAACCCCGCGATGCCGACCGGAATGTTCACCAGGAAGATCGGCCGCCAGGCCAACCCGAACAGGTCGGCCTGCACCAGCACGCCGCCGAGCGCGAGACCGACCGCTGAGGCCGACCCGCCGACACCGCTGTAGACGGCAATCGCTTTGGCCCGCTCCTCTTTCGGGAAGGTCGTCTGAATGATGGCCAGGATCTGGGGCACCATCAGCGCTCCCATCGCACCCTGTGCGAAACGGGAGCCGATGAGCACGGTGGGATCGGTGGCCAGCCCGCACGCCGCCGAGGCGATCGTGAAACCGGCCATGCCGGTGAGGAACACGCGTTTGCGACCGTAGATGTCGCCGAGCCGTCCGCCGGTGATCAGCACCGCGGCGAAGGCGAGAACGTAAGCGGCGATGATCCATTCGAGCTGCGAGTACTCGGCGTGCAGGTCGTTCCGGATGCTCGGCACGGCCACATTGACGATGGTCACGTCGAGTAGATCCATGAAGCCGGCGGCCAGCACCACCGCGAACGCGATCCAGCGCCGCGGATCCGGGGCGGGGGGAGTGGGGGAGGTAGTCACGAGAGTCTCTCTTCGAGTAGGGGACCTCTCAAACTATGCACCTCGAGTGATTATCAATCAATAGGGCAATCATAAATGGTGCGTTAATCGGCGTATCGTAGGGGTGTGACCGACCCGACGCAGCTGTCGACCCACGCCGGATTCCTCCTCGGCCAACTGGGCTTCCATACGGCCTATCGCTTCAGCGATCTACTGGCGCCGCTGGGCATCAAGCCCCGCCACTTCGGCATGCTGAAACTCCTGAGCGCCCACGACGGCCGCACCCAGCAGGAGCTCGGCGAGGCGTTGGAGATCCACCGCAATGTCATGGTCGGCCTGGTGGACGACCTGGAGAAACGCAACCTCGTGGAACGCCGCCGTCACCCCAGCGATCGGCGCGCGCACGCCCTCCACCTCCTGCCCGCCGCCCATGCTCTCCTGGCCGAAGCCGAGCAGCGGGTGGCCGAGCTGGACGCCGAACTCCTGTCTCCCCTGCCTCCCGAGGAGCGCGCGCTCTTCCTCGATCTCCTGCGCCGCACCGCCGAGGGCAACGGCCTTCGCCCCGGCATCCATCCCGGCCTCACCCGATAGCCCGTCGATGGTCTCCGGACCGTCACGATCGCGCATCAGGGGCTGCAGTTGAGCGCACCCGTGGCAAGAATGGCTCGGGGGTCGGGAAATTTTTTCGGGTGGCGGGAATGAATCGCCGCAGCTACTGGTTGTGCTGATCAACAACATGAGCGGACCTGACTCAACTTCGGGTTGACTCACGGTGGATCTCGAAGGCAGGATTGAGCCCACTGCGCTCAGCGTTGCAATAACCGAACGTCAAACAGGAGGAAACCACTATGGCTCGTGCGGTCGGAATCGACCTCGGGACCACGAACTCCGTCGTCGCCGTGCTCGAAGGCGGCGAGCCGGTCGTCGTCGCGAACTCGGAAGGCTCGCGCACCACCCCCTCGATCGTCGCCTTCGCGAAGAACGGCGAGGTTCTCGTCGGTCAGCCCGCGAAGAACCAGGCGGTCACCAACGTCGACCGCACCATCCGCTCGGTCAAACGCCACATCGGCACCGACTGGAACGTCGAGATCGACGACAAGAAGTACACGCCGCAGGAGATCTCCGCGCGCACGCTGATGAAGCTGAAGCGCGACGCCGAGGCATACCTGGGCGAGGAGATCACCGACGCCGTGATCACCGTCCCGGCCTACTTCGAAGACGCCCAGCGTCAGGCCACCAAGGAAGCCGGCCAGATCGCCGGTCTCAACGTGCTGCGCATCGTCAACGAGCCCACCGCGGCCGCGCTCGCGTACGGCCTGGACAAGGGCGACAAAGAGCAGACCATCCTGGTCTTCGACCTCGGTGGCGGCACCTTCGACGTCTCGCTGCTGGAAATCGGCGAGGGCGTCGTCGAGGTCCGCGCGACCTCCGGTGACAACCACCTCGGTGGCGACGACTGGGACGAGCGCGTCGTGACCTGGCTGGTCGACAAGTTCAAGGCGTCCTCGGGCATCGACCTGACCAAGGACAAGATGGCCATGCAGCGTCTGCGCGAGGCTGCCGAGAAGGCCAAGATCGAACTGTCCTCGGGCCAGAGCACCTCGATCAACCTGCCCTACATCACCGTCGACGCGGACAAGAACCCGCTGTTCCTCGACGAGCAGCTCACCCGCTCGGAGTTCCAGAAGATCACCTCTGATCTGCTGGATCGCACCCGCGCGCCGTTCCAGTCCGTGATCAAGGACTCGGGCCTGAACGTGGCCGACATCGACCACGTCGTGCTCGTCGGTGGCTCCACCCGGATGCCCGCCGTCTCCGAGCTGGTCAAGGAACTGACCGGCGGCCGTGAGCCCAACAAGGGCGTGAACCCGGACGAGGTCGTCGCCGTCGGCGCCGCGCTGCAGGCCGGCGTCCTCAAGGGCGAGGTCAAGGACGTTCTGCTCCTCGACGTCACCCCGCTGAGCCTTGGCATCGAGACCAAGGGTGGCGTGATGACCAAGCTCATCGAGCGCAACACCACCATCCCCACCAAGCGCTCGGAAACCTTCACCACCGCTGACGACAACCAGCCTTCGGTGCAGATCCAGGTGTTCCAGGGTGAGCGCGAGATCGCCTCGCACAACAAGCTGCTGGGCTCCTTCGAGCTCACCGGCCTGCCCCCGGCCCCGCGCGGCGTGCCGCAGATCGAGGTCACCTTCGACATCGACGCCAACGGCATCGTGCACGTCACCGCGAAGGACAAGGGCACCGGCAAGGAAAACAAGATCAAGATCCAGGACGGCTCCGGTCTGTCCAAGGAAGAGATCGACCGCATGGTCGCCGACGCCGAGGCGCACGCCGCCGACGACAAGGCGCGCCGTGAAGAGGCCGAGACCCGCAACCAGGCCGAGTCGCTGGTGCACCAGACCGAGAAGTTCATCAACGAGCAGAAGCTGAGCGAAGGTGGCGCACAGGTCTCCGCCGATCAGCTGGCGAAGGTGGAGAACGCGGTCGCCGAGGCCAAGCAGGCGCTCGAGGGCACCGATATCTCCGCGGTGCAGTCGGCCGTGGAGAAGCTGGCCACCGAGTCGCAGGCCTTGGGCCAGGCGATCTACGAGGCCAGTGCCGCCGCCGACGCGCAGTCCGGCAACGGCGCGGGCCCCAGCCAGGCCGATGACGATCAGGTCGTCGACGCGGAGGTCGTGGACGAGCCGGTCGACACGGACAAGAAGTGACCGAGGCGAACTCCTCGGAGCAGGAGTTGGTCGAGGAAATCCTGGACGACACTGCGGACGAGAACGCGGAGGCCGCCACGGCGGACTCCGCCCTCGACGCCGAAGTTGTCGAGCCGGAGCACGACGAGCTGGCCGAGCGCACGGCCGACCTGCAGCGGTTGACCGCGGAATACGCGAACTACCGCCGCCGCGTCGAGCGTGACCGTCAGGCCAACATCGACGCCGCCAAGGCGTCGGTGGTCACCGAATTGCTCGCGGTGCTGGACGATCTGGATCGGGCGAGGGCGCACGGCGACCTCGATTCCGGCCCGCTGAAGTCCGTCGCCGACAAGCTCGAGACCGCGCTCACCAAGCAGGGTCTGGTCGAATTCGGTGCCACCGGTGACCCGTTCGACCCCACGCTGCACGAGGCCGTGCAGCACGAGGGTTCGGGCGCCGACCCGGTGATCGGCATCGTCATGCGCAAGGGCTATCGGTTCGGCGACCGGGTGCTTCGGCACGCGCTGGTCGGGGTAACCGATGCCGAGGCCGCGGGGGCATCGGATCCGGATGCCGGCGACAGTCAATAAGAACGCGAAAGGAGGAGATGCCCGGTGAGCCAACGGGAGTGGATCGAAAAGGACTTCTACAAGGAGCTGGGTGTCTCCTCCGGCGCCTCGCAGGACGAGATCAAGAAGGCATACCGCAAGCTCGCCCGCGACCTGCACCCGGACTCCAACCCGGGTGACACCAAGGCCGAGGAGCGGTTCAAGTCCGTGAGCGAAGCCAATGCTGTGTTGTCGGATCCTGCCAAGCGCAAGGAGTACGACGAGACGCGCCGCATGTTCGCGGGCGGCGGCGGTGGCGGACGAGCCTACGGTGGCGGCGGGTTCAATCCCGGTGCCGGCGGCGGCTTCTCGCAGGACTTCAACATCGGTGACATCTTCGGTCAGGCCGGTGGTACCGGCGCCGCGGGCGACGGCGGGCTCGGCGATCTGCTGGGCGGGCTGTTCAACCGGGGTGGCGGCGGGGGCCGGGCGGCGGCTCGTCCGCGCCGCGGCTCCGACGTGGAGACCGAGACGACCCTGGGTTTCCGTGAGGCCGCCCAGGGCGTCACCGTTCCGCTGCGGATGACGAGTCCCTCGCCGTGCACCACCTGCCACGGCAGCGGTGCCAAGCCGGGCACCAGCCCGCGCGTGTGCCCGCACTGCAACGGTGCGGGCGTGGTCAGCCGCAATCAGGGCGCGTTCGGTTTCAGCGAGCCCTGCGACGACTGCCGCGGCACCGGGTCGATCATCGACGACCCGTGCACCGACTGCTCGGGCACCGGTATCCAGAACCGCACCCGCACCATCACTGTCCGGATCCCACCGGGCGTCAGTGACGGTCAGAAGATCCGGCTGGCCGGTCAGGGCGAGGCGGGTCTGCGCGGTGCGCCTTCGGGCGACCTGTATGTCACCGTGCACGTCAGCCAGGACAAGGTCTTCGGCCGTCAAGGCGATGACCTCACCCTGGTGCTCCCGGTGAGCTACAGCGAATTGGTTCTGGGGACAACGGTTTCCGTGCCGACGCTGGACGGTCGGGTCGGTGTGAAGGTGCCCGCGGGTACCGCCGACGGGCGTATCCTGCGAGTCCGTGGTCGTGGCGTGCCCAAGCGCGGCGCGGCGGGCGGCGCCGGTGACCTGCTGGTCACGGTGAAGGTCGCGGTGCCGCAATCGCTCGACTCCGACGCCACCGATGCGCTCAAGCGCTATCAGGAGGCGGAGAAGGCCAGTGGCTTCGAACCGCGTGCAGGATGGGCGGGTGCTTGATGATGTCCGATGATCCGAAGTCTGTTTCGGGTGCGACCGCGCGTGCCGAGTTCTTCATGATCTCGGTGGCGGCTCAGCTGGCGGGGATGCACGCGCAGACGCTGCGTACCTACGACCGGCTGGGTTTGGTCACCCCGCAACGGACCTCGGGTGGCGGACGCCGTTATTCGGCCCGCGACGTCGAGGTGCTGCGCGAGGTGCAGCGCCTGTCGCAGGACGAGGGCGTCAATCTCGCCGGCATCAAGCGCATCATCGAGCTCACCAATCAGGTGGAGGCGTTGCAGCAGCGCGTCGAGGAGATGAGCGCGGAGATGGAGCGGTTGCGGGCGGGCTACCGGCCCGATCTGTCGCCGCCCGCACGCAGTACCGCGCTCGTGGTGTGGCAGCCACGGCATCGGCGCTGAGTCGTCTTCGATTCGACGAGCCTCCGGTTCGCCCATCCGCTGTGGTGGATGCGAGCCGGGGGCTCGTTCGTCTCCGGTCAACCCCCGGCGACCGGCTGGTGACTCTCCAGCAACTCACTTATTCGCGATCTTGCTGATCGGAAGTAGCGTCGCGGCGCGCTGAGGTGGGGATTTATCACCGTGGACGTCCAAAAGTTTGCTGCCCGGATGCTGAATTCGGATCAATCGGAAGCCAATTCGCTGCCCGCGACCAGCCACTCCGGTGCGCCGACCCCGCGTGTCATGGCTCGGCGCGTCGGATCGCCACCTGCGGGCGACGTTGCGGAAGGGTCGCTCTACCAGGGCCATTGGTCACCAATTGCCTGATATGCCCGGTGGTTTCGAGAATCGTGAGCGGCTGTTCACCCGCAATTAACGGGCTTCAGGTATGTTTTCATGAGAAACTACTGGGAACCGCCTGGTATTTCGCGAATTACATGCGTGATGTTTAAGAGTACGATTCCTAAGCTGGCAAACCTCGCCTAGACTTCTCGCATCGGCTGCTGACGAGTGTCCTCCCAGCCCGTCACTCGCCGGCGCGGCTAGCGTTCGATGGCGAAACGAGGTTGTGACACATATGGATTCGCGGACTGTCGCTTTGATCCGTACTACGTTCAAGGCGGTTGCTGCGGAAGAAGGTGGGCCCGAGAAGCTGTCGAGGTCGTTCTACTCGATCCTCTTCACGGACTACCCCGGTGTCCGCGACTACTTCCCGGCTGCCATGGATTCCCAGCGCGACCGACTCGTCACGGCGATCTCCTACGCCCTCGACCGGCTGGAGGAGCCCGACAAGCTGCTGCCGTTCCTGGCCCAGCTCGGGCGCGACCATCGCAAATACGGCGTGCAACCGGCGCACTATGTGGCCGTGGCCAACTCGCTGAAATCCGCCATGCGGTTGTTCGCCGGTGCGGAGATGTGGACCGACGAGGTCGCCAGCGCGTGGGACGAAGGGCTGGCCACCATCAGCGGCGCGATGATCAGCGCCGCCGACAAGGAGACCACCCCGGCTACCTGGACGGGCACCGTCGTCGAACATCGGGAGGTGCTGCGCAATCTCTCGATCGTCCGGGTCCAGCTCGACGTGCCGATGCAGTACGCCGCCGGTCAGTACCTCAGCGTGCAGATCCCCTCGCGGCCGCGGATGTGGCGCTATCTCTCGCCCGCGAACCCGGCCAATCCCAACGGCGAGATCGAGTTCCACGTTCGCGGTGTGCTCGGCGGCTGGGTCAGCCCCGCCATGGTCGCGCACACCGCCGTCGGTGATCAGTGGGCGCTCGGCTCGCCTCTCGGCGGCCTCGGCGTGCCGCGCAACACCAAACGCAAGATGCTGATGGTCGGTTGCGGCACCGGCATCGCCCCCCTGCGCGCGCAGATCATGGCGATGGCCCAGCGCCGGGTCAACCCGAAGGTCCACCTGTTCGTCGGCGGCCACCACCCCTGCGATCTCTACGACCTCCAGGTCCTGAGCCAACTCGCCATCGCCAACAAATGGCTCACCGTCACCCCCGTCACCGAGAGTGACGAAAACCCCTGGTGGTACTACGACTCCGGCGAACCCCAGCCGGATCTACCCGGCCTGGAACCCCGCATGACCGGTCAAATCGGCAAGGTCGTCGCCAGCTACGGACCGTGGGCAGACCGCGACGTCCAGATCGTCGGTTCCCCCTCGATGGTCCAGACCACCAAGTTCCGCCTCATGGCGGCCGGAACCCAAGCGCAGTCGATCCGCCACGACCCCTTGTTCTGACCCGCGGGGCCCGTCGCGAAACCGGTCCTCAGGCGCCTTCGGAGATGATGTTGGCCGGGGGAGTTCCCGCTTCGATCAGGCGGTCGACGGTGGTGCGGACCATCGCGGGCGAACCGCAGACCAGGACCTGGTGCTTGGTGAAGGGGCCGTGCGCGGCGGCGACATCGGCGAGGGTGCCGTGGAGCATTTCCTCGGGGCTGAAGCCCACATCGGATCGGGTCTGTTCGTGCCATTCATCGCGCACCGCGGGGTCATCCGGGCTCTCGACAACCGGAATGACGGAAAGCCATGGCAATTCGCCCGACAGCAGGAACAACATATCGTTGGCGTAGAGGTCGCGGGGCGAGCGGCCACCGAAGAACAGATAGGTGCGCGGCGGAGTGTCGCGACGGGCCAGGTCGAGGATCTGGGCGCGCATCGGCGCGAGCCCGGTACCGCCGGCGATCATCACCACCTCGACAGCGTCGGGATCGACCGCGAGAACCCCGTGGGGCGCGTTGATTCGCCACTGATCACCGGGTTTGGTGTCGGTGACGATGGAACTCGAACACCACCCACCGGGCACCGTGCGCACATGGAACTCGAGCTTGCCGTCCAGCGAGGGCGGCAGCGCGGGGGAGAACCGCCGCCGCACGCCCGGATGCTGCGGCACCTCCACCTCCACCGAACCGCCCGCTTCGAACGGCACGAAATCGCCGATCAGCCGGATCACGGCGAGGTCGTGGCGCAAGCGGTGGTGACCGACGACGGTCGCCGTCCAGGCGGGGTCAGGAAAAGCGTTGCTCATCAGCCTCTTTCGCGATGTCGCGGGCGGGTTCAGACGGGGTCGGCGGCGATGATCTCGGTCGGTGTACCGGCCCGCTGGAGCGCGTAACGGGTGTTGGCGATCATCGACGGCGATCCCGCGATCTGGATCTGACGGTCCGACCACGCGCCGAAGCTGGTCACCACCGCTCCCAGATTACCGACCAGGCGGCGCGGCATGCCCATCGGCGTCTCACCCGAATCCTGGGGATACCACCAGGGATTGGTGTGTTCCTCGCAGACCGGCACCACGGTCAGCCACGGGTTGGACTGCGAGAGCTGCCACATGTTGTCCACGTCGTAGAGGTCGCCGGGATAGCGCCCGCCGGTGAAGAAATGCACGCGCGGATTGATCCCGCGCTGGCTCATCTCGATCAGCTGCGCGCGCAACGGCGCGATGCCCGTGCCGGAGCCGATCATCAGCACGTCGCGGCCAGACTCCCGGTCTACGTGCAACCCACCGAGCGGTCCGGCGATCTTCCACCGGTCCCCGACCTTGGTGTCGTTGACGATCGCCGGACTCACCCAGCCGCCACTGATCCGCCGCACATGGAATTCGATCTCGCCATACGGGTTCGCGGGGATGGCAGGGGAGAAGTAGCGCCACATATTCGGCCGCTGCGGCACCGCGACCGGCACATACTGTCCGGCCTTGAACGGAATGGGCCCGTCGGCCTGTAATCGCACGATCGCCAGATCGTCGAGCACTCGACGGTGACCCACCACGGTCGCGTCCCAGTACGGCTGCGAGGTGTCCTCGTTGGCGCCGATCGCCATCGACGCCGAGATCAGCAGCGTGATGTCACGCCAGCCCTCATCGAGCTCTCTGGTCCAGCGATTGCCGTGGAAGGTTCGCAGTGCCGCGAGCAGTGCACGTCCGGCCATGTCGTAGTGGTCGGCTTCGACTCCGTATTTGCGATGGTCGCGGGCAAGTTGCTCGAGGAAGCGTTGCGCGCGTTCGAAGTCCTCGAGATGGTCGAGGACGAACTGCACCGCCGTCGTGATCCGCTTGGCCTGCATGTCCATGGCAGGCGGAAACAGCTCACGCAACCTCGGATCCTGTGCGAACAGGTGACCGTAGAAAGCGCTGATCAGCCGCTCGGACCCACCGGGTGTCTCCGACACCCCGCGGAAATCGGCGCGGACCAGCGCAAGCGAACGCGCATCCACGTCGTCAAGCTCCATTTCTCTGCAATTGCCGCAATGTGGCTCACCCGTCGGTGCCGCCCTCCCCAGTATCCCCCGAAACCGTCGTCTCGGTGCAGGGATGCTCGTCACGCCGTTCCCAGCCGCACGGATCGTAAACCCCCCGTCGCCGATCAGCACGATCTCCCCATCATCGATACGCGTCGGTGATCTTGCGGGTTGTGCGCGCAGGTGCGTGAGAATCGAGGGATGGCGAGCGACAACTTCATGGAGATTCACGATCCCGAACTTCTGGCCAGGGGTGAACGGGTTCTGGGGGCCGAGTTCACGGCGATGCACGAGCGAGTTCTGCAGGTCAGCGCGTTGACTTCCCGTCTCAACGGTCTGCCCTTCGACGACGAGGCCGGAAAGGCGGCGCTGCTGGGGGAGATCCTCGGCCGTCCGCTCCCGGCGGGTCTCACGGTCTACTCGCCGTTCTATACCGATCACGGCCTGAATCTGGACCTGGCCGAGCGCGTGTTCATCAATCAGGGCTGCACGTTCCTCGACTACGCCGGAATCCGGTTGGGCCGGGGCGTGATGGTCGGCCCGAAGGCCACCTTCATCACCATGGGCCATCCCGTCGATCCGGAGGAACGGCGCCGATTCCTCACCGGTGCGCCGATCGACGTGGCGGACAACGTGTGGATCGGCGCGGGCGCGATGATTCTGCCCGGCGTCAGCATCGGTCGCGACGCGGTGATCGCCGCGGGTGCGGTCGTCGCTGACGACGTCCCGGCGAACAGCTTGGTGACCGGTTCCAAGGCGGCGGTGCGTCGAAGCTGGTAGCGCGCTACTCGGCCCGTTGTGCTGCGCGCGGAACAGCGGAAGGCTCTGACTCGCCGGCCGGCTTCACGCGTAAGGGTCGGTGACTTCACGGAGCGCGGTGAGCGTTTTCCGTAGCTCGGCAGCGGCTCGTTTTCCCAGGTGGGAGATCCATTCGGCCTGAACCTCATCGGCGGTGCGGTTGGCGAGGTCGGCGGCGGCCCGACCGGTGGGGGTGAGGCGGAGAAGGCGGGCGCGGCCGTCGGTGGGATCGGGGACGCGCTCGAGGTAGCCGGCGCGGACCAGCTGGTCGGCGAGGGCGCTCGCGGTCTGTTTGGTGACCTGGGCCTGGGCGGCGAGGTCGGTGAGACGGGAACCGTTGGTACCGATCCGCGCGACCAGGCGGGCCTTGGCCGGGGTGAGATCGGCGTGACCGCCCGCGGTGAGCGCCGCGAACACCCGGCGCTCCATCTCGCGGTAGGGGACGAACAGGAGTAGGCCCAGGTTCGGTTCGTCCACGCTCTCCTCCTTGTTTCGGTCAGTGTATCTGACTATATTGGTCAGATAAGCTGACTAAATTCGGAGGTCGATGATGGATCGTGAGCAGCAGTGGCAGGTCATCGAACAGCAGCGCCGTGCCGTAGCCGACCTACTCGACGACCTGACCCCGGCCGAATGGGAGTCGCCGTCGCTGTGCGCGGGCTGGCGGGTGCGCGACGTGGCCGCGCATCTGGCGATGGCGCCGCAGCCACCCGGCCCGGCCGCGATGATCCGGATGGGAATCCGCGCGGGCGGCCGCTTCCACCGAATGAATCACGACGCCGCGGTGCGCTGTTCGGATCGCCCCGACCTGGCCGGCGAGATCCGCGCCCACGCGGCATCGCGCCGATTGCCCGCCGTGACCAACTACCGCAATATCTTCTTCGACGTGATCGTCCACGCTCAGGACATCGCCCGCCCACTCGGCCGCACCATCGACGTGACCCCGCGCGCGGCCGCCGTCGCCGCACAGCGGGTGTGGACGATGGGCTGGCCCTTCTGGGCGAAACGTCACCTCCGCGGCCTGCACCTCGCCGCCGACGACATCGAATGGTCAACGGGCGCAGGCACTCCGGTACACGGCCCCATCCTCGACCTCCTGCTGCTGATGACCGGCAGGTCGGCCGCCGTGGCGAACCTGCGTGGCCCCGGCCTGGAAGCGCTGCCACACAGCCTGCGCTGAGACCGCGTCAGCCGGTGACCCTCCGCACCGCCGCCTGCCGTGCCCCTTCGTCGACCTCCCCGATCTCGAACCCCTTGCCCACGATGTGCTGGACCAGCGCGGCCTCCGGCGGCAGCCCGTACTTGCGCAGGTAGTAGGGGACAGCGCCCGGCCAGACGAACGTGCCGTCGGTGTGGAAGTTCAACGGCACGTCGCGCCGGGTGGGGTCGAACTCGTCGGCGTCGTGGCCGCGGGCGCTCAGAATCACCGGCGCGTGCTCGAGGTAGGACAGCACCCGATCCTGGATATCGGAGTCCACCGCCGACCGGTTCACCACCGGTTTGCCCTCGGGACTACGCCCGTCGAACGGCGCCGAAAGTCGAAGTTCGCTCATGCTCCGACAACCTACGCGGCCCCGGCTCTGGTCGGTTGACCGTGCTAATGTGCCTGGTCAAGGCAGTACTCGGCCGGAAGGGGTGGGGATGAAACGCGCAGGTACGGCGATGGTGGTTGCCGGTTTGGCGGTTGTCGGGCTGGTCGGGTGCGACTCGGGGGAGTCGACGTCGAAGGGGGCGACGACCACGGCCAAACCGGTGTTGTGGAATCCGTGCACGGAGATTTCGGATGCTGCGTTGAGTGAGGCTGGGGTTGATCCGGCTACGGAGGAGAAGGGTGTCGCGGGGGTTCCGCAGTCGGGGTGGGAGATCTGTGGATGGGGTGGACCCGATTATTCGATCACCGTTTACACGACGAACAAGGCTGTAAACGAGTTCGAGCAGAAGCCAGGCAATGTCGACTTCCGGGACGTGACTATCGCGGGCCGTGCGGGACGCGAGTTCAAGGTCGCGGGTGCGTCGAAGGATCTCGGTTGTGACGTGGTCTTCCCCGCAAATCGGGGCGTCGTCCAATTGCAGATCTTCAACTCGGCGCTGAAGACGGGGCTGGATGACCCCTGCATGTACCTCGAGCGCGTGGGCGAAGTGCTTGTTCCGATCTTTCCGAACTGAACCGGGGAGGGTTCATGAGTGAGAACACCGCATACAGCGCATTGCTTGCGCAAGCCAAGGCGGGCGAGGTCTATCTGAACGACGAAGCTGCGGCTTTCCACATGTTCAAGGCGTGCGACGACCGACTTGCCGATCTGCAAGAGATCCTGGTTGTCACCCGTCGGGTCCAGAGCGTCACCGGGTTCGGTGACTTCCAGATCGGCAAAGATCTCGAGAAGAAGTTCCTCCTTCAGGCGACTGGCGACCAGAACTCGATCGATGCCGTGGTGAGGAAAGACATCGAGGCTGTGCAACAGCTGCGTGAGGTCTTCTCCATCTCCTTCAAACGCATTGCAGGCAAAGACATCGAAAACGCCAATGCCCTCGACTACGCCACGGGGCAGGTGAGCTGAATTGACCGGCATGCAGAGCATCGGCGGCATCGACCTACTCGGCAACCTCCGCGACTTCGTCATGTCGCCGTTCTCCGGTGACGACGGCGAACTCGACAGTTCAGAAATCGCTGACATCCAGAACCGGTACAACGCTCAGCGAGACGGCAACCGGCGGAAGGCAGGCGACCTCGGGTTCGACGGTGATTACCGCCCCTCAATGGTGGCGAAGAACGATGCTTTCCCTGGGACCGTCGCGGAGCTACGCGATCGGGTCGACAAGATCGATCTCGACGCCGTAAACGGCCTGATCGGCGCCTGGAACGAAATCTCTACGCGCAACAGCACATCCCTCGACGAGTTCCGCAAGCAGATCGCCCGCGGCATGTCCCCCGACGTCTGGGCAGGTTCCGCAGCGAACGCGGCCGCGCAGACCGTTGCGGCATACGACACCACGGGAAAAAAGGTCACCACCGCCGCCGCGCTCACCAGCACCAAACTGGACGAACTCCGCACCGGCCTCGAGCCGACAAAACGTCTCGTCCCCCATGAGCCCGAGCACCGCAGCGGTCTCGACAATGTCGGCGCCCTGCTCACGGGCCGTGGGTGGCGCAATGACGATGTCGCGCAAGAGAACGCGCGCGTCGAAGCCGTTCGTATCCTCCAAACCGTCTACGCCCCTGTGATTTACGAATCCGACAACAAGGTCCCGGTGATCCCCATCCCGAAGACCATCGAAGACGGTGGCGGCCAACCCGAAACAGAGGTCAGCACAACACAATCCACGACGCAGGGTTCGACAACGCAGCCGACCACCCAGTCCACGACGACGCAGCCCACCACTCCGGCGTCGACCACTCCCACGACCGACCCGGACGACACCGATGACTCGACCGACGATTCGACCACTCCCGAATCGACCACTCCCGAGTCGACGGAACCGGGCTCGACGACTCCCGCCTCGACCACCCCGAGCGCGACCGTTCCCGGTTCGGGCTCGCCGTCCGGATCACCGAGTGGCGCGGGCTCGCCCGGCGGTGGGTCGCCGGGTGCGGGCACACCGGGCGCGGGAACGCCGGGTGGTGCGGTGGCCGGCAGTCCGACGTCCACCGGCGCCGGGGGCCGTGGAACCGGCACGGGCACAGCGGGCCGTTCCGGCATGCCGGGCATGATGAGCCCCGGCGCGGGCAAGGGCGGCGGCAAGGACGACGAATCGACCAAGGGAATCCCCGACTACCTCATCACTCAGGAGAACGGTGACGAACTCACCGGTCTGGACACCCTGCCCAAGATGGTCCCGCCGGTCATCGGCGCCGACTAGTCGCCAATCCTGATGGAACAGAGTAGATCTCCCGTGCGTACCTGGCATTTCACCGCGTTAGATTTCCGCACCCTGTGGGAAGCCGCGGGCCGCGACGTCCTCCCGTACCCGCTGCATCACCGCCATACCGACGTCGACACCCACGCCGAGGTCCTGCGCCTGCGCAGCAAGGCCGCGGAGAACCTGATGGCCGAGTTCGACAGTGATCTCGACCGCGCCATGGCCGCCCTGCTCGCCCCCCACGCCCGCGTCGAAGTGGCGGGAGCGTCCAAGAGTGTCAAAACGATCCGGGCCCACGGCGGCACCCGCGACACCTACGCTTCCCTCGCCGTCCAAGCCCCCGGCGACGAGACCAACCCCGGCGACATCACCCTCCACCTTTTCGACCCCGACGCCCTGGCCGCCGCCGTCCTGTCCACCCTCCCCAGAGTCGCCCCCGGCAAGGGCCGCGAAATCCGGGTCACCGCGGCAGAACTCGCGGCCCCTCGCCCGCACGTCCGCGACCGCTGGAACCCCACCCCCCGGGAACAACTCGAATCCTTCCTGGCCAAACCCACCACCACCCTCACCCACATCGGCGTCTACGCCCACGGCAGCGTCGACAACCGCCACACCGAAGGCCGCGACGACTTCCAGCTCCACGACATCCCCGGCGACGGCCGCTACGTCTTCTACGGCGAAACCACCTTCATCGCCAAACCCACCACCCCCACCCGAATCCAATCCACCCTCGCCACCATCCTCACCACCACAGCCACCAAGGCCCGCACCGGCACCTACCTCCCCCGCTGATCCGGTCATCGCCGAGGTCGCATCGCCGCCGTCGCTTCGCGAAGTTCGCGGTGGATATGGCCCGCATTTCGCAGGAACGCCAGGAAGCTGTCGGCCGGCCGTGGATCAGATGGCGAGGACGGTTTTTCCGCGTGCGCTGCCCTGGCCGAGGACGGCGGGAGCGGCCTCCAGTGGGACCGTCATCTGCACCGGCACCACTACGTCACCGGCGGAGACCCGCGACAGCAGGCGGCTCAATTCCGGTGAGCGGCCTTTGGATTCGAAGTTTCCGCCGGTGATATCGCGGTCGCGCAGCATGGCTTCGTCGGCTGCCCAGATCGTTGAGTAGGCGTGTCCGCCGCGCCGGACGAGCGTGGCGTGCGAGGCGAAATCGCCCGCGGAGCTGACCAGGTCGAACAGGACGTCGATGCCGTCGGGGTGGGTGAACCGGACGGCGTCGGTGATGCTCGAGTCCTGGCGGGTGGCCGGGTCGGGGTCGACGACATTCGGGTCGGCGGGGCGGATCTGGGTGTAGTCGACGGTCTCGGCGGCGCCGAGGCGCGCGACCTGGTCGGTGGCGTCGCCGCGGGCGGTCGCGATCACATAGCCGCCGGCGATATTGGCGAGCTGGACGAGGAAGGAACCCACACCGCCGGTCGCGCCCACGATCAGTACCGTCTGGCCGGGCTGGATATGCGCGGCGTCCACCAGATCCTGGGCCGTCACCCCGGCGACCGGCAACGCCGCCGCGGCCACCGTGGTGACGCCGTCGGGAATGGGGACGAGGGTCGCGTCCTCGGGGACCGTGGCGTACTGCGCCCAACTGCCGTGTCCCGCCGGCGCGGTCAGGAATTTGCCGACCACCTTGTCGCCGACCTTGAACTTGGTGACGCCCGTGCCGATCGCCGAGACGGTGCCCGCGCCGTCGACGCCGAGGATCATCGGGAAGTCGGTGGGCATCTTGCCCTCCAGGATGCCGTCGGCCATTTTCAGGTCGAACGGGTTGACCCCGGCCGCGTCGAGCGCCACTTGAACCTCGCCGGGACCCGCGTCGGGAACCGGGACATCGGCGAGCTCGGGTGTGGCGCCGAACTTCTGAACCACGATCGCGCGCATGGGGGTGAACTCCTCGCATCGGGGGTGAGCCGGGCATCGCAATCCTAGGCGGATAGCCGTTCGACATGCGGTGATTGGTCGTCTTCGGTGGTGTCGCGGCGTACCGTGAAGCGCGGATTCGAAGTCCGTGAATATTTTTAGAGTTGAGCGGAACAGACTCAACTTTGTGAGCGTTGAACAAGTCGATACCGGACACACACAAGGAGATTCGTGGACTCGTTCAATCCCACCACCAAGACGCAGGCGGCGCTGACCGCCGCTCTGCAGGCCGCTTCCGCCGCAGGCAATCCGGAGATCCGTCCGGCGCACTTGCTGGTGGCGTTGCTCGACCAGACCGACGGCATCGCCGCACCGCTGCTCAAAGCCATCGGTGTCGACCCGGCGACCGTCGAACGCGAGGCGGGCGACATCGCCGACAAACTGCCGCGGGCCACCGGCGCCACCACCACACCCCAGCTCGGCCGGGAGTCCCTGGCCGCGATCACGGCCGCTCAGCGACTGGCCACCGAACTCGGCGACGAGTACGTCTCCACCGAGAACCTGCTGGTCGGACTGGCCGACGGCGATTCCGACGTGGCGAAGCTGCTGCGCAAGCACGGCGCCACCCCGGAGGCATTGCGCGACGCGTTCGCCACGGTCCGCGGCAGCGCCCGCGTCACCAGCCCCGACCCGGAAGCCAGCTACCAGGCTCTGGAGAAGTACTCCACCGACCTCACCGAAGCGGCCCGCGCAGGCAAACTCGACCCGGTCATCGGGCGCGATACCGAGATCCGTCGCGTGGTCCAGGTGCTGAGCAGGCGCACCAAGAACAACCCTGTCCTCATCGGCGAACCCGGCGTCGGCAAGACCGCCATCGTCGAAGGTCTGGCGCGGCGCATCATCGAAGGCGATGTGCCGGAGTCGTTGCGCAACAAGAAGGTTGTCTCGCTCGACCTCGGGGCGATGGTGGCGGGCGCGAAGTATCGCGGTGAATTCGAGGAGCGGCTCAAGGCCGTGCTCGACGATATCAAGAACAGCGCGGGCGAGATCATCACCTTCATCGACGAGCTGCACACTATCGTCGGCGCGGGCGGCACCGGCGACTCGGCGATGGACGCGGGCAACATGATCAAGCCGCTGCTGGCCCGCGGCGAGCTGCGCCTGGTCGGCGCGACCACCCTCGACGAGTACCGCAAGTACATCGAGAAGGACGCCGCGCTCGAACGGCGATTCCAGCAGGTGCTGGTCGGCGAGCCGTCGGTGGCCGACACCATCGGCATCCTGCGCGGCATCAAGGAGCGCTACGAGGTGCACCACGGCGTGCGGATCACCGACTCCGCGCTGGTGGCGGCGGCGACGCTCTCGGACCGCTACATCACCTCACGATTCCTGCCCGACAAGGCGATCGACCTGATCGACGAATCGGCGTCGCGGCTGCGCATGGAGATCGACTCGCGGCCGGTCGAGATCGACGAGGTGGAACGGGCGGTGCGACGCCTCGAGATCGAGGAGGTGGCGCTCGCGAAGGAGACCGACGCCGCCTCCGAGCAGCGTCTGGAGAAGCTGCGTCAGGAACTCGCCGACGACCGGGAGAAGCTCGGCCAGCTCACCACGCGCTGGCAGAACGAGAAGAACGCGATCGACACGGTGCGCGGGGTCAAAGAGCAGCTGGAGGCGCTGCGCGGGGAGTCCGAACGGGCCGAGCGTGACGGCGATCTGGGCAAGGCCGCCGAGCTGCGCTACGGCAGGATCCCGGCGCTGGAGAAGGAGCTCGCCGCCGCCGAGGCCGCCAGTGGCACCGCTGCCAGCGGCGAGGTGATGCTCAACGAAGAGGTCACACCCGACGACATCGCCGACGTCGTCTCGGCGTGGACGGGTGTGCCGGTCGGGCGCATGCTCGAAGGCGAGACCGCCAAGCTGCTGCGGATGGAAACCGAGGTCGCGGGCCGTGTCGTCGGGCAGGAGGAAGCGGTGCAGGCCGTGTCGGACGCGGTCCGCAGGGCGCGCGCCGGTGTCGCCGATCCGAACCGTCCGACCGGCTCGTTCCTGTTCGTCGGCCCGACCGGTGTCGGCAAGACGGAGCTGGCGAAATCGCTGGCCGACTTCCTGTTCGCCGACGAACGCGCCATGGTCCGCATCGACATGAGCGAGTACAGCGAGAAGCACTCGGTGGCTCGCCTCGTCGGCGCGCCGCCCGGATATGTCGGCTACGACCAGGGTGGCCAGCTCACCGAAGCGGTGCGCAGGCGACCGTATTCGGTGGTGCTGTTCGACGAGATCGAGAAGGCGCACCCGGACGTCTTCGACATTTTGCTGCAAGTTCTCGACGAAGGCAGGCTCACCGACAGCCAGGGTCGCACGGTCGACTTCCGCAATACGATCCTCATTCTCACCTCCAATCTCGGCGCCGGTGGCGACCGCGATCAGGTGATGGAGGCGGTGCGGCGCGCGTTCAAGCCGGAGTTCATCAACCGGCTCGACGACGTGGTGATGTTCCACGCGCTCGACGCCAAGCAACTGGAGTCGATTGTCGACATCAACCTGCGTCAGCTGCAGAAACGGCTCTCGCAGCGCAGGCTGACCCTCGATGTCACCGAGGAGGCCAAGCAGTGGCTGGCGGTGCGCGGCTACGACCCGGCCTACGGCGCGCGACCGCTGCGCAGGCTGATCCAGCAGGCCATCGGCGACAGCCTGGCCAAGGAACTCCTGTCCGGTTCGGTCGCCGACGGCGACACGGTGAAGGTGAGTGTGGACGACGCCACCGACAAGCTCGTCGTCGAACGCGAAGTTGTCCACAGCTCGTGATTTATCCACAGCCCGGTGCGTAGGGACCTACCAAACGCACCGGGCTGTCCTACCCTGGAGCCCATGACGAACCCGAACGATCCGTGGGGGCAACGCCCGGAGGATTCGCCGACCGAACGGCTGGGTTCGCCGGGCACCGACTCGACCACGCCGTACGGAGGCAATTCGTTCGACGAGTGGGGGCAACCGTCGAACCCGACGCAGGCGTTGCCGCCGCACGACGCGCAATGGGGTGACTACGAAAGTGGTTATCCGGCAGCTCAACCCCCGCCGCAGCAGGCGCCGCCGGGGTACGACCAGGGTTACCAGGCGCCGCCGCCCGGGTATGGCCAGGGCTATCCCGCCGCGCCGCCGCCGGGGTATCCACCGCGGCCGCAGGACGGTGACCAGGAGGAACCTCCCAAACGTCACATCGGTTTGTGGATCGCGCTCGGCTTGGGCGTACTGGCGTTGATCGCGGTCGGTGGGGTGCTCGCCGGTCTGGTGCTCAGCGGTAACGACTCGGGCGACAACACCGCATCGGCGCCGACGACGAGCCAGCTGCTCGTCCCGCCGACACCGAAACAAACCACGCCGGGCTCTCCGCCGAGCGCGAGCGGGCTCCCCGGCTTGCCCGGTCTCGGCGGCGGCGAAGATCTCGGCGCCACCATGGGCAGTATCACCGCCAATACCGGCACCGAGATCACCATGAGCACCCTCGGTGGATCCGATGTGCGGGTGCTGATCGACGATGCCACCCAGGTGATCTCGCTGACCAGCACGAAGGCGAGCGAGCTTCCCGTGGGCGACATGGTTATGGTGCAGGGCGACAAGAACCCAGACGGGTCGATCCACGCCAAGATCATTATCAGTACGGCGTTGCCGGGCGGCCCCCGATGAGCGACCCGCGCGTCGAATCCCCGGTGCTACCGGGCAATCACGGCGACGGCTGGATAGGCTAGGCGACGATGACGGCTATGTGGTTCGGGTTAGCAGCGATCGCACTCGTGGGTGCGGTCGTCCTGTTGTATTTCGATCGGGTCCAGCGGCAGCGCACCGGACACGCGAGACAGGTGTGGGCGAAGTCCCAGGGCTACACCTACGTGTCGGTGGAGCCCGCGCTCGCCTCGACGTGGCGCCGTGGCGCGCTGGCCAAGCTCGGCTATCTCTCGGCGGTCGACGTGGTCTCCGGTATTCGCAAGGGCGAGAAGTTCGTGCTCTTCGACCTGGAGGACGCCGCGACCCTGGTGGCCGTGCGACGCCAGATCGGTTCCGAGATCGATGTCGACATGCGGCTCAAGACCGCCGCGCCGCCGAAGGACCACGATCTGGAACTGCTCGGCGCCATCGGCGACCGGGTCGTGTTCGCCACCGACCCCGAGATCGCGCGCCACGCGGTGGATCAGCGGATGGTCGGCTTCATCGAGTCGCTGTCCGACACCGTGCAGATGCTGTGGAGTGAGGGCAACTGGACCCTCGGCATGCTCCCCGTCGGCAGCGGATCCAAGGACTGGGAGACCGCCATCGACGTGGTGCTCCGCCTGTCCGGCCTGCTGCACGTGCTGCCCCCGGTGGCCGAGCCGAACGAGTTCACCCGGCCGCGGTCGAGTGCCAATCTCGCACCCGGTTTCCGCCCCGAGTACGACGACGAAGACGACGATCGCGAATTCGCCGCGGGCCGTGCGGAATACGCCGATGTGGAAGAACGTGGCCGCGCCCGTTTCCCCGGCCCCGACGAACTCGACTCCGATGACGAGCCCTTCGCCCCCCGTGGCTCCGCGGCCCGCCTGCCCGATGACGACGAGCCCTATCGTGGCGCCCGCTTCCCCGAAGTCGACGCGCCCTCCGCGGCGCGTGGCGCCGCGACCCGCGACGTCGACGATCGCGCCCCGATCGGCGGCCGCGCCCCCGCCCTGCCCGCCGACTACGACCCCGATCTCGACGACCCCGAGTTCGAAGACCAGCCCGCGCCCGGCCGCCGCCCGCTGGGCGAACCGCCGAAGCGCCCGTCGCTGGCCGTCGTCCCCGAGCCGCGTCCGCGCACCGAGCCACCGCTCGACGACGCGGAATCGGGTCAGCCGGGCGGACCGTTCCACCCCGGTTTCCGCCCTTACCAGGGCCCTGTTCCGAAGTGATCCACCTGCCGCGGTAGTCGTCGCGGCACCCCGTCGACCGGAATCGACCAGCGATGTCTGATAGTCCTTCACGTCTGCCCGGCGTGCACCGCCCCGTCGCGATGATCACCGGACCGACGTCCGGCATCGGGCGGGGTTTCGCCCACCGTCTCGCCGCCCTCGGCTACGACCTGGTCCTCGTCGCCAGGAACGAGGAACGCCTGCGCGCACTCGCCGACGATGTTGCCCGCCGTTTCGCCACGTCGGCCGAAGTCGTCGTCGCCGACCTGGCCGATGACGACGATCGCGCTCGCGTCGCGGCCAGAGCCGCCCAAGGCATCGAATTCCTCGTGAACAACGCGGGTTTCGCGCATTCGGGTGAGTTCTGGACCCTGGAGCCCGCGGAGCTGCAGGCCCAGCTCGACGTCAACGTCACCTCGGTCCTGCAACTCACCAGGGCGGCCCTGCCGCCGATGGTCGCGGCGGGCGCGGGTTCGATCGTGAATGTGGCGAGTGTGGCCGGGTTGATCCCCGGACGGGGGTCGACCTACTCGGCCTCCAAGGCCTACGTCGTATCCTTCACGGAGGGTTTAGCGGGTGGATTGGTGGGCACCGGTGTCCGCATCCAAGCGCTGTGCCCCGGATTCGTGCGCACCGAGTTCCACGAGCGCGCGGGCATCGAGATGAGTTCGCTGCCCGAGCGCCTGTGGCTCGACGTCGACCAGGTCGTCGACGGGTGCCTGCAGGATCTGGACTCCGGCCGGGTGATCAGCGTGCCCGGCGTGCAGTACAAGGTGCTCACCGCGGTAGCGGGCTTCGTCCCGCGCACCCTGGTGGCCCGCATGAATCGCGGACTCTTCAACGCACGCGGAAGGACATGACTTAGATGATCGACCAAGCACGTCAGGCGCTCACGAAGGCCGATCGCGACCAGCTGGCCGCCCTCGTGCGCGAGCTCGCGGTCGTGCACGGCAAGGTGACGCTGTCCTCGGGCAAGGAAGCCGACTACTACGTCGACCTGCGCCGCGCGACCCTACATCACCAGGCGGCGCCGCTGATCGGCACGCTGCTGCGTGAGCTCGTCGCCGACTGGGACTTCGACGCTGTCGGCGGGCTCACCATGGGCGCCGATCCGGTCGCGATGGCTGTGATGCACGCGCCGGGCCGTCCGATCGACGCCTTCGTGGTCCGTAAGGCCGCCAAGGCGCACGGCATGCAGCGCCAGATCGAGGGCCCCAACATCGTCGGCAAGCGCGTGCTCGTCGTCGAGGACACCACCACCACCGGCAACTCGCCGCTCACCGCGGTGCGCGCACTGCGCGACGCGGGCGCGATCGTGGTCGGCGTTGCCACCGTTGTCGACCGGGAAACCGGTGCTGACCAGGTGATTGCCGAGGAGGGGCTGGAATATCGATCCATCCTCGGTCTCGACGATCTCGCCCTGGGATAGCCTGAACAACGCCGAACCCGGACGACGACGTGGTCTGTCCGGACAGTCTGAAGGACGTGTGAGTCACCTGTGGTGAGCATTGCAGTAAACAAAGGTCGCGACAACGTTGCGATGCTCGGGATCGGTGCCTACCGTCCGCAGCGCATCGTCACCAACGCCGAAGTGTGCGAGACCCTCGACTCGACGCCCGACTGGATCTTCGAGCGCACCGGTATCCACAACCGGCGCTGGATCAGTGGCGACGAGACGATCCGGTCGATCGCCGCGGCCGCCGGTGAGCGTGCGCTGAACAACACCCCGATCGATCGATCCAAGATCGGCGCGGTCGTCCTGTGCACCTCGAGCTGGCTCAAGCTCACCCCGCACGGCGCTCCCTCGGTGGCTTTCGACCTCGGGCTCAACGGGGTCGCCGCCTTCGACTTAACGTCCGGCTGCGGTGGCTTCTGTTACGGACTCGGTGTCGCCGCCGACCTGATCCGCGCGGGCTCGTTCGACTACGTGCTGGTGATCGGCGCCGAGACGATGACCGTCGGCCTCGACCCCACCGACCGCGGTACCGCGATGATCTTCGGTGACGGCGCGGGCGCTGTGGTCGTCGGCCCGGCCGAGGACAACGGCATCTCCCCGACGGTCTGGGGCAGCGACGGTGAGAACGCCGAAGCCATCGCCCAGGACGTCGATTTCCTGGAGTACATGAACAAGGCGCAGGCCCTGCAGGGCACCGATCCGGCGGTCGAGGCCGTCGGCCGGATGTCGCTGCACATGGAGGGCCCGAAGGTCTTCCGGTGGGCCGCGGTCACGCTGCCGCGCGCGCTCTCCGCGGCGCTCGAGACCTCCGGCGTGGCCAAGGAGGACATCGAGGTGTTCGTCCCGCATCAGGCCAACGCCCGGATCAACGAGCTGATGAAGAAGAACCTCGGCCTGGCCGAGAGTGTCCCGATCGCCAACGATATCGAGAACACCGGCAACACCTCCGCTGCCTCGGTGCCACTGGCGATCGAGGAAATGCTGGTCACCGGCAAGGCGAAAGGTGGTCAGCTCGCGCTGCTGCTCGGCTTCGGCGCGGGTCTGAGTTACGCGGGCCAAGTAGTGACCCTGCCGCCCGCCCCGAAGGAACCGAGCTTCTGACATGCGAGGGTTGCGCGCCGCTTATCTGGGGGCGGCGGCGGTCACCGTGTTCGGTGCCGTCACCGGTCGCGACCGCCTGCAATGGGTCGCCAAGCCGCTGCTGATGCCGCTGCTCGCCGCCGACACGGTGACCAGCGGCGTCGATCTCGATCCGGCCGAACGCCGGCTCCTGCTCGGCTCGCTGGCCGCCGCGACGGTCGGCGATGTGCTGCTGCTCGACCCCGACGACGACCGCCGCCTCATCGCGGGCGCGTCGTCCTTCGCGGTCATGCAAACCGGCTACTCCCTGCTGTGGTGGAAGCGCGGTGCCCGGCCGCGCCCCGAGATCGCCCTCCCGCGCGTGGTGGCCTGGGTCGGCGCGGCGGGCTTGCTGCGCGCCAAAGCCCCGAACCTCGTTCTGCCGCTCACCGCCTACGGCGCGACATTGGGCACGGCCGCGACTCTCGCTTCGGACCCGGCTCTCGCCCCGGATGCGAAAAACATCGCGGGCCTGAACATTCCGAACTCCGACCCGCGCAGTCGCTACGGCGTCGGGGCCCTGCTGTTCACGATCTCGGATGCGCTGATCGTCGTGCGCCGCCTCTTCGCCCGCGACGACCGCACCCGCCGGATCACCGAGGGCGTCATCCTGGCGACATACGCCTCCGCGCAATACCTGCTCACTGTCCCGCCTCCCCGTGATCTGGGCCGGACGTAGGATCTCGCACCTGGAGCGTCTCGGCGCTTCGCACTCCCCGCTCGCCGGTGAGTTCGTGATACTCGGTGTCACACGGCGCTAACTCAGGTGTCGTCGGGGCGCAACACCTCGCGCGCACGCTTCGTAGATGAGTGGGGAAGCGCAGTTCATCGAGGTGCACGGGTATCGCCGGGCGTTCCGGATGGCCGGAACCGGGCCGCCGCTGCTGCTCATCCACGGCATCACCGACAGCTCGGGGACATGGGCGCCGGTCTTCGACGCGCTCGCCGAGCACTACACCGTGATCGCACCCGACCTGCTGGGCCACGGCGAATCGGACAAACCGCGCGGCGATTACGCCGTGGCGGCCTACGCCAACGGCATGCGCGATCTGCTCAGCATCCTCGGTATCGAGCGGATCACCGCCGTCGGGCACTCGCTCGGCGGCGGTGTCGCGATGCAGTTCGCCTACCAGTTTCCCGAGAAGGTGGAGCGGATCGCCCTGGTGTGCCCGGCGGGAATGGGTGCGGGGGTGCACCCCGCGTTCCGGCTCGCGACACTGGCAGGCGCGGGCCCGGCGCTGATGGCGATCACCAGCTGGCCGGTCCGCACCGCGGTGACGGCCGCGGTGCCGATCGTCACCGCGCTGGGTGGCCTCGGCCTCGGTCCCGACGCCGAATACGTGCTCCGCCTCTACGGCCACCTCTCCGACTCCGGCGCTCGCAACGCCTTCCTGCGCACCATTCGTGCGGCCGCCGACCGCCGCGGCCAGACGATCACCATGCTCGACCGCGGCTATCTCGCCGCCCACCTGCCCACCCTGGTCGTCGGCGGCACCCGCGACACCGTCATCCCGTCTGGTCACGCGGATCGCGCACACCGTGCCTTCCCCGGCAGTCGTATCGAAATCTTCGCGGGCGCAGGCCATTTCCCGCATCATTTCGATCCCGACCGCTTCGTCGCACTGATCCGCTCGTTCATCGAAGAGACCGACCCGGCCGTCTTCGACCCCCTGCGCTGGCAGCGCACCCTCCGCCGCGGTCGCCCGATCGTCGGCCTCCCGTCGCCCGCGCCGTCGAACATCCCCGCACCCTCCGACGACCCGGCGCTGTCGAACGGACACGCGCCGCTCACAGCGCCAGGATGATCCGATCCCGGTCCTGCGGGTCCACCCGAATCGGAACTGTCTGTCCGACAACCATTCTGGGCTTGTGTACCGGCATCACGTCCACCACGATCGTCCCGTGGTAACTCTCGGAGCCGGGCACGGTGAGCTCCACATCGAACTCGGTGAGCTCACTCGCGTGATCGGTCAGGCTCAGCGGATGCACCCCGTCGATGCGCGCCCACCCCTCGAGCCCGTGCCTGAGCAACCGCCGATCCGCCCGCGTCGGCATCGAAGCCCACGTCATCGCGATCCCGCACGCCGAACCGAACAGCCCGACCATGATCATCACCTGAAACGGTGCGGTGCCCGGCGGCGCGTGCGGAGCCAGCCACCCCAACCACACCGCGAGCGCGATCAGATACCCCGCCACGACGCCGATCAGCGCCCGCGCCACTCGCGCATGATCCATCACGCTCACCACCGAAAAGACTCTGTCCCTCCAGGATAAACGGCGATTCAGGGCGGTCGCGATTACGCTTCGGTCATGAGTTACCCGGACAACGGGCCCCAGGGCTACCCGCAGGGCTATCCCCAGGGCTATTACGGCCCGCCGCCCGAGCATCCGCAGGCCACCACGGTCCTCGTCCTCGGTGTGCTCGGCATGTCGCTGTGCGGGCTCTGCGCTCCGTTCGCCTGGCTCAAGGGGCGCGGCGTGCTCGCTGAAATCGATGGGTCCGGTGGGCAGATCGGTGGCCGCACGCAGGTATACGCCGGGTACATCCTCGGCATCGTCGGTACGTGCTTGCTGGCCTTCACCGTCCTGATCGTCGGTGTTGCCGTGGTGCTGATGATCGTCGGCGCGATGGCCGATTCCTCGTCGTAGCGAGCCCCCGCCTAGCATTGCCGGGTGAATGAAGCAGAGGTCGCGGGCCCGACCGAGTGGGGCGAGCACCCGCACGGCCTCGGTCCGTGGGAGCAGGAATACGACACCCCCGTCCCCACCGACGCGCGCTATGACCCTGTTCTGCTGGCCGAGGGCGACCGCCGCAACGTCGTCGACGCCTACCGCTACTGGACCCGCGAGGCGATCGTCGCCGACATCGACGCCCGCCGTTTCCCCTTCCATGTGGCCATCGAGAACTTCGGCCACGACGCCAACATCGGCACCGTGGTTCGTACCGCCAACGCCTTCGCCGCCGCCGCGGTGCACATCGTCGGCAGACGGCGCTGGAACCGGCGTGGCGCCATGGTCACCGACCGCTACCAGCACCTCGTCCACCACAGCGACCTCGCCGAACTGCGTGAGTTCGCCGCGCGCGAGGGTTTGACGGTGGTCGCCGTCGACAATGTGCCCGGCGCGGTCCCGCTCGAGACCGCCGAACTGCCACGCGACTGCCTGCTGCTGTTCGGCCAGGAGGGCCCCGGCGTCAGCGACGACGCGAAAGACGCAGCGGCCCTGACTGTTTCGATCGCCCAGTTCGGCTCGACCCGCAGCATAAACGCCGGTGTCGCCGCGGGCATCGCCATGCACGCCTGGATCCGCCAACACGCCGACCTGTCTGCGGCCTGGTAACGGAATGGGCACGGAATGTCGGTACCACCTGGCACCATGGAGCCATGACCTCGCGCAGCGGCCGGCGCCCCCAGCCCTCTGATCGCGCCGGATCCGTGCCCACCCCGGCGCTGTGGTCCGAGCGTGCCGACATGGCCGAGTCCGCGATCGTCTCGCGGCACCTGCGGACGCTGTGGGGTTGTCCCGGAACGGAATTGGGTGTTGTCGGCTGGCCGGCGACTCGTCGCGAACGAGCGTTCGCGGGCTGGCACTACTGGTGGCAGGCACACCTGCTCGACGTCGCGGTCGACGCCGCCAATCGTGTCCCCACCCCCGCCCGCCGCAGGCGCATCGGCGCGATCGCCCGCGGCATCCGGCTACGCAATATCACCGGCTGGACCAATCGCTACTACGACGACATGGCCTGGCTGGCCATTGCCCTGGAACGCGCCGAGCGCACGCAGGAACTCACCTCGGCGCGCAGCGGCCTGCTCGCCCTCGAGCAGAAGCTCTATGGCGCCTGGGAACCCGAGGTCGGCGGCGGTATTCCGTGGCGGATCAAGTCGGACTTCTTCAACGCCCCCGCCAACGGCCCGGCGGGCATCGCGCTCTTACGCCTCGGCCGGGTGGAGCGCGCGCGAGAGATGGCCGACTGGCTCGACGCCACCCTCCGCGACCCCGAATCCGGCCTGATCCTCGACGGGATCCACCTACCCTCGGGCGAGGTCGAGCGCCCGGTGTTCAGCTACTGCCAGGGAGTCGTGCTCGGTCTGGAAACCGAGCTGGCCGTGTACACCGACGACGACGAACGTCACATCGAACGAGTCAGCGGCTTGCTGGCCGCGGTGGAAGAACACATGACCACCCGCCTGGTGATCAACGGTGGCGGCGGCGGTGACGGTGGGCTGTTCAACGGCGTCCTGGCGCGCTACCTGGCGGTGGTCGCCCTGATGTTGCCCGGCGAGGGCAAGCAGGCCGAAACCGATCGGCGCACCGCCGCGGCCATCGTCAAAGCCTCGGCCACCGCCGCCTGGGCCAATCGGCTCGAGTTCGAAGGCGAGCCGCTGTTCGGATTCGACTGGAGCAAACCGGCCAGGCTGCCGGGCGGCACCGCGGGCGCGGGCAGATTCACCGCGGGCGGTTCGGTGACGGCCTCGGCGGTGCCCGAACGCGACCTGTCCGTGCAGCTGTCCGGCTGGATGTTGATGGAAGCGGCCTATCAGGTCACCGCGGCCGGGCTGTAGCTCAGCGCTCGGACTCGACCGCGACGCTCGGCTCGAGGTCGTAATCCTCGACCGGCCTCGCCATCTCCTGGCGATAGTGCCGGATACCGAGAACAGTGCCGACGATCAGACCGACGATCAGCGTGCCGATCACCGCGGGCATCAGCCACGGAACCTGCTCGAGGAACTCGCCCGCGTAGTACCCGATCAACAACAGCACCGGCGCCCAGATGATCGCGCCGAGCGTGCTGGCGACGGTGTAGCGCCGATGATCCATCCCGGCCGCACCCGCCACCATCGGGCACAGCGTGCGCACCCACGGAATCCAGCGGGCCACCAGCACCGCGAGGAACCCGTGCCGTTCGAGCAGATCGGTGACCTTGGCCAGATTCTTGGTGTTGATATATCGGCCGTTCTTGCGCGCGACCAGGCGATGCCCGGTCCGCGCCCCGACGACATACCCCACCTGATTACCCGCGATCGCGGCGAGCATGGTGCCCACCGACAACGCCCAGACCTGCGCCTCGCCATTGGCGTGCGAGGCGAGCACGATGCCCGCGGTGATCAGCATGGAATCACCGGGCAGGAACAGCCCGATGATGAACGCGCATTCGAGAAAGACGAAAACTAGCACCACCGTGCAGACCACAGCGGGGCCTGCTGAGATCAGCGGATCGAAGCTGCCCATAGCGAGGGTCGACGGTACTGCGGTCACAGGGATCAGTGCGTCTCGTTCGTCGAAGCAGCCAGCTCGCCGCTCTGCGCCGGCGCGGCCGGTGCGTTGCGGCGCTCGAGCACCTTCTTACCGACCGTGATGATCGCGGGCAGGATCGAGACGAACACGATCAGCAGGAAGATTCCCTCGATGTGATCGCGGATGAAGGGCACGTTGCCGAGGAAGTAGCCGAGGATCGTGACGCCGCCACCCCACAGCACCGCGCCGACGATGTCGAACGCCACGTACTTGCGGTAGCTCATCTTCGACACACCGGCCAGCACCGGCATGAACGTGCGCACGATCGGCACGAACCTGGCCAGGATGATGGTCTTGGGGCCGTGCTTCTCGAAGAACTCGTGCGTCTCGGTGACGTAGTGCTTCTTGAAGAAGCGGCTGTCTTCCTTCTTGAAGATGGCCGGACCGATCTTGCGGCCGATCCAATACGCACACTGGTCGCCGGCGAAGGCTGTGAGAATCACCAACGGCACGAGCACCCAGATCGAGAGGGTCGAGCCCGGCTGCGCCGCGAGCATGCCGCCGGTGAACAGCAGCGAGTCACCGGGCAGCAACGGGAACAGCAGACCCGTCTCGATGAACACAATCGCCAGGATGGCCGGTAGCACCGCGTTCTTGAGCCAGGTTTCCTGGAGCAGATACATCGGGTCCAGCAACTGGGTCAACGCAAGGTTGTTCGTCACCGCATCGGATACCGCCAGCAAAGTCACGGCCCCCACAGTACCGGTCCGATCTGTGACATGAGTGCCCTGCGGGTGAACCTCGCCCCACCGGGTGATCTCGCCTTCGCCTCCTGCGAGCACGCCTGCGACCCGTGCCTACCCGAGTCCGGTCAGTGCCGGAATCCGACGGATCGAGAGCCCGGTTCCGGTCCCGCTGTTCGCGATCAATCAATGTCAGTGGTCTCTGTCACAATCTCCGATGATGAGCCGCCACACCACTTTCCGGTACTGCCTCGACCCCACCGTCGAGCAGTCGGACGTGCTCGCACGGCATGCCGGTGCGGCCCGGTTCGCGTTCAACCAGAGCCTCCATCTCGTCAGAACAGCCCTCGACCACCACAAAACCAACCCGGAAGTTCGGGTCCCGTGGACCCGGTTCGACCTGATCAACGCATTCAACACCTGGAAGAAGAGCGAATCAGCCGGACGAGTCTTCGCCGTCAGCTCCGACGGTGTTCCAGAGATCCAGGTAACCGGATTGGAGTGGCGCACCCGGATCTGCCAGCAAGTATTCGAAGAGGCCGCCGTGGACTGCGCACGCGGCCTGGCGGCGTTCTCGGGCTCCCGTGCCGGTAAACGCAGGGGTAAACGGGTCGGGTAGGCGCGGCGGTGGTGGATCAGCCTGACGCTCGAAGCCGCAGATCTACACTCGGCCCACCATCATCTGCCGAGGGAACATCGCGATAACCGAGGTTGGGTCGGGATAGATCGAGGACTGGCTGTGTTCGCGGTCGCCGCGACAGCCGACGGGACCGAAGTCGCTCGCATCGATACCGCTCCCAAACCGCTGGTCACCGAGGTGAGCAGGCAACGCCGCCTGGCGAGGTCGGTGTCCCGGAAGCAGAAGGGTTCGCGCAACTGTCGCGACGCGATGGCGCGATTGGCGCGCCACCATCATCGAATTGCGAACATTCGTCGTCACTTCGCCCATCAGGTCGCAAACATGCTGGTCAAAACCCACGACCGGCTCGTGATCGAAGACTTGAACGTGGCGGGGATGCTCGGCAATCGTCATGTGGCTCGCGCTATCAGCGACGCCGGGTGGGCAGACTTCGCCCGGCTGCTGACCTACAAACAGGCATGGCGTAGCGGCACGGTCGCCATCGCGGATCGGCGGTATCCGTCGAGCAGGCGGTGTTCGGCTTGCGCGGCGATCAAACCTACTCTGACCTTGGCGGATCGGATGTTTCTCTGCGAGTGTGGGTTCTGTGCCGACCGCGACCACAACGCGGCGATCAATCTGGCTGTGTGGCCGACCATTAACCAGTGCTTTTCGCGATCCCTGGACCTCCGAGCAGGGGGCCGGGTCACCAATGTCCGCCGACGGGAAGGCTCTGACCGGAACCCTCTGGGTGTCGGTGAAACCGTCCCGGTAGACGCGGGAACCGATGCTCACATCACGCGTGACGTGAGCTGAGGACGCCCGGGAAGGGCGGTGTCCGGATGCAAACAAGTGTTCGGACACGCTGTAATTTAGGGTGTGGCCTGACAGAATGTTTTTGTTCCCCACAAGACGGAGGTCACTGCTGTGCCTATCGCGACCCCGGAGGTCTACGCCGAGATGCTCGGCCGGGCCAAGGCGCACTCGTTCGCGTTCCCGGCTATCAACTGCACGTCGTCGGAGACGATCAACGCCGCCATCAAGGGCTTCGCCGACGCGGGCAGTGACGGCATCATCCAGTTCTCCACCGGTGGTGCCGAGTTCGGCTCCGGTCTCGGCGTGAAGGACATGGTCACCGGCGCGGTGGCACTGGCCGAGTTCGCGCACATCGTCGCCGCGAAGTACGACGTGACGATTGCGCTGCACACCGACCACTGCCCCAAGGACAAGCTGGACACCTACGTGCGTCCGCTGATCGCGATCTCGCAGGACCGCGTGAACGCCGGTCTGAACCCGCTGTTCCAGTCGCACATGTGGGACGGCTCGGCCATCCCGATCGACGAGAACCTCGAGATCGCCCAGGAACTGCTGAAGGCCTGTAAGTCGGCCAACATCATCCTCGAGGTCGAGATCGGTGTGGTCGGCGGCGAGGAAGACGGCGTCGAGGCCGAGATCAACGACAAGCTCTACACCTCGCCCGAGGACTTCGAGAAGACCATCGCCGCGCTCGGCGCGGGCGAGAACGGGCAGTACCTGCTGGCCGCCACCTTCGGCAACGTGCACGGTGTGTACAAGCCGGGCAACGTGGTGCTCAAGCCCGAGGTGCTGGCTGAGGGCCAGCGCGTCGCGGCCGAGAAGCTGGGCCTCGAGTCCGGTGCGCAGCCGTTCGACTTCGTGTTCCACGGTGGTTCGGGCTCGCTGAAGTCCGAGATCGAGGACTCGCTGCGCTACGGCGTGGTGAAGATGAACGTCGACACCGACACCCAGTACGCCTTCACCCGCCCGGTCGCCGGTCACATGCTCGCCAACTACGACGGTGTGCTGAAGATCGACGGCGAGGTCGGCAACAAGAAGGTCTACGACCCGCGCAGCTACCTGAAGAAGGCCGAGACCTCGATGGCCGCGCGCGTGACCGAGGCCTGCAACGACCTGAAGTCGGCCGGACGCTCCGTCAGCGGTTCCTGATTTTCGTACCAGCAAACGGGGCCCGAGCTCATGAGTCTTGATGTCCGTGTGCTCGGGCCCGTTCGACTGCTCGTCGGCGGCGAGCCGGTAGCGGTCGGCGGGCCCAAGCCGCGCGCTCTCCTTGCCGCGCTCACCGTCAATCGGCGGCGCGCGGTGTCTTCTGCTGTGCTCGCCGAGATGGTCTGGAACGAGGATCCGCCGGATTCCTACGCGGCCAGCCTGCAGGTGTTCGTGTCGAACATCCGTAAAGCGCTGCGCAACGCGGGGATCGACTCCGCGCAGGTGCTGCGGACCGAGGGCGCGGGCTATCGGCTCGAAATCCCCGATACCGCGTGCGATCTCGGACGTTTCGAGAGCGCGCGCGAAGCGGGTTCGCGGTGTTTGGATGTCGGTGACCACCCGGGTGCCGCCAACCTTTTCGGTGCGGCACTGCGGGAATGGACCGGGCGGGCGCTGGCCGACCTGGCCGGATTGCAATTCGCCGACGGGTTCGCCACCGCGATGAACGAGGAGCGGCTACTCGCCGTCTCCGCGCGCGTCGACGCGGAAATCGCCTGTGGCCGGGCGTCTTCGGTGATCGGCGAGTTGGTGTCGATGACCAACGAGCATCCGCTGCGTGAGCCGCTGTGGGGGCAGTTGATCACCGCGCTGTATCTGTCCGGGCGGCAGGCGGACGCGCTGGAGGCGTGCCGCCGGGTGCGCAGCGTGCTGGCCGAGGAGCTGGGAATCGACCCGGGGGCCGCGCTGATCGAGCTGGAGCGGCAGGTGCTGCGCCAGGAGCCGTTGAATGTGCTGGCGTCCAGGCGATCTGATCAGGTGGCCGCGGCGATGACCGAGACGGTCACCGAGGTGCCGCAGTCGATTCGCAACGGCAATCTGCGGTTCGCCGATGGGCGCACGTTGCCGATTCCCCATGGGGGGATCAGGATCGGCCGGATGACGGATAACGAACTCGTTCTCGATGATCCGAAGGCGAGCCGGTATCACGCGCACATCATGCCCAGCCGTGCCGGGCTGCTGATCAAGGATCTGCACTCGGCCAACGGGGTTTATGTCAACGAGGTGCCGATCGACAACGGGGCACTGCTGGCCGATGGGGACGTAATCCGTATCGGCGGAACTGTTCTGGTGTTCATCGCGGTGAAGTAGGTCCCAGGTCCGCCACGGTAGTGCGGTCGTGGCCGACCTGGGGTGGCAGGTACTACGTCAGGCGGATTTCGGCTGCGGCTCGGCCGAAGAGCTTGCGGCCCTCGGAGACTCCGCTCAGCAGCACGGTTGCCGCGCGGCGATCGGGATCGATCGACTTGATCTTTCCGGAGAATTCGATGAGGCCCGCCTCGGCCGGGGGAACCGGAACGAATCCCGAGAAGCGCACGCTCAGCTTCTCGATGGCGGTCGGGTCGCCCAGCCAGTCGGTCAGATACTGCGCGGCCAGGCCCATGGTGAGCAGGCCGTGCGCGACCACGGTGGGGAGTCCGGCCAGTTCGGCGGCGCGGTCGCTGAAGTGGATCGGGTTGGGGTCGCCGGAGACGCCCGCGTAGTTGGCCAGGTCGCCGCGGGTCAGGCGGGCGGTGGCGGGGGGAAGTTCGGTTCCCTTTGTCAGAGAGTCGAATTCGGGGGTGGTGTTGACCGCGACGGTTTCGCGCGGGGGGAGCGCGGGGGCAATGCCGGTGTGGCGGATCAGGAGATCGCCCGCGCCGACACCGCCGATGGTGTCGGGGCGCGGGTGCATGCTGATGTTCTCGACGGCCTCGACGATATTGGGGTCGACCTCGATGCCGCGGCGGGCCACGATCGTGGTGGTGCCCTGCACGGCGACTTGGTCGTGCTGGTTGCGCAGCTTGAAGCCGACGTTGATGAAGTCGTTGTCGCCGAACTGGCGGATCGACTCGATCTCGATCTCGGTGCTGATCCGGTCGCCCGCCAGCATCGGGTGGAACAGCTCGAAGACCTGGTCGGTCTGCAGCACCTGCGACAGGTCGTACTCGGTGAGCACGCTGTCGAGCAGGGCGCGGGTGGCGGTCATGCCGATCACCGATGCGAAGGTCGGCGGGGCGATCACCCCGTCGTAGCCGAGCTTGCGCGCGTCGACTTCCTGCTGATGGGCGGGGTGCAGATTCTGCACCGCGCGAGCGAATTCCCGGATCTTCTCGCGGCCGACTTCGTAGTGATCGCGGAACGCGAAGCGCTGACCGACCAGCGTCGCATCCGGGACCACAGCATCGATGTCCGGCTGCTCCACTGTCTGTTCCCTGCTCATGATCCGGAAAACTTTACTTGTTCACCCATCTGGATCACCAGTTATGTGTGACCCGTCATAGCAGGCAGAAGTGCCCACTACGACGGGTCGACGCACGATCAGGGAGTGCCCGCGGGGTCGCACACCTTCCAGCTACCGTCGGTGCGCTGCAGGTCGAACGTGCGGGCGGTCCGCTTCGTCGGATCCGCCGTGGTGTACACCGTGGCCTGGGCCAGGGCGGTGTCACCGGTGATCCGGACCGCGTCCACGCTGTCCACAACCGGAATGGAACCGCGCTCGGTCGAGACCTCGTGCACGCCCTTGAACTGCTCGGGAGTGATGCCCTGATAGAACGTGTGCAGCTCGCCACACGTGCTCGCCCGCAGGTCCTCCAGGTCGCCGCTGCGCAGCGCGTCGGTGTAGTCCCCGATCACCGCCTTCACCTGTCCCTCGGGCGAATCGTCCGCACCGCTCATGAGTGCCACGACCGTCGCGATCAAGGCGACGACCAGCACCGCGGCGCCACCGGCAGCCAGCAGCCACTTCTTCGACCGCTCGGCGCCGGGCGCACCGGCCTCCTCGCCCTGCTCGACCCCGACCCGCTGCGGCGGCGCCACCTGCCGCTGACCCTCGGCCAACTGCTGGGCCGGTCGAGTCGGCTGGATATCCGCGGGCGAGGGCGCCGATCCCCCTGTCCGCTGTGGCACACCCGGCCCGCGCGGCGGCGACGGCTGAGTCTCCTCGATTCCCTGCTGGTCGGAATCGGTCGGGGCGGCGCCACCAGGGGACTGGTTACCCGCGGCCGCGAGTCCCGACAGACCGGCCGCAGCGGGCCCGAACTGCTTGGGACCGGCGGGTCCTTGCTCGCCGGCCGCCGCAGGGCCCTGCTGACCCGATCCTTGCTGACCGGCGGGCCCGTACTGGCCTCGGCCCTGTTGGCCTGGACCGACAGGCCCGGGGCCGCCGGGCCGCGAGCCGGCAGGCCCTTGCTGAGCTGGGCCTTGCTGACCGCGTACGGGTCCCTGCGGTCCCTGTCCGTATTGGCCGGGACCCGACGGTCCCTGCTGTCCCGGACCCGCGGGGTGCTGTCCGGGACCGGCAGGACCGCCGAGCCCGGACTGACCTGCCTGTCGGGGACCGGCGGGACCGCGCGGCGTATTCGGTGGCGGCGTCATCGCGGGCCGCCCACCGGCGGACGGCACCACCCGGTCGGTCGCGCCCGGCCCGGCGGTCTTCGCCCGCTGCACCGGCATCGCGGTGGTCGGCGCATCCGCCGAACTCACCGTCCGCATCGCCACGGTCCGATCCTCGGACCCGGAGCCTGCGTCCTTGGGCCCACTGGTCTGGAACTTCTCGGTCGCGTCGACATCAACCGGCTTGTCGCCCCGCGAGTCACCCTGTCCCGCAGCAGCACCGGACCCTGTGGCCGCGGACCCGGCGGCTGCGGCGTCGGCGGCTGCGGACCCGGCGGCTGCGGACCCGGCGGCTGCGGGCTTTGTTACCGCGGGCTGTGCGGCTGCGGAGCCTGCTGCCTCGGCGTCCGACGCTTGCTCGGCAGGCGAGGACGCGGTCTTTGCGGGCCTTGAAGCGGTGGACCCGGTGGGCGTGACCGACTTGGCCTCGGTGTTCGTCTTCGCAGTGGCAGTCGGGTCGTCCTGCTGCTCTGCGGTGGCGGACGCACTCGAATCAGCTTCGGTCGCGGCGTCTTCCGTGGAGATGTCGCCGTCCCGCGCCCGCGTGCCGGAGCTGTCATCGGCGGTCGACGTCGAGCCCCGCGCATCCGACGCCTCGTCGGATCCGCCGCTCGCGGTCGCCGCTGCGGCACCTGCGGCGACAGCACCTGCCGCCGCTGCTCCGGCAACCGCGCCACGTGTGGTGGTGTCGTCCGGCGCGGAGTCGTCGCCGAACTCCGCATCCGACGCCGCTGCCAGATCGGCCCTGTTCATCGCGGCAGTCGGCACATCGGCCTGAGCTGACTTCGACTGGGCGCCACCCATTTTCACGGTGCGGTCATCCGCCGAACCCCCGCGCCCCGCCGTCGGATTCCGTCCGGGAATCGACATCGCGGTAGTCGGCGCGTCCGGTCCGGCGATGTCGGACCCCTGCTCGTCCCGAGCCGCTGGGCCCGAAACGTTCGCGTGGTCGCCCCGGCTCCCGCCGGGCAATCCCTTCGACAACCCGGCCAACGGCGAACCGCCGTCAGCCGAATCCTGTTCCGGCCCTTGCGCACCTGGTCGGCCGTTCGAACCCGAGGACACGTTCCCTTGCAGTCCGGCGGAAGGCGAGCCACCACCGGGAGCGCCGACTCGCGAATCGACACCCGGTCCGGCGGGCTGCGATCCACCGCTCACATTGCCCGGCCCGCCCGCCTGCCGAGCACCGGGCGCACCGGCATTTCCACCCTCGACACGGGGTCCACCGGCCTGCTGCGAACCTGGGCCACCGCCCGGTCCGTATCCCGCGTTCGGTCCACCACCTTGCTGAGAACTGGGCCCGCGCCCCGCTTGCGGCGAACCCAGGCCACCCGGCCCGCGGCCCGCGGGTCGTCCACCTGCTTGCTGGGAACCCGGGCCACTCGGCCCGCGACCTGCTTGCGGCGAACCCGGGCCACTCGGCCCGCGGCCCGCCGGCGGTCCACCTGGCTGTTGCGAACCCGGACGACCGCTCGGCCCGAAACTCGCCTGGGGTCCACCGCTCGGTCCGTGTCCCACTTGTGGTCCGCCGCCCTGCGGCGAACCCGGCCCGCCGGCCGGACCGGCGGCGCGCGGCCCGCCCTGACCCGCATGCGGTTGTGCACCAGGCGCATTGCCCGGACGACCTGAAGGTTGTTGAGCACCAGCAACATTGCCGGGTTGTCCCGCGCCCGGCCGCGCCCCACCGGGCGTGAACCCTGGACGGCCCCAGGACTGCTGTGCACCCGGTCCCGAAGACTGTTGTCCGCCGGCCACGGTGCCTTGTCGTGCGGGGCCCTGTCCCGCGCCGGGCGCAGTGCCACCCGGTCGTCCACCGGCGGCGTTGCCCTGCGGTGCGCGCGGTCCATCTTGGGCAGACCCACCCTGTACCCGAGATCCGCCGGGACCACCCGGGCGCTGAGCACCACCGGGCTCGCCCGGTCCCGCAGTGGGCTGCGTCCCACCGGAACGTGTGTCCTGCACGCGCGCACCGTCATCGGGCCGACCCGGCAGATCTCCTCGCCGGATCACCACGGTCTCATCAGGACCCACCGGCGGGCTCGTCGCCCGGTCCGGCTCGGTGACCGACTCCGGTGCGCCGGGAGGGGACGCGGACGAATCGTCACGCTGGCCGGGCGCGCCGGGACCGGCAGACTCTGCTGCCGGGTTGTTCTCGTCGGTCGGGTCGGACACCTCTGTACCCCTCGCTCAGGCTCGAACGTTGCACTCTGCGCTCAGCCTAATAGGCACAGCGGCGAAGCGGTCCCAAGTCTCTCGCGCACGGCCGCGGCGAAGAGGCAGGCAGGCCCGGAGCGAGGGTGAAGGCACGCTTGACCGGCGCTGCGTGGGGAGACCGCCGACGGCTCAGCGGCGGGCCGGTCGGCGACTGCCACAGCCTCGGTGCACAATGAACCCATGACCTCCTTCGGTGACCTGCTCGGACCGCAGCCGGTCCTCCTTCCCGAACTGATCGACGCCGAAGACGCCATTGCCGCGGGCACCGACCCGGTCGATGTCGCCGCGCAGTTCCCGGCCGCATCGATCGCGTGGGCCCAGCTCGCGGAAGCCGCTCTGCAGCGCGCCGGCGGCGAGGTGAACCACGACACCGTCGCGGCATACGCCTTCGCCCGCACCGGCTACCACCGCGGCCTCGACCTGCTGCGGCGCAACGGCTGGAAGGGCTTCGGCCCCGTCCCGTGGAGTCACGAACCCAACCAGGGCTTCCTGCGCAGCGTCGGCGCGCTGGCGAGCGCCGCGAAGACGATCGGCGAGACCGAAGAGTACGCGCGCTGCCTCGACCTGCTCGAAGATTGCGACCCGCGCGCGGCGAACGAACTCGGCCTGGACTGAGCCAGCGGTCGGGTCCGAGTCGTAGGTGAGCGAACACAAGCCTTTCGTCGCCGTTGCCACTCCGGTTGTCGCTGCCGCCAAGGTCAGCACCGTCGGCCGGTACCGGGCGTCGATCGAGCGCCTGCGGCTCTCGGCGATCCCGATCATCCAGTGCGCGCTCGGCGCCGCGCTGGCGTGGTTCATCGCCCACAATCTCGTCGGCCACATCGAACCGTTCTTCGCCCCCACCGCCGCGGTGGTCTCCATCGGGATCTCGTTCGGTGCGCGAGTGCGCCGGTCGGTGGAACTGGTGGTGGGTGTCGCGGTCGGCATCGGCATCGGCGACCTGTTCATCGCCCAGGTCGGGACCGGCGTCTGGCAGGTGGCGCTGGTGGTCGGCGGCGCCATGTCGGTGTCGGTCTTTCTCGGCAGCGGCGCGCTCATGACCATCCAGGCGGCGGGTTCGGCCGTGCTGGTCTCGACCTTGAACCAGGCGCCCGGCGCGGGTCCGAACCGCATGATCGACGCCTTGATCGGCGGACTCGTCGGGGTGGTGATGGTCGCGCTGATCCCACTGCACCCGGTGCGCCGCGCCCGCGAACACGCTGCCGACGTGCTGTCGGTGATGAGCAAATCGATGATCACCTGCGCCGAGGGCCTGCTCGAACAGAACTCGACGAAGGTGTCCGACTCACTGTCGGCGGTGCGCGACACCCAGCCCCAGATCGACGCCCTGCGCGACGCGCTCGCGGGCGGCCGGGAGATCAGCCGCATCTCACCGCTGTACTGGAATTCCCGAAAACGTCTGGAACGGATCCACAACGCGGCCGACCCGCTCGACAACGCGGTCCGCAACACCCGTGTGCTGCTTCGCCGTTCGCTCACCCTGGTCCGCGACGACGAGGTTCTCGATCCGCGCTTGATCGACCTGGTCGACCAGCTGGGCCATGCCACCGATGTGGTCCGCAAGATGATGCTGGCCGATCCGGGCGAGCAGCCCGATCAGGCCGAAGCCCTCACGTCGTTGCGCAGCGTCGCCAAGGCTGCCCGCCCCGAACTCGTTGTCGGGGCGGGATTGTCGGCGCATGTGGTGTTCGCGCAGCTGCGCTCGATCGTGGTGGATCTGATGGTGGTGTGCGGAATGCAGCGCATCTCGGCGATCGCCCTGCTTCCGCCCACCGTGCCCAATCCGTATGTGACGCCGGAGGAGTAGCTTCAGTCGCCGACGGGCGAAACACGCGGGCGCCCCGGTCGCAGCGAGAAACGCTTGCGATCGAAATCCCACGCCCGGTAGATCGGCCACTGCGAGGTGTGCATGATCCAGGCGCCGGTGATCACCGCGCGATGGAACGGCACGATGGCGTAGCCCTGATTGGCGATGGTCTGCAGGCCACGCAACTGGTACTTCCACCACACGTCCGGCGGGGTCTTGCGACGGCGCGCGGAGATCTCGGCCCGCAGCGTCGGCAGCTGGTCGATCCGCAGCTTCGCCTTCGACAGGCACAGCGCCAGATCGAGGTCTTCGTGCAGGTCGCGACGGGTGGTGGTAGCGGAACGCACCTGGTCCCACGCCGAGCGCCGGATCGCCATATTGGCGCCGTGCACATTGCCGACGGGCTGGGTCTTGATCATCCCCAGCCGTTCCTGGCCGCCGATCGCGGCCGCGAGGAAGATGCCGATCGGGGAGTCGTGATAGGTGCTGATGCCGGTCACCGCCATGGTGTCCGAGTAGGAGTCGAGGTGGGCGCGCACGGTGGCGCCCCAGTCGGGGGAGACGAGGGTGTCGGCGTCGATGCGGCCGAGGTAGTCGCCGCGAGCCTTGTCGAAGCCGGTGTTGCGAGCGAACGCGACGCCGGGCTGCGGCTCGGAGATCAGCTCGATCTTGGGATGTCGGGCGGCGAGTTCGGCGACGATCTCGCGGGTGTTGTCGGTGCTGCCGTTGTCGACGACGACGATCTCATCGATCGTGTCCTGGCCGACGAGGCGCTCGAGGCATGCGGTGATGCCCGCTGCTTCGTCGAGCGCCGGGATGACGACGGACAGGACAGCGGACGATCCGGTGGAGCTCATACGCAATTTCCGTTCCAGGGTCGATTCTGACCCGAGGCTATCAACGCCAGAATCGGGTCAACTGGCCACCGTAGGCGGCCCACACCTCAGGTACCCCCGACAGTTCGAACAATGCGTAAACACCGTTGAAGAACACCTGGCTCAGCGGGGTGAAGAAGATGACAGCGAACAGGATCAACATGCCGTAGGGCTTGAACTGATCGAGCGAGCGCCGGGTCTGGTAACTCAGCGACGGCTCGATGATCCCGTAGCCGTCCAGCCCCGGCACTGGCAGAATGTTCAGCAGAAACGCTGTGATCTGCAGAAACGCCAGGAAGCTGAGCCCGCACCAGAACGCGGGATGCTCGGCGACCGAACCGAAAGCCCGGATCACGATCAGCAGCACCACCGCACACAGCGCGTTCGACGCGGGGCCGACCGCGCTCACCAGGCGCTGCACACTCGTCTTGAACCGCGTCGTGTCCACATACACCGCGCCGCCGGGCAACCCGATCCCACCGAGCGCGATGAACACCAGCGGCAGACCGATCGACAGCACGGGGTGGCTGTACTTCAGCGGATTCAGCGTGAGATACCCACGCACCTCCACCTCGTGATCGCCTGCCCGCCACGCCACGTACGCGTGGGAGAACTCGTGCAGGCACAAGCTGATGATCCAGCCGAACACGACGAGCACGAATACGCCGACCTTGGCGCGCACCGAATCGATGTCGGCGTCCCAGGCGAGTGCACCGCCGCCGACGGTGATCAAGACGATCAGCAGGAAAACCGGGCTCGGCCGGACCGCGCTGTGCCCGGACCGCCGATCCGAGGGGAAGGAGTAGGTCATCGCACCAAGAGCCAGGGTTGTTCGAATCGATAGAAGGTCGAGCGGGGGACGGTGCGTTCGGCGGTGATCCCGTCGCGGGTGACGACCGCCCCCGGCGTCCCGAGCTGGGCGGCGCGGCCGGACACCCAGGTGCGCTTGCGCAGGCCTTTGCGTACTCGCGCGCGGACACCGGGCATGGTCATCGTCGGCGAGATCAGCATCGTGGTGACCTTGCCGGTGAACAGCAGCGTGTCGTCGACATAGGCTTCGCCCTCGAGCTTCGCGCCGTCGACACCGGTGATGCTCGCGCGGCCGACCAGTACGGTGCCGGTGTCGTCGCGGATCAGCGGGGTCTCGATCGCCCGGCCCTCCACCGCTCGCTTCGCGGCGCCGTTGCCGGTTCCGGTCTGATAGACCCGCGAGGCGTAGGTGGTGTCGACGGGGACGAAACCGACTTCGACGTGCAATCGCTCGGTGCGCATCAGATGGGTGAGCACGGCCGCGAGCGAGGCATCGGCGCCGAGCACGATCAGGCGCGGCAGGCTGTCGGCGGCCAGCACCGGAAGCAGCTCGTCGATCACCGCGACATCGGGGACCCGCCCGGTCTGGGTGTTGGGTAACGAGGAGAGCGCGATCGGGACCGGCATTTCACCGCATCGGAGAACGTGGGTACTCAAACTGCGGTACACCCTCCTCGGTCACGCAAACTCACTGCCGACTGGTAACCGTAACCGATCAGGGCAGGTGCGGTAGGGCGGGGTCGAACCGCTCCGGCGGGGCAGGTCGACGGGACCTGATCAGGCGTCGGCTAGACTGTGTCTCCGGCCACCGCCTCAGTACGGCAGGTAGCTGCAGTGCCGCGTGTGCTGCCGTCGATCTGTAGGAGACTCCGAAATGCCGGCAATCGTCCTCATCGGTGCCCAATGGGGCGACGAGGGTAAGGGCAAAGCTACAGACCTGCTCGGTGAGCGGTTGCAGTGGGTGGTCCGATACCAAGGCGGCAACAATGCCGGCCACACGGTGGTTCTCCCCAATGGCGACAAGTTCGCGCTGCACCTGATTCCGTCCGGCATCCTCACCCCCGGTGTGAAGAACGTCATCGGTAACGGTGTCGTCGTCGACCCGGGCGTGCTGCTCGACGAACTGGCCGGTCTGGAAGAGCGCGGAGTCGATACCTCCGGCCTGCTGCTCTCCGCTGACGCGCACCTGATCATGCCGTATCACGTGGCCATCGATAAGGTCACCGAGCGCTTCCTCGGCAACCGCAAGATCGGCACCACCGGTCGCGGTATCGGTCCCTGCTACCAGGACAAGGTCGCCCGCGTCGGCGTCCGGGTGGCAGACGTGCTCGACGAGAAGATCCTCACCCAGAAGGTCGAAGCCGCCCTGGAGTTCAAGAACCAGGTGCTGGTCAAGATCTACAACCGCCGCGCGCTCGACCCGCAGCAGGTGGTCGACGAGGTGCTCGAGCAGGCCGAATCGTTCAAGCACCGCATCTCCGACACCCGGCTCGAGCTGAACCTGGCGCTCGAGCGCGGCGACACCGTGCTGCTCGAAGGCTCGCAGGGCACGCTGCTCGACGTCGACCACGGCACCTACCCGTTCGTCACCTCGTCGAACCCGACCGCGGGTGGCGCGGCGGTGGGTTCGGGTATCGGACCGAACAAGATCGACACGGTGCTCGGCATTCTCAAGTGCTACACCACCCGCGTCGGCTCCGGCCCGTTCCCGACCGAGCTGTTCGACAACTTCGGTGAGTTCCTGGCCAAGAACGGCGGCGAGGTCGGTGTCACCACCGGTCGTGCGCGGCGGTGTGGCTGGTTCGACGCGGTGATCAGCCGGTACGCCACGCGCGTCAACGGGGTCACCGATTACTTCCTCACCAAGCTGGACGTGCTGTCCGGGCTGGATACGGTGCCGATCTGCGTGGCGTACGAGATCGACGGCAAGCGGGTCGAGCAGATGCCGACCACGCAGACCGAGTTCCACCACGCCAAGCCGATCTACGAGGAGCTGCCGGGTTGGTGGGAGGACATCTCCCACGCCCGCACCTTCGAGGAGCTGCCCGCCAACGCCCAGGCGTACGTGCTGCGGCTGGAAGAGCTGTCGGGTGCGCGGATCTCGTGCATCGGTGTGGGTCCGGGTCGCGACCAGACGATCGTCCGGCACGACGTGCTCGCGTGATGTGAGACTGGGAAGCCAGTCGGAGGTCCGGTGCCGGTTACGGCACCGGACCTTTGTTTTGGGCGGGGTTCCGAATATCCGCCCTGGTCAGGGCAACATGTGTGAATTATGTGGACTCGCTATCGATTTGTGGCATCCAGCTGGCTAACGCTATCGTCGCGGGGCGGCACGCGGGGACGTGCCGTTCTCCTCGAGTGTCAGTGGGTGTCGGCGTGATCCGTCGGTCTGTGAATGTGAACTCTTCGACGGTGCGGCGGGTCGCTCGGCCGGTGATCGGGGTGGTGCCCATGGCGTTGGCGGTCGCCTGTGCGGGTGTCGCGATCGCGGTGCCGCAGCCGGGAGTGAATGTTCCGGTGCAGCCGGGTGTCACCACCGAGTCGCCCGCCGACGAAGGCGGTCGCTCGGATCTGGCGAAGTTCGACGGTCCGGATTCGCTCGGGCATCTCACGCCCGAGCGTCCGGAGTCGCGCCCGGTGCCGGAGTACACCACCCCGGCCCCGCCGATCGTCATCGAGGAACTCCACCTTCCGGAGCCGGTCGAGCCGGTGGCGCCGATCGCCCCGCCCGAGCGGACACTGCGCATCGGTGACTTCACCAGCCCGGTCCCGGACGAGGTTCCGAACGACGTCCTCGATGGTGTGAACGGCACCGCGGCCGACGCCGAAGCCGCGATCGCCACCCAGGGCCGTTCGGTCGGCATCAACCCGAGCCGCTCCGACAAGATCGCCGCGGCGACCGTCGGTGGCGCGCTGGCCGGTGCCGCGATCACGGGTGTTCCGGCCGCTGCCGTCGGCGCGGTCGGCGGCGGCCTCATCGGCGCCGGCATCGGTGCCGGTGTCGGCTTCGCGGTGGGCGCCGCGGGCACCGCGGGTGCGGCCGCGATCCTCGGTGCCGCGGCGGCGGTCCCGACGGCGGGCGCGAGCGCCCTGGCGGCGATCCCCGCAGGCTTCGCCCTGGCGTGGCCGATCGCAGCCGCCAGCACCGGTGCGGGCGCCGCCATCGGCGCCGCGGCGGGTGCGGCTACCGGTGCCGCCGTGCTCGGCGTTCCCGCGGCCGCGGCGGGTGCCGTCGCAGGCGGCGTGCTCGGCAGCGGTTACGGGGCGACCCTCTGACCCGTCCCCCGACGGCACGGCCACAGTCCCGCGATCCGGTGGGAATCGGCTCGGGCGACCTCGTCGTCCGACTGCCCGCCGGGGTAGCGTCGAGAAGGGTTTCGGGATGGAGGTGGACGATGGCTCTGCGACGTGGGTCAGCCGCGGCGGCTCTGCTCGCGCTGGCGGTCCTGCCGGGATGCGCCGCCCAGGACGCGCCGGCTCCCTCGCCCAGCGTCTCCCCGGTGAGTTCGGCGCCGCCGCCCGCCCAGACTCTCGCCCCCTCGCAGCAGCGCAACGAACGCATTCGCGGGATGCTCTATACCGTCGGTTGCACGAGTAACAGCTGCGTCCAGGTCTACTTCGCGTGTCTGGACGGCTACCTCACCGGTGAGCCGTGCCAGTTCTTCCGCGATCACCCGCCGCCGCCCTGATTACTTTGTGCGGGTGAGGAATTCGCCGACAGCGGGGGCGAGGATCGAGATCTTGGGGTTGTGACCCACGCCGGAAAGTTCGGCGAATTCCGCGTTCGGGAGCACCTCGGCGGCGGCCTTCGAACCCTTGATGAGCAGCGCCGCGGTCCGGTCGCCCGCGAGCACGAGCACCGGCACCTCGACACCCTGCCAGTCGGCGCGGTCCAGCTTCTTACCCTGCATGTACGGCTTCATCACGGCCCAGTCGTGCGCGGTCGAGTTCGACGTCGCCGTCAGCGTCTTCCAGAAGGGCGTCACCCGCATCACCGCCACCATGAGCGACGGCATCCCCATCGCCTTGGTCATGTAGTACCGCACGGTTTTACCGCGATCGCCGGCCGCGATCATCGGGTGCAGCTTGGCTTCCAGATTCTTCGGCGGCACATGGCCTTTCGTGTCGACCACGAACGGCGGCTCGAACGCCACCACCTCGGTGACGCCGGGCACGGACCGCGCTGCCAGCAGTGCCAGCGCGGCACCGGAGGACCAGCCGAACAGCGCCGCTTTCCCGCCCGCGGCCTCGACCAGCGCCGCGATATCGGCGATCTCGTTGGCCGCGTCGTACACGCCGGGGGAGTCGGTGCTGTCACCGCGCCCGCGCCGGTCGTAGTTGAGCACCGTGAGCCCGTAGTCGTCGGCGAGCGCCTGCGCGAGTTCGACCATCGTGGGGAACGCGCGGTAGCTGAACGCGCCACCGATCAGGATGACGGTTCCGGCGGTCCCCTCACCGATCCGGTCGTAGGCGATCGTGGTGCCGTCGGCCGACGTCACAGTCTGCATGGGGAATTCCTCTCGATAACGGGCCGCCGCGTTCGACGGTACGCGATCACCTCGACCGCAGGTCCGCGCGGGTTTCGCGGATCCGGCAGCCGGCACGAGCCGGGCGAGTCCGATCTTGTTCGTTGAGACGGGACGCGTCGCGGGAATTCATCGGTGCTCCGCCGAACGAGTTGGGCGATCAGAACAACATCGGTTCGCCGAAGCCCGGCGTCCGTTCGATCTCCAGCAGCCGCGCCTTGGTGCCGATCCCGCCCGGCGCCGAGAATCCGTGCAGCGCGTGATCGGCCGCGAGCACCCGATGGCAGGGAATGATGAGCGGCACCGGGTTGCGCCCCAACGCTTGTCCGACGGCCTGCGCGGAGCCGGGAGCTCCGATCCGACTGGCGATATCGCCGTAGCTGAGCGTGTGACCCGGGTCGATCTCGCGCGTCACCGCGTACACCGCGCGATAAAATTCCGGCGCACCCCGCAGGTCCACCTCGATCCAGCGCAGCGCGTCGACCGCCCCGTCGAGGTGGGCGCGAATTCCCGCGATCGCCTCGACGATCACGGGCCCCGGTGCGCTCTCCGGCACCGGTGACCCGGCGAACGGCCGGGTGATCCGGGCGAGGGTTTCCTCTTCGCTCGCCTCGGGCAGCTGGAACCGGACAACGGCGTCACCGTGCCAGGCGATCGCGCACAGCCCGATAGCGGTGTCGAACAGTGCCGAGACCACCGTCTCGGTCTGCGTCGAGTCACTCATGATCACAGTGTGCGCCGACCCACCGACAAAGACATACTCACGCGGCGAGCGACCCTCGCTGCGGATCTGTCGACTGGACTTCAAGGCCAGTTTTGGGCGACTGGACTGCATCGTCGCCTACCTCGTGTGAGCGCATCGCATCGAGATCTCGGTAGAGGCGCTGCTCGTCGTACGTGCCGAAGGCCCGGTCATGCGGCAGATATTGGAAAGGCCAGAAGGGTAGTTCGCCCTTCTTGGGCGAAAAGTGGTAGACCGCCAACCCGAAGGCAACGGCAACGGTGAGGGCTAGGAAAGTGGTCATGCCAGTAAGAATCCACCCACTGGCCTTGCTTAGAAATATCCACTTAGGGAATACTGGACTTTATGGCGACAAGAGTGATCGGCGCAGCAGGCTTGGCTCGCGACCTCGGCCGGTGGCGTGACCCCGAAACCGACGGCGATGCCGAACGCCGCCCGCACCGGCCCGCCTACCTGGCCCTGGCCGAAGCCATCCGCCTGCTGATCCACGACGGCCGCGCCCCACTCGGCGTGGCCCTGCCCAGTGAACGCGATCTGGCGGGAACTCTCGGCGTCAGCCGCACCACCATCACCTCCACCTATTCGCTGCTGCGCGAACACGGCTACCTGATCAGCCGCCAGGGTTCTCGCAGCACTGTCGCGCTGCCGCCCGCGATCCAGCACGACGGCGCCAAGCCAAGCCGCGGCATCATGGCCCTGATGGCGCAGCCGGAACTGCCGACCATCGACATGACCTATGCCGCGATGCCCGCGTCCCCCGAACTCCACGACGCGTATTCGACCGCGCTGCAAGGAATCCCGTCCTATCTCGGCACCCACGGTATGGACCCGGTCGGCATCCTCGCGCTGCGCGAAGCACTGGCCCGCCGCTACACCGCGCGCGGTCTGCCGACGGAACCGGACCAGATCCTGGTGACCCTCGGTGCGCAACACGGACTTCGGCTGCTCCTCAACGTGCTCGCCTCACCCGGCGCCCGGGTCCTGATCGAGCACCCGTCCTACCCGAACGCCATCGAAGCCATTCGCGACGTCGGCGCCCGCCCCATCCCGATCCCACTGCGCCCCGAATTCCCTGACGCCGGCTGGGATCTCGAAGGTCTGCGCAGTACAGCGCGGCAGACCGCGGCCACCCTGGCCTACCTGGTTCCCGACTTCAACAACCCCACCGGACTGCTGCTCGGCGCCGAGGGCCGCGCCGAACTGGCCGCCATCGCCCGCGACACCAGGATGACTGTCGTCGTCGACGAGTCGATGGGCGAACTGAACCTGTCGGACGGGACCATGCCCCCGCCGGTCGCCGCGTTCGCGAAGGGCTCGGAGATCGTCACCATCGGTTCGGCGTCGAAGTCGTTCTGGGGTGGCCTGCGGGTCGGTTGGATCCGTACCAATCAGCCGCTGATCACCAAATTGCTCGGCATCCGCTCCACGGTCGACCTCGGCACCCCGGTGATGGATCAGCTGGCGACCGTCCACCTGCTCGAGAACGCAGAACCCATCCTCGAGCGTCGTCGCGAACAGCTGCGCGCCCAGCGCACCGCCCTGCTCGACGCCGTCGCCGAAGACCTCCCCGGCTGGCACATCACGGTCGGCGCGGGCGGCATGTCGGTGTGGGCCCAACTGCCCAGCCCGGTCTCCACCGCGCTCGCCGCCACCGCGCCCAATCACGGCGTATTGCTGGCCGCCGGACCACGTTTCGGCGTCCAGGGCGCGTTCGAACGTTTCGTCCGGCTGCCGTACACCCACCCCGAAGCCGAGCTACGCATCGCCGTCAAATCCATCGCCGCGGCCTACGACGCCCTCACGCCCCGCGCCGCCGACCCGCTGCAACCGCTCACCTGCTACTGAACGCGCACGGGTTGTGCCCGGTGGAAGCCGGTTCGGGGCGCACGGTTTCGTACCCCGCCCCGAACATGAACAACACCGAGGCCACCAATCCCACCGCGGTCAGCGGCACCGCGACAGCGCCGCGTTCGGACGGATAGCGGAACAGCAGCACCAGCAAACACAGCAGTGAGACGGCGGCGGCCAGCAGCATCCCGGTCGCCAGCCCGTTCAGCACGCTCACCATCACCGGTACCGGTGCCGCGCTGTGGCAATGGTTTTCGGCGATCTGCGCGGTACGGGTGTCGAACAATCCCTCGGCCAGGATGAAGCACAGCACTGCCGCGCCGAAGGTGGTGACCGCGATGAGGGCGGCGAGCACCTTCGGTGGGGTTCTGACGGTTCGGAACCTCGGCCTGTCGTCGATAGTGGAAAACTTTACCGACGACAGGCCGGCAAATCAGTCAGCCCAGACCGTTTCGATCGGTGTCGCGACGTTCGGCGGGGGAGTGGGCGTGCCGCCCGGTGTGCGCGAGAAGCGCGGCGCGGGCGCGTGCTGGACCACACCGTCGATGTCGATCAGGCCGGTACGGGCCACGATGTGCGGGTTCTCGGTGGCCTCGGTGAAGGTCAGCACCGGGGTGGTGCAGGCATCGGTGCCGTCGAAGATCGCGGCCCACTCGTCGCGGGTCTTCGTCAGGAACTTGTCGGTGAACAGCTTGCGCAGCTGTTCCTGTCCGTTCGGGTCGATCTGCATCGGCAGACCTTCCGGGTCGATCTCCAGCCCGGCCAGCAGTTCGGCGTAGAACTGCGGCTCGATCGCGCCGACGGCCATGTACTTGCCGTCGGAGGTCTCATAGGTGTCGTAGAAGGCCATGCCGGTATCGAGCAGGTTGGTACCGCGCTCGTCGGACCACAGGCCGACCCCGCGCATGCCCCAGATCATGTGCGAAAGGGCAAGCGCGCCATCGATCATCGCGGCGTCGATCACCTGGCCCTTGCCGGAATTCTGCCGCTCCACCAGCGCGGCGAGCACGCCGAACACCAGGAACATCGAGCCGCCACCGAAGTCGCCGACCATGTTCAGCGGCGGCACCGGTCGCTCGCCCTTGCGCCCGATGGCATTGAGCACACCGGTCAGCGAGATGTAGTTGATGTCGTGTCCCGCGCGATCGGCGAGGGGGCCGTGCTGGCCCCAGCCGGTCATCCGGCCGTACACCAGGCGCGGGTTGCGGGCCAGCGCCTCGTCGGGTCCGAGGCCCATGCGCTCGGTGACGCCGGGACGGAAGCCCTCGAGCAGCACGTCGGCCTTCTCGACCAGGTCGAGGATCTTGGCGACGTCGGCGGGGTCCTTCAGATTCGCCTCGACGATCGTTCGCCCACGCCACTGGGGGCGTTCCATGAAGCCGGGCAGCTGGTTCGGGCGCTGCACCCGCACCACGTCGGCGCCGAGGTCGGCCAGCAGCAGCGCGGCGTGCGGACCTGGCCCGATGCCTGCCAACTCGATGACCTTGATGCCCGCAAGGGGCCCCTGCTTGGCGGTGGACTCCGTGCTCACGCGGTGACCTCAGTTCGTCGTCGAACGGTATTGACACTCCGACAATAGCGCTGGGGTGGCGGCTCGGGTAGAGCATGGGCGAGAATTCGCACGAGCGCGACTCGGCGCGGCAACGGGAGGACCCGGTAGTGGGCGTGTGGGGTGAGGTCGTTGTCGGCCTTGTCATTCTGGTCGGCATCGTCGGCGTGATCGTACCGATTCTGCCGGGGGTGATCCTCATCTTCGCGGCGATCGCGGTGTGGGCGTTCATGACCGGCGGTGCGACGGCCTGGACGGTGCTGGCGATCGCCACCGTCGCGCTGGCGCTCTCCGGCGTCGTGAAGTACACCTGGCCGGGCAAGCGGATGCGCGAAGCCGGGGTGTCGAACCGCGCGCTGCTGGCCGGTGCGGTGCTCGGCATCGCCGGCTTCTTCGTGATCCCGATCGTCGGCCTGTTCATCGGCTTCGTGCTCGGTGTGTACCTGGCCGAGCTGTACCGCCTGAAGACCAACGACCTGGCCTGGCCCGCGACGGTGCACGCGCTCAAGGGCGTCGGCCTGTCGATGCTGGTCGAGTTGTTCGGCGCGCTGATCGCGTCCGGTGTGTGGCTCACCGGCGCGATCATCAGCTGACTACTCGATGATCGGCAGCGGGCGGGTGCGGTCGTCCGCGCCGGGGAGCTGATTGCGCGGGATCGGGATAGTCGGATTCTCGATGCGGGGTAGCGGCTCGGATTCCGGGCGACGCACCGCGGGTAGCCGGTAGAACTCGCGGGCATTGTCCTCGAGCACCGCGTGGATATCGGAGCCGACCACCTGCGAGATCAGGTCCACATCGCGCTCCTCGAACGGCCTACCGGCGCGCGTGCCGGGCAGATCGCTGCCGAACATCAGCGCACCCGGGTTGACGGTGTGGATGCGTCGCAGCGTCTCGGCCACATCCATCTCGACCCGGCCGAACCCGGTCGCCTTCACCCTGGCGCCGCGGTCCACCAGGTCGAGCAGGTACGGCAGACCCTCGTCGGACATGCCGAGATGGTCGATCGAGAGCGCGGGCAGCTTCGAGATCACCGGTTGCAGCGAGGCCAGCATCTGACCGTCGATGTAGAGCTCCACGTGCCAGCCCGCCAGTTCATGGGCGCGCAACGCCTGCAATGTCATCTCGGTGATGTCGGCGGCGGCGCGCTTGAGGTTGAACCGCAGGGCGCGTACGCCTGCCCGGTTCAGCTCGAGGATCTCGTCGTCGGTGGCGTCGAGATCCAGCCGGGTCACGCCGACCCAGTCGGGACCGAGCGCGGCCAGTGCTGCCTTCAGGTACGTCTGATCGGCGCCTTGAAAAGACGCGCTGACGACAGCACCGCCGCGAACATCGAAGTGCGCCATACGCTTTCGATAGTCATCGATCACGTAGGGCTCGGGGAGATAGCCTTCGTTCTCGATCAGCGGAAACCGCGGATCGATGATGTGGACGTGGGCATCGAACACCAGTACAGAATGCCTTATCTCTGCGGCGCGAGCGCGCTCAACGTCGCGCCCCCACTAGGACGGGACCACCGAAACCCCGAGTTCTGCCATGACAGCACACTCAACCCCCGCCATTCAGGGCCGCGAACACGCGCGCGCCAGCGCGCCAAAAACTCAGGCCTTGTTCGGCTCGGAGGCGCGCAGCATGTCCTCGCGCTCCACGACCTTCACGCGCTCGCGGCCTTCGGGCTCGCCGAGGGCGCGCTCGTGGGCGTCGAGGCGGTACCAGCCCGCCCAGGTGGTGAACGGGATGCCCTTGCCCTCGAGGAACTCGGTGACGGCGTCGAGCTCGGGCTTCGGCGCGGGGGCGAAGGCCTTGGCGTCGTCGAGCAGGCAGGCGATGGTCTCGTTGGCGTCGCCCTTGGTGTGGCCGATGAGGCCGACCGGGCCGCGCTTGATCCAGCCGGTCACGTAGGTGGCGGGCATGAATCGGGCGTCACCTTCGGCGGTGTCGTCGGCGATCACGCGGCCGGCCTCGTTGGGCACCGTGCCCGCCTGATCGTCGAACGGCAGCTGCGTGACGTTCTGCGAGAGGTAGCCCACGGCGCGGTACACGGCCTGGATGTCCCAGTCGGTGAAGTTGCCGGTGCCCTTGACGTTGCCGGTGCCGTCGAGCTGGGTGCGTTCGGTCTTCAGGCCGACGACCTTGCCGTCTTCGCCGAGGATCTCCGAGGGCGATTCGAAGAAGTGCAGGAACAGCTTGTGCGGGCGGTCGCCGTGGTCGCGGATGGCCCACTGCTCCAAGGTGTTGGCGACCATGTCGACCTGCTTGGAGTTACGGCGTGCGGCTTCGGAGCCCTCGTCGTAGTCGATGTCCTCGGGGTTGACGATGACCTCGATCGTCGGCGAGTGATCCAGTTCGCGCAGCTCGAGGGGCGTGAACTTGGCCTGCGCGGGGCCACGACGACCGAACACGTGGACCTCGAGGGCCTTGTTGGCCTTGAGGCCTTCGTAGACGTTCGGCGGGATCTCGGTCGGCAGCAGTTCGTCACCGGTCTTGGCGAGTACGCGCGCGACGTCGAGGGCGACGTTGCCGACGCCGAGGACGGCGACCTTCTCGGCCTCGAGGGGCCAGGAGCGGGGGACGTCGGGGTGGCCGTCGTACCAGGACACGAAGTCGGCGGCGCCGTAGGAGCCGTCGAGGTCGATGCCGGGGATGGCCAGGGCGCGGTCGGCGTTGGCGCCGGTGGAGAAGATGACCGCGTCGTAGAACTGGCGCAGGTCGTCGAGGGTGATGTCGGTGCCGTAGTCGATGTTGCCGAGCAGGCGGACCTGGTCTTTGTCGAGGACCTTGTGCAGGGCGGTGATGATGCCCTTGATGCGGGGGTGGTCGGGGGCGACGCCGTAGCGGATCAGGCCGAAGGGTGCGGGCATGCGCTCGTAGAGGTCGATGCTCACGTCGGCATCGGACTTCATCAACGCGTCGGCGGCGTAGATACCGGCCGGTCCCGCACCCACGATCGCAATGCGAAGTGGGCGAGTCGCTGCACTCTGTTCGGTCATTTCTACGCGCACCCTTTGGTCGAGAACTGATTTGACGGCGTCAACTTAGCTTAGGCTAAGTCGGACATCCGCTTACTGGCAGCTGCCATCGACGTCGGCAGCCGACCGCAATCAAGGCGATTCTAGCTGCGGCGTTGCAGCCACCCGGCGCGCGGTGTAGCTGCCCGCGCGGGTCTGTCAGGATTACAGCATGAACGAGGAGCAAACAGGCTCGGATGACCAGCCCGTAGTGGTGGATCAGACCGACAAGCGTTCCATCGTCCCGTTCGTCGCGGCCGCGGTGGTCGCGATCATCGTGCTCATCGGCATCGTGGCGGGCGGACTGCTCTCACCCGCTGAGAAAAATGTCACAGAGGCCGACCGTCTCGCGGCCGCCGTCACCAACTATATCGACGCGCGCTCGCGCAGCGACCTCCGTCCGCCGACGGGCGTGGCCTGCCCCGGCTTCAGCGAAGAGACCTCCGGCCTCGGCGAACAGCTCGGTGGCCCGAAATCCACTGTCACGATCGACGGCAAGGGTTTCGAGAACGCCACCGTCAACGGTGACCGCGCCAAAATCGACGCGGCGCTCGTGGTCAACGGCAACCCGGCGGCGAGCAACTGGAAACTGACCCGCGTGGACAGCGCGTGGCTGGTGTGCTCGTTCTGAATCGTTTGACACGATGACCGGTGCCGAGGCAATCTCAGATCGCAAGGTCATGAGTGCCAGCGTCAAGCCCCGGCTCGCTGGTCGGCAACCCTCCTCCGCGGTGGGGTGCTCCGGGTGACGACCTGGCCGTGTGTTCGGGGATTTCCGGCACGGCAAGAGCGGATTCACGCAGGAGGATCGACATGACTTACGCCGGCGACATCACCCCTGAGAAGGCGTGGGAGCTGCTCACCGAGCACCCCGGCGCCGTGCTGGTCGACGTGCGCACCGAAGGCGAGTGGGCACACATCGGCATTCCCGACACCAGTTCCATCGAGCGCCCGGCCCACTTCATCGAATGGGTCGACGGCACCGGCACCCGCAATCCCGAGTTCGGCGCGCAGCTCGAGCAGGCACTCGCCGGTCGCCCCGACGACGCGCCCGTGGTGTTCCTGTGTCGCTCCGGCCAGCGTTCCGCGCATGCGGCGAACCTGGCGACGGCGGCGGGCGTGGCGCCGTCCTACAACGTGCTCGACGGTTTCGAAGGTGGTCCCGACGCGTTCGGTCAGCGCGGCAGCACCGGTTGGCGCGCTGTCGGCCTGCCGTGGCGTCAGGCATAAGGAGAAAAGCATGATCACCGGTGGTTCGTTCGACAAGCCACTGCCCGAAGGCGTCGGTCCCGGTACGCTCGGCGTGCGTGGCGGCCTGCGCCGTTCCGGCTTCGACGAGACCTCCGAGGCGCTGTATCTGACCTCGGGTTTCGTCTACGAGAGCGCCGAAGCCGCCGAGGCCGCGTTCACCGGCGACGTCGAGCACTTCGTCTACTCCCGCTTCGGCAACCCGACCGTGGCCATGTTCGAGGAGCGCATCCGCCTGCTCGACGGCGCCGAGGCGGCCTTCGCGACCGCGTCCGGCATGTCGGCGGTGTTCACCGCGCTCGGTGCCCTGCTGAAGGCGGGCGACCGTCTCGTCGCCGCCCGCAGCCTGTTCGGATCCTGTTTCGTGGTCTGTAACGAGATCCTGCCGCGCTGGGGCATCGAAACCGTCTTCGTCGACGGCGACGACCTCGACCAGTGGGAGCAGGCCCTGTCCGTCCCCACCCAGGCCGTGTTCTTCGAGACCCCCGCCAACCCGATGCAGACCCTCGTCGATGTCCGCAAGGTCACCGAGCTCGCCCACGCCGCGGGCGCGAAGGTGGTGCTGGACAACGTCTTCGCCACCCCCCTGCTCCAGCGCGGCTTCGAACTCGGCGCCGACGTGGTGGTCTACTCCGGCACCAAACACATCGACGGCCAGGGTCGCGTCCTCGGCGGCGCCATCCTCGGCGCCCAGGACTACATCGACGGCCCCGTCAAAACCCTGATGCGCCACACCGGCCCGGCCCTGAGCCCCTTCAACGCCTGGACCTTGCTCAAGGGCCTGGAAACCATGCCGTTGCGCGTGCGCCACTCCACCGAGTCGGCCCTGCAGGTGGCGAAGTTCCTGGAGACCAAGAATTCGGTCGACTGGGTGAAATACCCCTTCCTGGAATCACATCCGCAACACGCACTGGCGAAGGAGCAGATGACCGGCGGCGGCACCGTGGTCACCTTCGCCCTCACCGGCGACGACGGCAAGAAGCGAGCCTTCGAGGTTTTGAACCGCCTGCGCATCATCGACATCTCCAACAACCTGGGCGACGCCAAAACCATGATCACCCACCCCGCCACCACCACCCACCGAGCCATGGGCCCCGAGGGCCGCGCCTCAATCGGCTTGTCCGACGGGGTAGTCCGCATCTCGGTCGGCCTGGAAGACCTCCAAGATCTCCTCGGCGACCTGGACCACGCCCTGAGTTAGCCCCCGAGAAGTGCCAGGCGCCAGGAGACGAATGGGCAGGGTCAGATCTGGCACCCCTGTCACGAGTTGAGCGAAAGCTCCAAATCGCCTCGGCGTAAGCGCAGCTCACGCCGAGTCCTGTTCAACGGTGAACCGGTGAACGGGAGCTGGTCGAAATCGACCGTCGCGGCGGCGCGGAGCGCGAGTTGCTGCGCTGACTTCGCGGCCTTGGCAGGCAGTCCGACTTGTCCGGCGAACTCGGCCCAGTGCTTCGCTCGAAGGCCCCTGGTTCGTCCGGCGATCGGCAACGCCATCGAATCGTCGTCGTAGACGAGAGTGCACGGAATGTCGTACAGCGGCGCGATACTCCAGCGTCCCATGGTGTCTCGAAGTACCCCGACGTTCTTGCCGTGCAGGTCACCGTTGCCGGTCAACCACGCGAACAGGAACTGCAGGTAGAGATTTCGTGCTGCGATCAGAGGGGCGCGGACCATTCCAGCGAGCGCTTCGACGACCTGCACCGCGTCGACGTTGTATTTCGACGACGGCGGCAACCCGAGGACCTGGGTGGCATCCTCGAACGCGAGACGACGCCATTCATCCCCTTCGTGCACACGATCGAACCGTCGGACCAGCAAGCCCGGCTGCCCATATCGGTCGTGCACCAGGTCCGACCCGACAACATCAAGCTTCAGTCCCCGCGCCGCGGCCAGGTGCGCGGATTCGTTCTCGATCAGATACGGGTATCCCGACTGTGACAGCTTCAGGATGAATCGACCGAAGCCCGCGGCAATCGGTGTGCTGATCATCGACGCGCTCGCCTTGTTCTGGATCCCAGGGATCGCCTGTCGATCGACATCGTCTACGAGGCGGTCGAATTCGAGCTCGTCGGCTGACATGCAGTCGACCAGCGCGGGAACGTCGACAGGTTGTGCGCCGGCGGGAAACACTTGAACGTCACCCGGTACATCGGCACCGACCGCGAGTAGCAGGCTGAGTTCGTCGTCGATGCTGGTCTTTACGGCACGACGAAGCACCGTCAAGCGGTGCCCTTCCGGCAGCAGGCCCGCGAAAAAGGCTGGTACAGATCCCGATCCGCTGGTGACCGGCTCGGTGCCGAGCGGCAGAGTAGAAGCGACCGGATCACCGGAATACCCTGGTGCGTACTGAAATTCGGTGCCGCCTTGCCGTGTCCGGTTGATCGAGGCAGCGAGGGTACCGGCTTTATAGACATCTGCGCTCCTGACGGTGCGCAATGCTTCGAAGTCTGTCATGGCGTGACCGCCAGGGACAGCCCCAGCGCGCCGGCCACCGCGGCGACCGTCCCGATGCTGGGTGAACCTCGCCCCTGCTCGATATCGCGGACCGTTCGGGTCGAGGTGCCCGCAATCTCGGCAAGCTGCTCCTGCGTCAAGTGGTGGAGGCGCCGCTCCGCCCGAATCGCCGCGCCCACCGCATGCAACATATTCGCAGCCAGCCTTTGGTCGGCAGAATTCCGCCGAATTTTCCATCGGCTAAGTGAGGGTACCTCAAATAGTAGAGTACCGGCAATATTCTGCCGACTTGGTGTGTGGTGTTCACCCCGTCGCCCCGGCAGGGCTGAACCGGCAGGATGCTGCCGAATTTTGGCTAGTCGAACACCCGCCCCCGCCCTGAGCTAGCTCCGGGTATCTGTCCTCGCGGCGTCCAGAATCGCGATCGCCTCGTCGATCGGATCGATGACGAAGAGTTCGGTTCCGGCGTCGGTGTCGACGCGCAGACGAGTACGGAGGCCGCCGCTGAACAGGCCGCCATCCGGGCTCTGCTGCCCGACGGCGCGCAGCTGGGTCAGGCGCGCTTCCCAGCGCTTGCCGCCGGTGATCGCGTCGAGGTGATTGGGCACGAAGAGCAGTCGGGTTTCGGTCAGGTGGAGGCGTCCGCCGACGGCCCTGCTGCCTTGTGTTCGATTGGCGAGTTTCTGCCAGACGACGTTCTCGGTGGCGTTCAGCGCGGGGCTACCGATCCACAATCCCATGGTTCGTTTCCTTGTGTCGATCCGATGTTCGTGACCATGGATCGATATCTGGCCGGGCGCCGTTAATGGAGCCCGGCCAGGGATTCGAGCCGGCCGGTCTCAGCCCAGGGCGCGCAGGCGGGGGGCCAGGTCTCGCTTGAACAGATCGAGGAAGCGGAGCTGGTCTTGGCCGGGGGCGTGGAAGACCAGGTGGTTGAGGCCCGCGTCGAGGTAGGGCTTGATCGCGGCGACGGCTTCGTCGGGGTCGCTGGCGACGATCCAGCGCTTGGCGACCTGTTCGATCGGGAGGGCGTCGGCGGCCTTCTCCATTTCGATGGGGTCGGTGATGTCGTGCTTCTGTTCGGGGGTCAGGGAGAGGGGGGCCCAGAATCGCGTGTTCTGTAGTGCCAGTTCGGGATCGGTGTCGTAGGAGATCTTGATTTCGATCATCTTGTCGATCTCGGCGACATCGCGGTCGACCTTCTCGGCGCCCTCGGCGACGGCGGGCAGCAGCTTCTCGGTGTAGAGGTCCATGCCCTTGCCCGAGGTGCAGATGAAACCGTCGCCCGCGCGACCCGCGTACCTGGCGACCACCGGGCCGCCCGCGGCGATGTAGACGGGGATGCCGCCCTTGGGTACGTCGTAGATGGAGGCGCCCACGGTGTGGTAGTAATCGCCGTCGAAATCGACGCGATCGCCGGTCCACAATTCGCGCATCATCTTCACCGCTTCCCGCAGGCGGGCGAAACGCTCCTTGAAGTCGGGCCATTCGCCCTTGTAACCGGTGGCGATCTCGTTGAGCGCTTCACCGGTGCCCACACCGAGCATCACCCGGCCCGGGTACAGGCAGCCCATGGTGGCGAAGGCCTGCGCGATCACCGCCGGGTTGTAGCGGAAGGTCGGGGTGAGCACGGAGGTGCCGAGCTGGATGCGTTCGGTGCGCTCGCCGACGGCCGCCAGCCAGGCCAGCGAGAACGGCGCGTGCCCGCCGTCGTGGCGCCACGGCTGGAAGTGGTCGCTCACGGTCGCGCTGTCGAGACCGTGCTGCTCGGCGGCGACGCCGAGTTCGACCAGCTCTCGTGGCCCGAACTGCTCTGCCGATGCCTTGTACCCGAGCTTGAGCTCAACCATTCCAGCCACTCCTGTCGTCCGTTGACCCCTGCCAACACGACACTAGCGCGCAGCCCGTCATCCGCGCCCATGCCGTTTCGTCACCCACCACGCCGAGTTTTAGCGGACAATTAACTGGTGGCCACCAAGGATGAACAGATCTTGTCGTACCTCACCGACATGGACGGCGTGCTGGTGCACGAGGATCAGCTGATCCCCGGCGCCGACGAGTTCCTCGCCGAACTGCGCGCCAACGAGATCCCGTTCCTCGTGCTGACCAACAACTCGATCCGCACGCCCCGCGACCTGCAGGCCCGCCTGCGCCACACCGGCCTCGACATCCCCGAGGAGTCGATCTGGACCTCGGCGCTGGCCACGGCGACCTTCCTCGACGACCAGCGCCCCAACGGCACCGCGTACGTGGTCGGCGAATCCGGTCTCACCACCGCGCTGCACGAGATCGGCTACGTGCTCACCGACAGCGACCCCGATTACGTGGTCCTCGGCGAGACCCGGACGTACTCCTTCGAGGCGATCACCACCGCGATCCGGCTGGTGGACAGGGGCGCGAAGTTCATCGCCACCAATCCTGATGCCACCGGACCCTCGCGCGACGGCGTGCTGCCCGCCACCGGTTCGGTTGCCGCCCTGATCACCCGTGCCACCGGCAAGGAGCCGTACTACGTCGGCAAGCCCAATCCGCTGATGATGCGCTCGGCGCTGCGTCAGATCGGCGCGCATTCCCAATCGACGGTGATGATCGGCGACCGGATGGACACCGACGTGATCGCCGGCTTGGAGGCGGGTCTGCGCACGGTGCTGGTGACCTCCGGCATCTCGACGAAGTCCTCGGTGGAGGCCTATCCGTTCCGGCCGACCATGGTGGTGGGCTCGGTGGCCGACTTGATCGGCCGCACGCGCCACCCGTTCGCCGAGTAGCCATGTGATCCGCATCTCATCGGAATAGGTGCCCGCCTGCCGTGGTTATAGTTGCCATGGCAACCAAAGGAGGGCCCGTGCAGTTCGGAATCTTCAGCGTCGGCGATGTGACCACCGATCCCACCACCGGCCGCACCCCCACCGAGGCCGAGCGGATCAAGGCGATGGTCGCGATCGCGCAGAAGGCCGAGGAAGTGGGCCTCGATGTGTTCGCGATGGGCGAGCACCACAATCGGCCCTTCGTGCCGTCGTCACCGACGACGATGCTCGGCTATATCGCGGGCCGCACCGACAACATCTTGCTGTCCACTTCGACCACGCTCATCACCACGAACGACCCGGTCAAGATCGCCGAGGACTTCGCGATGCTGCAGCACCTGGCCGACGGCCGCGTCGACCTGATGCTCGGCCGCGGCAACACCGGCCCGGTCTATCCGTGGTTCGGCAAGGACATCCGCGACGGCATTCCCCTGGCCATCGAGAACTACGCTCTGCTGCACCGGCTGTGGCGTGAAGACGTCGTGAACTGGGAAGGCAAGTTCCGCACACCGCTGCAGTCGTTCACCTCGACCCCGCGTCCGCTCGACGACGTGCCGCCGTTCGTCTGGCACGGGTCGATCCGGAGCCCCGAGATCGCCGAACAGGCCGCGTACTACGGTGACGGCTTCTTCGCCAACCACATCTTCTGGCCCACCGACCATTTCAAGCGGCTGATCGACCTGTACCGCAGGCGCTACGAGCACTACGGCCACGGCAGCGCCGACCAGGCGATCGTCGGTCTCGGCGGACAGGTGTTCCTGCGCAAGAACTCTCAGGACGCGGTCCGCGAATTCCGGCCCTACTTCGACAACGCACCCGTCTACGGACACGGCCCGTCGCTGGAGGATTTCACCGAGCAGACCCCGCTCACCGTGGGCAGCCCGGAGCAGGTGATCGAGAAGACGCTCACCTTCCGCGAGCACTTCGGCGACTACCAGCGCCAGCTGTTCCTGGTCGACCACGCCGGACTCCCGTTGAAGACGGTGCTCGAGCAGCTCGACCTGCTCGGCGAGGAGGTGATCCCGGTGTTGCGCAAGGAGTTCGCGGCTCGACGCCCGGCGCACGTCCCGGACGCGCCGACGCACGACTCGCTGCTCGCCGCCAAGACCATGGCGGAGGTCAGCGCGTGACATCCACACCGCGCCGCGCATTCGGCGGCCCGCACACCACGGAGGTGATCGCATGACAACCCGTATCGCCGTGGTCTCGGCAGGGCTTTCGCAGCCTTCGTCGACACGCTTGCTGGCCGATCGACTGGCCGCCGCGGCAGCACGCGAGCTCCGCGCGAAAGGCGCCGAGGTCGAAGTGGACTTCGTCGACCTGCGCGATCACGCTCGCGATCTGGCCGACAACCTGCTCACCGGCTTCCCGGCCCCCGCGCTGCGGGCGGCGATCGACAAGGTCGTCACCGCCGATGGCCTGATCGCCGTGACGCCGATCTTCAGCGCCTCCTACAGCGGCCTGTTCAAGACGTTCTTCGATGTGCTGGAACCGGATTCGCTCGCCGGGATGCCGGTGCTCACCGGCGCGACCGGCGGCACCGAGCGTCATTCCCTGGCGCTGGAGCACGCGGTGCGCCCGCTGTTCGCCTACCTGCGCTCGATCGTCGTCCCCACCGCGGTCTACGCGGCGTCGACAGATTGGGGCGCGAACGGCGGCGACAAGGCGCTCAACCATCGAATCGACCGCGCCGCAGCCGGATTCGGCGCACTGCTGCTCGGCACGTCCGCCACCCGACCCACCGACCCCTACACCGATACGACCCCGTTCGAAGACCTTCTCGCAGCGAATCACTGATGCACACCAACCCCCAAGGAGCACACTCATGACCACCGCCATCGCCAAGGGACTCACCGCAGGCACCTGGGCAATCGACCCCACCCACTCGACCGTCGGCTTCTCCGTACGCCACCTGATGGTGAGCAAGGTCCGTGGCCGCTTCACCGACTTCGACGGCGCGCTCGTGATCGCCGAGGACGGCACCGCCACCGCGCACGCCGAGATCCGCGTCGACTCCCTCACCACCGACAACGCTCAGCGCGACGGCCACCTGCGCACCGCCGACTTCTTCCACGCCGAGGAATTCCCGCTGATGACCTTCAAGTCCACCGCATTCCGTGGCGAGGGCAGCGATTTCGTCGTCGACGGCGAGTTCACCGTGCGCGGCAACACCAAGCCGGTCACCCTCGAGGTCGAGTTCGTCGGCGTGAGCCCGGGCATGGGCAACGGCCAGGTCGCCGGCTTCGAGGCCAAGACCGTGGTCTCGCGCCGCGACTTCGGCCTCGACATCGACATGCCGCTGCCCGACGGCGGCGCCGTGATCGGCGACAAGATCACCCTCACCCTCGAGATCGAGGCCGTCCTCCAGGGCTGACCCGGACCGACGTGACGCCCCCATCACCTGTGCGGTGATGGGGGCGTCGGCCGTTGTGCGCCGTGGCTAGTCCTCGTCGGCGATGATCGTGTCGAGGGTCGCCGCGAGACGCGTGAGGGTCGCGACCGTCGCGGCGAACTCGGCCGGGCCGAGCGCCTCGGCCAGCCGGTGCGCCATGGCCGCGTGCTGCGGATCGATGCGACGGATGGCGGCCGTGCCTTCCTCGGTCATCGCGACCAGCTTGGCCCGCTTGTGCGCGGGGTTGGGCCGGTACTCGCACATGCCCTTGCCGACCAGCAGGTCCGCGATCCGCTGCACGCTCTGCCGGGTGATGCCCATCGCGCGGGCGATCCCGGCTACCGGCTGCGGCTGGTCCTGTACCGCGGCCATCACCTGCCACCAGGCCACCGAGATTCCGGCCGGCGCGGACAAGCTGTCGCCGATGGTCAGGAATTGACCGTTGAGCCGGAAGACGGTGAGGGCGGCGCCGTCGAGCAGGTCCTGTTCGGAGTTCAAGCCGCGTGGCTCCCTTCGTATTCGGCGAGCGTGGCGTACCCGGCCGGGTCCTTGTGCGCATACAGCTGGTACCAGGCGTCGAGTACCCGCGGTTCGTACAGATCGAGCCGCGCGAAGATCTCCCTGGCGAATTCGAACGGCGACATGCCGTCCGCGGTGATCACGTCACCGTCGGTGACCGCGGGCGCCTCGACGTAGTGCCGCGCACCCGAGTATCCGCTGTAGCCAAGGAATTCCGCCGCGTTGCTGGTGTGCGCGCGATCATCGAGCAGTCCCGCCGTGGCCAGTCCGAAGGTCGCGCCGCAGATCGCGGCCACCGGCACCCCGGCGTCGACGAACTCTTTCGCCTTGTGCGCGAACGCGATCAGGTCCTCACCCATCCACAGATCCGCGCCGGGCAGGATCAGCATCGCGCTGCCGGCCGGGTCGAGATCGGTGACGGCCAGGTCGGGTGTCACTCGCAGGCGTCCCATGGTGGTGATCGGTTCGGTGGTGAGGCCGACCGTCGCGACCTCGAATGTTCCAGGCTCCCGGTGCCAGTTGCCGTTGGCGATGTGGGCCGTCGCGGCCCCCACTTCCCAGTCGGCCAGGGTGTCGTAGACGGCTACGTGAACTGTTTTCTTCGACATGACAGCATCCTGTCATCTTTGACAGGATGCTGTCAATAAGAATTTTGCTACCGGCTTATAGCCGACCCTCCGTACGCTGACGGCATCCGGTGCGAGACAGGGAGGTTCACCCGCGATGACCGACTCGGTGCAGGGCATGACGGGCACCATCACGTCACCGATTCGGGAGGCGGGCGCACTGGGTGAGGTACTGATCTCGATTCGCGGGGGCACCGAGCTCTATCTCGCCCGAGCCGACGAACCGATCGCCGCCTGGACCACCGTGTTGATCGTCGCGGTCCACCCGGGTCGCCTGGTCGACGTGGTCACCTGGATTCCGCTTCCCTCTGAATGAAAGGGGCCCGCGATGCTGGGCTATCACGTTCCCGATCCCGACGAAGCCATGCTGGTCAGTGGCGCCAAGACCAAGGACGACACCCCGTTCAAGGTGGTCATCGGGCGCGGCACCTGGGTGGTGCCGCTGTTCCGTAAGGTCCGATACCTGTCACTGGCCATGTTCGAGTCCGAGATCCGCGAGCGCTGCGTCACCAAGCAGGCCATCCAGCTCGATGTGCGTGCGGTGATCGCGTTCAAGGTCGCCAACGACACCCAGTCGATCGTCAATGCGGCACAGCGCTTCCTGTCCGAACAGGAGCAGGAGATGTCGGTGCTGACCGGGCGGATCTTCTCCGGTCATCTGCGCTCGATCGTGGGCTCGATGACCGTCGAGGAGATCATCCGCGAACGTCAGAAGCTGGCCGACGAGGTGCTCATCGCCTCCAAGGTGGAGATGAGCAATATCGGCCTGTGGGTCGATTCGTTCCAGATCCAGTCCATCGACGACGGCAACCTCGGCTACATCAATGCCCTTGCGGCACCGCACAATGCGGCCGTCCAGCGGGATGCCCAGATCGCTCAGGCCCAGGCCGCGCAGCGCTCCGCTGAAGCCGAGCAGGAGTCGTTGCGCCGTCGCGCCGAATACGAACGTGAGACCTCGATCCTCAAGGCGCAGTACCAGCGCGACATCGACAAGGCCAATGCCGAAGCGGCACAGGCGGGTCCGCTCGCCGACGCCATCGCCAGGCAGGCCGTGCTGCACGCCCAGGCCGAGCAGGCCCGCAAGAACGCGGAACTGCGCGAACAGCAACTCCAGGCCGAAGTGGTGAAACCCGCTGAGGCGGAGGCGGAACGAGTCCGCATCCTCGCGGTGGCCGAGGCCGACCGCACCCGTATTCAGGCCGAGGCGGCGGCGTCCAACAACCGCATCGCGCTGGACCAGATGCTCATCGAGCAACTCCCGGAAATCGTCAAGCAGGCCTCGCACGGCCTGGCGGGCGCCAACCTCACCGTCCTCAACGGCCCCGACGGCGTGGGCGAGCTGCTCAACGGCATGGTCGGTCAGGGCCTGACGGTCTTCAATTCCTTGCAGAAGGCTCTGTCGAACGGCGAAGTCGACAAGGTCTGATCACCGCCACGTCGTGGGCCGAGTACTCGAGCCGGCAGGGCTGACCGGATACCTCGTCAGTCCTGCCGGCTCGCGAGTGCGGTCGCCCGGGCGGCAATGACGTCGGTCCAGGTCGCTCCGACGGCCGCGAGAGTCCGCTCGACGTTCTCGAAGAGCATCCGGACCGAACCCGGCGCTTACGCCCGGCGCAGGGCGAACATGCGCAGGTCGCGGGTGGTGCGGTCGCGGTAGGCGGCGTAGGCGCCGGTGATGTCGATGAAGCGGGCGAAGATCGCGTCCTTGTCCGCGTCGGTGACCGGGGTGGCGGTCACCCGGATGCGTTCGCCGGCGATGGCGACAGTGGCTGCCGGATCGGCGAGCAGGTTGCCGGTCCAGGCCGGGTGGTGGGCCTGGCCGAAGTTGGAACCGACCACGTACAGGGTGTCGCCGTCGTGGACGTAGAGCAGCGGCTGGGTGCGCGCGACGCCGGACTTGCGGCCGGTGGTGGTGAGCAGGATCACCGGGCGCCGATCGGGCCCAGCACGGTGTACTTGGCGTCGGTGCGCTCGAGCAGGGCGCGGTCGAGCGGGGTGATGGTGCGGATCAGCCAGGAACCCGGCTTGGTCGCGGCGAATCGGGTGGCGGCGCGGGACAGGGGATTGGCGCGAGAGCCCCACTGGCGATCCGGGAACTGCGATGTCATGGGCCGGACTATAACGCGACCGGATCGGACCCCGCCGAACCCCTGAATCGCCGCCGATTCACTAAGCTCGCGAGCATGGTCGAACAAGCGCCGTCCACCGTGTACATCGCCTCGCCCGAGGGTGACACCGGAAAATCTACGGTGGCACTGGGTGTCCTCGGCATGCTGTGCGCGACCACCGCACGCGTCGGCGTGTTCCGTCCGATCACCCGTTCCACCGACGAACCCGACTACATCCTCGAACTGCTGCTCGAGCACAGCACCGCCGATATCAGCTACGAGCAGGCCGTCGGCGTCACCTACGAGGACGTCCACCGCGACCCCACGGCCGCGATCAGCGACATCGTGATGCGTTTCCACGACGTCGCCAAGGCCTGTGACGCGGTGGTGATCGTCGGCAGCGACTACACCGACGTCGCCAGCCCGAGCGAGCTGCGCTTCAACGCCCGGATCGCGGTGAACCTGGGCGCGCCGGTCCTGCTGGTCGTTCGCGGCGCGGAACGTACGCCCGGCGAGGTCAAGCAATTGGTCGAACTGTGTACCGCCGAGCTCGCCACCGAGCACGCCCACCTGGTCGCGATCGTCGCCAATCGGTGCGCTCCCGACGAGCTCGACGACATCGCGACCGCCCTGGCCGGTTTCGATGTGCCGTCCTGGACGCTGCCCGAGGTGCCGCTGCTGATGGCGCCGACCATGGGCGAGCTGTGCGAGGCGATCGACGGCGAAATCTACAGTGGCGACCCGGAATTGCTGCAGCGTGAGGCGCTGCGCATCATGGTCGGCGGCATGACCGCCGAACACATCCTGGAGCGGCTCTCCGACGGTGTGGTGGTGATCGCCCCGGGCGACCGCTCCGACGTGCTGCTCAGCCTGGTGAACGCCCATGAGGCAGAGGGCTTCCCGTCGCTGGCGGGCGTGATCATGAACGGCGGTCTTCGCCCGCATCCGGCCATCGCGCGGCTGATGGAGGGCCTGCACCCCAGGCTGCCGATCCTGGCCACCGAGCTGGGTACCTACGACACCGCCAGTGCCGTGCACGGCACCCGCGGCCGGATGTGGGCGGGTAGCCCGCGCAAGGTCGACACCGCGCTCGCGCTGATGGAGCAGCGGGTCGACGCGCCGGAGCTGTTGCGGCGCATCCAGGTTCCGTCCTCGGCTGTCGTGACACCGCAGATGTTCGAATACCGGCTGATCGAACGCGCCCGCGCCGACCGCAAACGCATCGTGCTGCCCGAGGGCGACGACGACCGCATCATTCGTGCGGCCGGTCGGGTGCTGCAGCGCAAGATCGCCGACCTCACCATCCTCGGTGACGAGACCTCGGTACGGGCCCGTGCCGCCGAGCTGGGTGTCGATATCGCCGACGCCCAGGTGATGGCGCCGCGCACCTCGGGCTATCTCGACGAATTCGCCGCCGAATACACCGAATTGCGCAAGCACAAGGGCATGACGCTCGAGCGTGCGCGCGAAACCATGTCCGACATCTCGTATTTCGGCACCATGATGGTCTACAAGGGGATCGCCGACGGCATGGTCTCCGGTGCCGCGCACACCACCGCGCACACGATCCGCCCCTCGTTCGAGATCATCAAGACGGTGCCCGGGGTCTCCACGGTGTCGAGCGTGTTCCTGATGTGCTTGGCCGATCGTGTGCTCGCCTATGGCGATTGCGCGGTGGTGCCCGATCCGACCTCGGAGCAGCTGGCCGATATCGCGGTGTCCTCGGCGGGCACGGCGGCCCGTTTCGGGATCGACCCCCGGGTGGCGATGTTGTCCTACTCGACCGGCGCGTCCGGCACCGGCGCCGACGTCGACAAGGTGCGCACGGCCACCGAACTCGTGCGTGAGCGTGCGCCGGAACTGCCGGTGGAAGGCCCGATCCAGTACGACGCGGCGATCGAGCCCGCCGTCGCCAGCGCCAAGCTGCCCGATTCCGAAGTGGCGGGCAAGGCCACGGTTTTCGTCTTCCCCGACCTCAATACCGGCAACAACACCTACAAGGCGGTGCAGCGCAGCGCGGGCGCGGTCGCGATCGGGCCGGTGCTCCAGGGTCTGCGCAAGCCGGTGAACGATCTCTCGCGCGGCGCACTGGTCGCCGACATCGTCAACACGGTGGCGATCACCGCCATCCAGGCTCAGGGGGATGGCAAGTGAGTGACCTTGTTCTGGTGCTGAACAGTGGCTCCTCGTCGATCAAGTATCAACTGCTGCATGCTGTTTCGGCGCAGGTGCTGGCATCCGGCCTGGTCGAGAAGATCGGCGAGTCGCACGGCGGCAGGATCGTGCACGAGGCGGGGACGGCCGAACTCGAATACGACGGGGCGATACCCGACCACAGAGCCGGTCTGGCGCGGGCGTTCGAGATGTTCCGCGAGACCGGCCTCGACCTGACCACGATCGGCATCGGCGCGGTCGGGCACCGGGTGGTGCACGGCGGCGAGGTGTTCTGGGAACCGACCCTGATCACCGACGATGTGCTGCACGCGATCGACGAACTGTCGGTGCTCGCGCCGCTGCACAATCCCGCCAACGTGGTCGGTATCGAGTCGACGCGGGAGCTGCTGCCCGGCGTTCCCGAGGTCGCGGTCTTCGACACGGGGTTCTTCCACACCTTGCCCGACGCCGCCAAGACCTACGCGATCGACGCGAAACTCGCCGCGGCCCACGGTATTCGCAAGTACGGCTTCCACGGGACCTCGCACCAGTACGTGTCGGAGAAGGCCGCGGAGTACCTGGGGAAACCGACCGAAGAGCTGAACCAGATCGTTTTCCACCTGGGGAACGGGGCGTCGGCTTCCTCGATCCGAGGGGGCGTCGCGATCGACACCACCATGGGGATGACCCCACTCGAAGGTCTGGTGATGGGAACCAGGCCGGGCGATCTGGATCCCGGCGTCACGCCGTATCTCATGCGGGCGGCCGATCTGGACGTGAGTCAGGTGGAGCAACTGCTCAACCGCAGTTCCGGCCTCAAAGGCATGAGCGGGGTCAACGACTTCCGCGAATTGCAGCAGCTCATCGACGGCGGCGACACCCAGGCGAAGCTCGCCTACGACGTCTACATCCACCGCCTGCGCCGCTATCTCGGCGCCTACCTGGTGGAACTCGGCACCGTCGACACCATCATCTTCACCGCCGGTGTGGGGGAGAACAGCTCGGCGGTGCGCGCCGACGCACTGGCGGGTCTGCAGGCGCTGGGCATCGACATCGACCCGGCCCGCAATGAGAAGAGAGCGCCGGGCATCCGCCGCATTTCGCCGGAGTTCGCCCCGGTGACTGTGCTGGTGGTACCCACCAACGAAGAACTGGCCATTGCCCGCGCGGCCCACGAGCTGGTGGGCGGGCACTGAGCTCAGAACCAGGATTTGGGTCGTAGCGAGTTCGCCAGATCGACGAGGGCGTAGCGGTGCGTCCGGTCCGGGGCGTTGCGGGCGAGCGAGCGCAGACCGGATTCGGTGCCGTCGCGCAGTTCGCGTTCGGTGAAGGCGCGGCCGAACAGCTTGGCGTCCTTACGTTTCGGTGTGTTCCCGGCCTGTAGCCAGGCCAATGCCGAGCCCTGGACCAGCGTGCGCATGAGGGTGGCGCGGTGCTCGCCCGCTGGGATGGACTGGGCGCGCGAGGCGGCCAGCCGCAGGATCTGCTCGTCGAGTTCGGCGACGGGAGAGCTGGTGAGCAGCAACAGGATCGCCGTGGTCTGAGCGGTGGTGAAGTGGCGGGACGCGGCGGGCACATCGTCGAGGGCGTGGACCGCTTCGCCGACTCGCCCGGCCACCGCCAGCTGTCTGGCCAGGCCGAATGCCGCGCTCACCACGGCCCTGTCGGTGCGCCAGACGGTGTCGTAATAACGTTCGGCGAAGCTTCGCCACTGTTCGGGGGCGTCGGAATCCCAGTGTTGCAGAATGAGTTCCGCAGTGGCGGCCAACGCCAGCTTCGGCGCGATCTCGCCCGGCAGCACCCGCAACACCGCCTCGAACGACGCGAAGGCGGCCTCGTAGTCGAGTTCGAGCAGATGTGCCTGACCGGTGAACCAGTCGGTGCGCCAATCGGATTCGCTGGGCACCCGATCGAGCATGTGCAACACCGCCGCCGACTCGCCCAGTTCCAGCCGCGCTCGCGCCTCGGCGAAGAGCAGTTCGCCCGCCAGGGTCTCGGGTGCGTTGTCCGGATCGGCCTCGGCCCGCTCGCGGGAGTCGTGCAGCGCCTCGAGCACCCGCTCCGGTTCGGGGTTGGCGGTGGCGGCCAGCAGCGGCGCCGACGGGTCGGCGGGGTCGATCAGCGGAATCGGCAGTGCGGCCACCACATCGCGGGAATCCAGCAGCGGCGAGCGACCGACACCGTCGAGATAGGCGTCGGTCTGGCTGATCAGTTCCTCGGTCCCGAAGCTGGTGCGCTGTGGACTGAACACTGTGGACAGCTGTGGATGTTCCGTGCCGGTGTCGTAGGCGAGGATCTCGCGCAACACACCGGCCAGCTGCGCCGACATCGCCCGCGCCGACGGAAAGCGCTGTGCCGGATCGGGATCGGTGGCGGTGAGCAGGAATCGGTGGAAGAACTCGTAGCGGGCCAGCAGCGGTTCGTCGGCGGGGTCGGGGATGCCGTCGAGGTAGCGGCCGTGTTCGCTGGGCAGCGCCAGCGTGAGCGCGGCGATCGTCCGGCCCACGGTGTAGACGTCGGAGGCGGGCGTCGGCCCGGTGCGGGCGATCTCGGGCGCCTGGAAACCCTTGGTGCCGTACAGGTTCCCATAGGCGTCGATGGTGGCGACCGCGCCGAGGTCGATGAGCTTCACCTGGTCCTCGGTGACCATCACGTTGTCGGGCTTGAGGTCGTTGTAGGTGAGGCCGATCGAATGCAGATGTTCCAGCGCGGGCAGGATCTCCAGCACATACGCGATGGCCTCGGCCAGCGGCATCTGCTCGCCCCGTGGCCTGGCATCGAGAATGTCGCGCAGCGAATGCCCGCCCACGTACTCCATCACGATGTAGCCGATGGACCCGTCACCCGCGGTGTGCTCGACGAAGTTGTGGATCTTGACGATGCTCGGGTGCGCCACCTCGGCCAGGAACTGGCGCTCGGCCACCGCGACGGCCTGCGCCTCGGCGTCACCCGCGTGCAGCAGGCCCTTGAGTACCACCCACCGATCGCTCACATTGCGGTCGATGGCCAGATAGATCCAGCCGAGACCGCCGTGCGCGATGCACCCCTGGATCTCGTACTGCCCGGCGACCATATCGCCCTCGTGCAGCGACGGCCGGAAATCGTAAGCTGCCCCGCAGGTTTCGCATTCCCCGCTGGTCGAAGCGGCTCGCGCCGGCGTCGACCGCCCGACCGGATTGCCGCAGCGCCAACAGAACCGGCGGCCTTCCGAGACCATCGGATCGGCCAGCACGGCGTCGCGCGGGTCCGCCGGGGTGACCGTCGGAATCGGCACCAGCCCGGCGCCGAGCCGCCGCGTCGGCCGTGACCGCGCGGTCCGCACACTGCGCCCCGACCGCGCGGTACTCACCCCGGTCTGTGGCGCGGACGGCCAGGGATCGGACGCTCGTGCGCCGGTCTGATCGTCGCGCTGGGCTGCCTCGGTCGCCGCGTGCGGGGCGTTCACCGGAACCCGCTGTGCCGCTTCGGTCGCCGCGTAGGGCGCGGTTTCGGCGGGGCGATGGGCCATTTCGGTCGCCGCGTAGGGCGCGGTCTCGCGGGTGTGCTGTGCGTCCTCGGCCGCCGCGCTCGGCGTGGCCTCGGGGGCGCGTTGCGTCGCTTCGGTCGGGACATACGCGGCGGATTCGTGTGCCGTCGGTGCGGGTCTGCTCGCCCGCTGCGTAGCGAGGTGGTCCTGCGACGTTCCCGAGTCGGCGGGGGGAACGTCGCCCGATCGCGGGTCGGCGCCGGACTCCTCGGCACGCCGGGTGGCGTCGGTCGCCGGGGTCTGGTCGCGGCTGCTCGCTTGTTTGCCGGCGAACTCCGCGGCCGCCTCGGCGGTGAGCTTGGGCAGTGGCCGTGTCTCGTCGTCGCCGGGCAGCGTCCATCCGCCGGGCAGGGTGCCCGGACGGTGGCGCTGGGTCAGCTGGGTCGGCTCGCGCCGTTCCTGGTCATCCGGCGCAGCGGCGTGGGGTGTCGATTGCCCTGTTCCGTCATCGGTCGGGTTCGTGCTCATGGCCGTCAGTCCTGGTACTTCGGTGCGGGCGGGCTCGGTGTCTCGCCGAGCGTCGCGAGCCAGCGGCGGTGGATGCGGGTCCAGGTGCCGTCGTTGCGGATGCGGTCCAGGGTGGAGTTGACGAAACGCACCAGGTCGTCGTCGCCCTTGGGGATCCCGATGCCGTACGGCTCGGCGCTGATGCTCCCGCCCACCACTTCGGTATAGGGGTCCTGGGCGGCCAGGCCCGCCAGGATCGAGTCGTCGGTGCTCACGGCGTCGACCTGGCGTTGTTGCAGCACCACCAGGCAGTCGGCCCACGTCGGCACCGTCAGGATCGTGGCGGCAGGCTGGTCGCGGCGGATGTGGTCGAGCGAGGTGGTGCCGCGCACCACGCACACCCGCTTGCCCGCCAGATCGGCCAGGCCGTTGATGCCCGAACCCTTCACCGCGAGCACCCGCTGGTCGGCCCGCAGGTACACCGTCGAGAAGGCCACCCGCTGACGTCGCTCGCAGGTGATCGTCATCGTCTTCGCGATCAGGTCGACCGTGTGATCCTGCAGTGCCCGCTCGCGCTCTTCCGAAGCGAGACTGCGGTATTCGATCAGATCAGGATTGCCGAGCAGGTCGCGGGCGATCTCGCGGGCGATGTCGGCGTCGAACCCGACGATGCGACCGGTGAGCGGATCGCGGAAGCTGAACAGGTTGCTGCCCGCGTCGAGGCCCACGACGAGCCTGCCGCGCGCGCGAATGGCATCGATCGTCGGGCCCGTGGCGGTGCTCGGTCGCAGACTCGCGGTCGGATCGCCGCACTGTTCGCCGCCGGTGGGAGGCACCGGGGTGTCGGTGCCGATCGGAATGGCCTTGGCGGGCAACGGCGGCTCGGAATAGACACCCCGCTCAGCGGGCGTGGGGGTGCCCTCGGAGCAGCCTGCGAGGAGTCCGGCCAGCATCAGCGCCGCGACAACCCGGCCGCGCCTCATCGGTACTCCCGCAGTCGCGGCCACAGCCCGAGCGCGACGCATGCCGCCGCCGCGATGCCGAGCACGAACGCGCCGGGGGCGAGGAACGACAGCACGTCGATCGCTTGCGAGACCTTGGCGCGCAGGGTGTCTCGCGTCACCGCGCCCGCCTTGTCCAGTGCCCGGTCGAGTGCGTCGACCTGGGCGGCGGAATCTGCGGCGCTCGGACCGGTCGCGACGGTGGCCGCGCCCACGAAATCGCCCCGCTCGAGGGTGTCGTTCATCCGCTGATGGGCAGACTGCCAGCGGGTGAGCGCGGCGCGCGCGTGCGCCACCTCGTCGCGGGCCGGTGCGTCCCCGGGGTAACCGGCGAGCAGCTCGTTGAGCCGGGCGGCGTTCGTATCGAAGGTGCGGTCGTAGTCGCCGGTCGCGTCGCGGCGGACCAGCTTCACCATTTCCGCTGATCTGGCTTGCTGCACGAGGATTCGGCTCTCGGCCAATCGCGCCGATGGCACCGCGCCCTCGTCCCGGCAGCGAATCATCGCCACCGCGGACAGCGAACCGGCCGCCACCGTCCAGATCAGGGTGAGCGCCAGCGCGCCGGTGCCGACCAGCAAGCCCATATTGAAGAATCGGCGCGAGCGCCGCGCCAGCTCGACCTGCACCCAGATCAGCGCGCCGAGCGCCACCACGAGCAGCACGATCGCCGTCCACGGTGGTTGCACGTGCCGGTACTGCGCGGCGGTCACCGCGTCGAAGCGGTGGTCCTCCAGCTCCTCGGCCATCGGCAGCAGTCCGGTCTGCATCTGATGTGATGCCTCGCTCAGATAGGCCGCGCCGACGGGATAGCCGTTGCGATTGTTTACCCGCGCGGTCTCGATCAGCCCGCTGTAGACGGGCAGCCCGGTCGCGATGCCGGTGCGCAGGCGGCGGTCGGTGCCCGAGGGATCGGCCGCCTCTTCGTCGGAGACGTGCCCGGCCTGGGTCACCAGTTCGGCGGCGGCCTCACCGATGGCCTGGGTATAGCGGTCGCGCACCGCTTGGGGTTCGAGTCCGCCCGCGATGAACGCGGTGCCCGCGGCGGCGTCGGCGATGGAGAGCGAGGTGTAGAGGTGGTTGGCCGAATGCGCGTCGGGTTCGGTGTCGTCGAGCAGGACGCCGAGAGCTTGCTGACGCTCGCTCACGGTCGTCGAAGTCACCGCGCCCGCGGTGACGCACAGCACCATCAGGACCAGTCCGGCGGCGACGAGCCGTCCCGGCGAGGAGTGCGCGAAGCTGCGCAACCGGGCGGGTTGGAACTGCGCGCGCAACGCTCTGACGTCGGGCGCGGGCGGCCGGTCGACCGGCGCGGCCGGTCGGCGCAGCGGCGCCCAGCGCGGTGTCACCGGCGCCGCGCCGGCCGTCTCGGAGTGCTTCGCACCCGTCGTGGCCTGCGATGACGGGCGAACACGGACGGCCGCCACCTCCGTCGAGGCATTGCGATTCCCCGGTTCGACCATCGTTCACCTCCCGGCGCTGTCCGTGCACACCTACCTGTGCGGAGTTTATTGTGGGCCTACGGGTAGCGCAGCCCCTCACACACCCCCGCAGCGGTTGCTGTACGGCTGCTCGGAGGAAAGAGTATGGGATGCGCGGCGACGGAGACGGCTGGTTCAAGGGCCCCGATGGGGCCAAGCACTGGGGAAAATTCGGTGCGGCGGGTCTGCTGCTGCGCGCACCGCTGCCCGGTGGCGGGTCCGCGGTGCTGTTGCAGCACCGGGCGCCGTGGAGTCATCAGGGCGGCACCTGGGCGCTGCCCGGTGGGGCGCGTGACTCGCACGAGTCCCCCGAGCACGCGGCGGTCAGGGAGGCCGAGGAGGAAGCGGGCATCGCCGCCGCCGACCTCCGGGTCCGGGCCGAGCGCCTGACCATGACCGCCCCGAGCGGCTGGACCTACATCACCGTCATCGCCGACGCCGACAAGCCGCTGCCCACGGTCGCCAACAAGGAGAGCGCCGAACTGGCCTGGGTCCCCGAGGACGAGGTCGCCGAACTGCCGTTGCATCCCGGCTTCGCCGTCTCCTGGATCGAACTGCGCGCGGTGCCGTTGCGCGTGCGCCTCGAGGCCGACGCCGAGCTCGCGGAAGCGCTACCCCGCACAGTCGAATTGCCCGACCAGGGCTTCTTCTGGCTGCACGCGCGGGTCGACGGCCCCGGCGTCGAAGTCGTTCTCGATGGTGAGCCCACCGAAGGCCCGGTCCTCACCAGGGCAGACGTTCTCGCCTGAGTTCGGTGCGCCACCTCGTCGACCCGACTGCGCGCACATCAACGCACGGCCGCCGTGGCGCTCAGTCGGCGGCGAGGAGCGCTTGCTTCAGTTCGCGAGCCGCGGCTTCCGGATCGGCGGCTTCGGTGATCGCGCGGACGACGACCACGCGGCGCGCACCGGCGGCCAGCACCTCCGGGAGCCGTTGCGCGTCGACGCCGCCGATGGCGAACCAGGGGAGTGTGGGATGGGACTCGGCGGTCGAGCGGACGAAGTCGACGCCCGCGGCCTGGCGACCGGGCTTGGTCGGCGTGGTCCAGATCGGGCCGGTGCAGAAGTAGTCGAGGTGGCCGTCGATCGCGGCCAGGCTCGCCTGGTTGCGGTTGTGGGTGGAGCGGCCGATCACCACATCGGGGCCGAGGACACGTCGCGCGTAGGACGGCGGCAGGTCGCCCTGGCCGAGGTGCAGCACATCGGCGCCCGCCGCGAGTGCGATATCGGCGCGATCGTTCACCGCGAGCAAGGCGCCGTGGCGGCGGGTCGCGGCCTTGATCTCGGCGAGCGCACCGAGCTCGGCCTTCGCCTCGAGCGGCCCGAATTCGGCCTCGCCCGGCGATCCCTTGTCCCTGAGCTGCACGATGTCGACTCCGCCCGCCAGCGCCGCGTCGACGAAGCGGGACAGATCGCCTTTTTCCCGCCGCGCATCGGTGCACAGATACAGCAGTGCACTCGACAGGCGCTCCCGTGGCGGGACGGAACGGTTCGGATGGGAGGGCTGCACGTTGTCGACGGTAGTCGCGCTACCGTTGGAGTGCGAACGCCGTGGCGGGCGGTAGGCGAAAAAGACAGGTGGAACGTGATGCGAACTCTGGCGGTCGTTGGCGGCGGCGCCGTCGGACTTGCCGTCGCATGGCGGGCCGCCGAGGCAGGCTGGACGGTCACCGTCTACGACCCCGAACCCGCGCGCGGCGCCTCCTTCGTGGCCGGTGGGATGCTCGCTCCGCTGTCGGAAGGCTGGCCGGGGGAGGACAGGGTGCTCGCCTTCGGCGCGGCCGCGCTGGCGCAGTGGCCCGCTTTCGCCGAACGGCTCCGAGCGGTCTCGGGTGAATCGATGTTCGTGGCCGGGGAGACGCTCACCGTCGCCCTCGACGGCGCCGATGTCACGGACCTGCGCACCGTCTCGGACTGGCTGGCCGGTTTCGGTCACGATCTGCGGGTGCTCGACCGTGCGGGAGTCCGCGCACTGGAACCCGCGCTCGCGCGCACCGTCCGCGCCGGCCTGCACGCGAAAACCGAACCCGCCATCGACAATCGGCGCGTACTGCGTGCGCTCCGATCCGCCTGCGCCGTTGCCGGTGTCGAGATCCGTGCCGAAGCCGTTGCCGCGCTGGATGATCTACCGCATGACCGGATAGTTCTCGCGGCGGGCGCCCGCTCCGCCGAGCTCTGGCCCGGCCTGCCGGTGCGCCCGGTGAAGGGTGAAATCCTCCGGTTGCGTCGCAGGCCCGGCGTCAGCCCGCCACCGACCAGGGTGATCCGCGCCCGGGTCCACGGCAGGCAGGTCTACCTGGTTCCCCGCGAAGACGGAATCGTCGTCGGTGCAACACAATACGAAGCGGGCTTCGACACCACCGTCACCGTCGGCGGTGTCCGTGACCTGATCGCCGACGCCGAAACCATCCTGCCCGGCATCGCCGAATACGAACTGGCCGAAGCGAACGCGGGCTCACGGCCGGGCACCCCCGACAACCTGCCGCTGCTCGGCCACCTCGACGACCGGGTCGTCGCCGCCACCGGTCACGGCCGCAACGGCATGCTCACCCTCGCGCTCACCGCGGCGGTCGTGCCCGCACTGCTCGACGGCGAGACCCCCGTGGTCGTCGAAGCCGCAGCACCTCAACGTTTTCCGGCATCGCAGATGCCATCTCTGTCGCAAGGAGGAGTTCGATGACCTCGACCATCCCGATCGGTGTCACCGTCAACGGTGTCGACCACGAGTTCCCCGAGCCGCTCAGCGTCCGTGAACTGCTGACCAAGCTCGAATTGCCCTGCCAGGGTGTGGCATTGGCGGTCGACGGCGCGGTCTTCTCGAAGTCGCGCTGGGACGAGCCGGTCGGGCGCGGCTGGACCATCGAGGTGCTCACGGCGGTGCAGGGTGGCTGAGTCGCCGTTGCGGATCGCCGACAAGGAGTTCGGCTCCCGCCTGATTATGGGCACCGGGGGCGCCGAAAACCTCGCCGTCCTCGAACAGGCACTGATCGCCTCCGGCACCGAGCTCACCACCGTCGCCATGCGCCGGGTCGACGCCGCGGGCGGCACCGGCGTGCTCGACCTGCTCAAGCGCCTCGACATCACCCTGCTGCCCAACACCGCGGGCTGTCGCACCGCCGCCGAAGCCGTACTCACCGCCCAGCTGGCCCGCGAGGCGCTCGACACCAACTGGGTCAAGCTCGAGGTGGTCGCCGACGACCGCACCCTGCTGCCGGACCCGTTCGAGCTCCTCGACGCCGCCGAGAAGCTCGTCGACGACGGTTTCGTGGTCCTGCCGTACACCACCGACGACCCGATCCTCGCCCGCCGCCTCGAAGAAGCGGGCTGTGCCGCCGTGATGCCGCTCGGCTCACCGATCGGCACGGGCCTGGGTATCGGCAACCCCCACAACATCGAGATGATCGTCGCCGCCGCCGGGGTCCCCGTGATCCTCGACGCCGGCATCGGCACCGCCAGCGACGCCGCTCTCGCCATGGAACTCGGTTGCTCGGCAGTCCTGCTCGCTACCGCCGTGACCAGGGCGAAAGAGCCCGAACTCATGGCATCGGCCATGTCGGCCGCGGTGCGTGCGGGCTATCTGGCCAGGCAGGCGGGCCGTATCCCCAAGCGTTTCTGGGCTCAGGCTTCTTCCCCCAGCCGTCTAAGGGTCGAAGGTCATCCTCGAGGATGACCCGACTCGCTACTTCTCGGCGACGCGCGGCACGGCGATCGTGAGGCAAGCTGGGGCGCATGATCGAGCTGAAGGGCCTGACGAAGCAATTCGGCCAGACCGTCGCGGTGCAGGACCTCACGTTCACCGTCCGACCAGGACTGGTGACCGGGTTCCTCGGACCCAACGGTGCCGGTAAATCGACGACCATGCGGATGATCCTCGGATTGGACAAGCCGACGGCGGGCAGCGCGCTCATCGACGGCAAGCAGTACCAGCAGCTGGAACGCCCGCTCACGCAGGTCGGCGCGCTGCTGGATGCCAAGTGGGTGCATCCGAACCGCTCGGCGCGCGCCCACCTGGAGTGGCTGGCCGCCTCCAACGACATCCCGAAGTCGCGGGTCGAAGAGGTCCTGCGCCTGGTCGGCCTGTCCGAGGTGGCGAACAAGAACGCGGGCGGATTCTCGCTCGGTATGTCCCAGCGCCTGGGCCTGGCGGGCGCGCTGCTCGGCGACCCGAAGGTGCTGCTGTTCGACGAGCCGGTCAACGGCCTCGACCCGGAGGGCATCCTGTGGATCCGCCGGTTCATGCAGCGCCTGGCCGCCGAGGGCCGCACGGTGCTCGTGTCGAGCCACCTGCTCTCGGAGATGTCGCAGACCGCCGAGCAGCTCATCGTCATCGGTCGTGGTCAGCTGATGTTCGACGGCACCACCCAGGAGTTCATCGACCGCGCCTCCGAGCAGTCGGTACGCGTGCGCAGCCCGCAGCTGGATCAGCTGCGCAGCCTGCTCACCTCGCACGGCATGACCGTGAAGGAAGACGGCGACGCCGCGCTGATCGTCGCGGGCGTCACTTCCGACGAGGTCGGCAAGGTGGCGGGCACGAACAACGTCACGCTCTACGAGCTGGCACCGCAGCAGGCCTCGCTCGAGGAAGCGTTCATGCGGATGACCGGCGGCGCCGTGGAGTACCACGGTGAAAGCTTCGATCAACAGGCGATGGGAGGTGCGCTCTGATGGGCGTGCTCGCAGCGGAACGAATCAAACTCACCTCCACCCGTTCGCCCTGGTGGTGCTCGGCGGTCGTGGTGGTGCTCGGCATCGGCCTCGCCGTGCTGATCGCCTTGGTCACCAATGCCGACTCCACCGGGGATTCCGGCGAGGGCCCGCCGTTGCTCACCCCGAGCGTGGCGGTGTCGGGTGTCGCCGGTTTCGGCGTCATGGTCTTGATGATCATGGCCGCGTTGACGGTGACCAGCGAATATCGCTTCGGCGTCATCCGCTCCAGCTTCCTCGCGGTCCCGAACCGATCCAAGGTCGTGCTGTCGAAGACCGCGCTGGTCGGCTTCTATTCGGCCGTGCTCACCGGTGTGCTCGCGCTCATCGCGTTCATCGTGGCCAAGCTGATCACCGGTGACGACGCTCCCGGTCTCGTGCTCGACGGCAACTGGCGAGCCATCTACAGCGTGCCGATCTACGCGTTCCTGTGCGTCATGCTCGCCATCGGCGTCGGTGTGCTGGTGCGCCAGTCGGCCGCGGCGATCTCGCTGATCGTGCTGTGGTCGCTGCTGCTGGAGAACCTGCTCGGCGCGTTCGGCAGCTTCGGCCGCACCGTCAAGCCGTTCCTGCCCTTCCAGAACGCGAACCGTTTCCTGAGCGTCGAGGAGTACGCAGGCGACTGGCACTGGGGCGTGTGGGGAAGCCTGATCTACTTCGCCGTGTTCGTGGCGATCGTGTTCGCCGGCGCGCTCGTGCTGGTCAACCGCCGCGACGCCTGACAATCCAACCCCGGGCCGCCCTCGTAATGGCCCGGGTCGCGAGGGCCGCGACCTTGTCGGGAGGTCGTGGGACCCGAACCTTCGGGCTTCCGCTGCCCGGTAGCTCGAAGGTAGGACCGCCGGTCCGCTGCACACAAGCAGCGGACCGGCGGTCGTCGTTGGGTGAGATAACCTTTTGGCGTGAGTGAAACGCCTTCTGGCGGGGTGAATCCGCGGCGGCGCGACGCCGCGGACGTGTCCATCCCGTTGGAGCCGATCGTGAGTGAATCCGCCGAGTCCGACACCGATGCGCGCGCGAGCCGCAAGCGCGCCCAGATCTCGTCGAAGCTGCAAGCGGCCAACCGGCGGGCGGACCTGATCGGCGCCCTGCGCAGGGCACGCCAACAGCTGCCCGGCGACCCGGCTTTCGGCGACCCGCTGTCGGTGACAGGACCCGGTGGTGCGCGCGCGGTGGCCCGGGCGGCGGACAAGATCGCGGGCGGCGCCCCGACCGCGGCCAGGGAAATCGGTTTCGGTGCCCTGCAGGTGTGGCAGGCGGGGCTGGAGCGGATCGGCCGTGGGCGCGGCTCCGAGGAGGTGACCATCGTGTTCACCGACCTGGTGGGGTTCTCGAGCTGGTCGCTGTCGGTGGGCGACGAGCGCACCCTGGAACTGCTGCGCAAGGTCGCCAAGGCCATCGAGCCGCCGATCGTCGAGCGTGGCGGTCAGGTGGTCAAGCGGATGGGCGACGGTCTGATGGCGGTGTTCTCCTCGCCCGATCGTGCCGTGCGCGCCGCGCTGGCGGCCCGGCGCAATCTCGCCGGGGTCGAGATCAACGGCTACACCCCGCGGATGCGGGTCGGTCTGCACACCGGCTCGCCCCGGGAGATCGGCGGCGACTGGCTCGGCGTCGACGTCAATATCGCTGCCAGGATGATGGAGGCGGGCGGCAACGGCAACATGATGATATCCAGCATCACGTTGGCCGCGTTGCGTCCGGAAACCCTCGATGAGCTGGGTGTTGTCGCCAAACCCTACAAGCGCAACTTCTGGGCGGCGCCGCTGAACGGCGTCCCGGAAGACGTCAGGATCTTCAAGCTACACACGTCGGGCTGAGCGCTTCTCCAGCCGATCCTGTTCCTTCCAGTAGGCGCGGAACGCCTGCTGGGTCGGGGTCGGCTTGGTGGTCAGCGCCTGCCAGTTCGTCGAACGAACGAAGTCGATGATGAGCAGCACCGGCAGGATGAACGCGTGGAAGAAGATCAGGTAGTCGCCGCCTTCGAACACGAACCACAGGTACCCCGCGTATCCGAGGAACGCGATGCCGAACACCGCGTTGAGCGCGCGTGAGAGCTGGCTGCGGCCGTTGTCGACGTTGGCCATGATGATCATCGCGAGGCCGCTGAGCGCGAGCAGGCCGACATACCAAGTGAACATGTCGGCAAGCCAACAGCCCCTGCCTTGCCCTGATCTTGCGAAAGCCTTGCTATTCCAGCCAGAGCGCGGCGCCGAGGCCCGCGAGGACAGCGGCGACGATCAAACCGATCGCCACCGGGCGGTTGTTCTTCCAGGTCGTGTACGCGCCGCCGAGCAGGAATCCGGCGAGGGCGAAGAGGAGGACGGACAGCATGGGTTCCATCTTGCCTGGTCGATTGCACGGAATTAACAAGCACGCATGCTTGCTTTTTTTCTGAACCGCTGCGATCCTGGGTGCCATGAGTGCTCTCTCCGCTGACCCGGACCTGATCCGGATCGGGAATTGTTCCGGGTTCTACGGTGACCGGCTCAGCGCCATGCGCGAGATGCTGGAAGGCGGTCAGCTCGACGTGCTGACCGGCGACTACCTCGCCGAACTCACCATGCTGATCCTGGGCCGCGACCGGATGAAGGATCCGAGCCTCGGCTACGCCAAGACCTTCGTCAAGCAGATCAAGGACTGCCTCGGGCTCGCGCTCGAGAAGAACGTCCAGATTGTCACCAATGCCGGCGGGCTGAATCCGGCCGGGCTGGCCGAGCAGTTGCGCAAGGTCGCCGCCGAGCTCGGGCTCGATGCCAAGATCGCGCATGTCGAAGGCGACGACCTGGTCTCGCGGGCCGCCGAGCTCGACCTGGGTCAGCCGCTCACCGCCAACGCCTATCTCGGCGCGTGGGGCATCGTCGAGTGCCTGAACTCCGGCGCCGACATCGTCGTCACCGGCCGGGTCACCGACGCCTCCGTGATCGTGGGTCCGGCGGCGGCCCACTTCGGTTGGGCCCGTACCGATTACGACGCGCTCGCCGGTGCCGTGGTCGCGGGCCATGTGATCGAGTGCAGCACTCAGGCCACCGGCGGCAACTTCGCCTTCTTCACCGAACTCGGCGACATCGGCCGCCCGGGCTTCCCGATCGCCGAGATCCGGCGCGACGGGTCCTGTGTGATCACCAAGCACGACGGCACCGGTGGCGCGGTCACTGTCGACACCGTCGAAGCCCAGCTCATGTACGAGATCCAGAGCGCGCGCTACGCCGGACCCGATGTCACCACCCGCCTGGACAGCATCGTGCTGAGCCAGGAGGGCAAGGACCGGGTGTTGATCAGCGGCGTCACCGGTGAGCCCCCGCCGCCACAGCTCAAGGTCTCGCTGAACACTCTCGGCGGCTTCCGCAACGAGATGTCGTTCATCCTCACCGGACTCGATATCGAGGCCAAAGCCGCCCTGGCACAACGACAGCTGGAATCCTGGCTGCCGGACAAGCCCGCCGAGCTCACCTGGACCCTGGCTCGCCTCGATCGCCCCGACGCCGAGACCGAAGAGCAGGCCAGCGCGATCCTGCGCTGTGTGGTGCGCGATGCCGACCCGAACAAGGTCGGTCGCGGGTTCTCCAGTGTCGCTGTGGAATTGGCGCTCGCGAGCTACCCGGGCGCCAGCTTCACCGCGCTGCCCGGAAACGGTTCACCCTACGGTGTCTTCACCCCCGGCTTCGTCGACGCGCACGAGGTGCCGCATCTCGCCGTGCTGGCGGACGGTACTCGCCTCGACATCGCCCCTGCCACGGAAACCGTTGTCCTCGAACCTGTTTCCGAACCAGAACTGCCCGCACCCCTGCCGCCCACCGAGACCCGTCGAGTCCCGCTCGGCACGATCGCGCTCGCCCGCAGCGGCGACAAGGGCGGTGACGCCAATATCGGCGTGTGGGTGCGCACCGACGACCAGTGGCGCTGGCTCGTGCACACCCTCACCGTCGAGAAGCTGCGAGAACTCCTCCCCGAGACGGCCGAACTGACCGTCACCCGCCACGTGCTGCCCAACCTGCGCGCGGTCAACTTCATCATTTCCGGCCTGCTCGGCAAGGGCGTCGCCTACCAGGCACGTTTCGACCCGCAGGCCAAGGGGCTCGGCGAATGGCTGCGCTCCCGCCACATCGATATGCCGACGGAGCTGTTCGCATGACCTCAGTTTGGGAAACGCCGGAGCGAAAAGAGCTGCGCGCCACCGTGCGCGGGTTCGTCGAGCGGGAGATCCTGCCCGACCTCGATGCCTGGGAGCGGGCCGGTGAACTGCCGCGCGAGCTGCACAAGAAGGCGGGCGAACTCGGCCTGCTCGGCATCGAGTACCCGGAATCGGCGGGCGGCGAGGGCGGCAACGCCATCGACTCGGTGATCGTGGGCGAGGAGATTCATGTCGCCGGTGCGTCCGGCGGGCTGTGGGCCTCACTGCTGACCTGTGGAATCGCGCTGCCGCACATGATCGCCTCGGGCAACCAGGCTCAGATCGACCAGTGGGCCAAGCCGACGCTGGCCGGTGACCTGATCGGTTCGCTGGCCATCACCGAACCCGGCGGCGGTTCCGATGTCGGCCACCTCACCACCACGGCCGTGCGCGATGGTGAGGACTTCATCATCAACGGCGCCAAGACCTTCATCACCTCGGGCTGCCGTGCCGACTTCGTCGTCACCGCGGTGCGCACGGGCGGCCCCGGCGCGGCCGGTGTTTCGCTGATCGTGGTGCCGAAGGACACGCCGGGCTTCACCGTCAGCCGCAAGCTGGAGAAGATGGGCTGGCTGGCCTCGGATACCGCCGAGCTGTCGTACGTGGACGTACGGGTGCCGGCGTCGAACCTGGTCGGCGCCGAGAACAGCGGCTTCGCGCAGATCGCCGCCGCGTTCGTCAGCGAGCGGGTGGGCCTCGCGGTGCAGGCGTATTCGCTGGCCCAGCGCGCGCTCGACCTCACCGTGCAGTGGTGCCGCGATCGCGAGACCTTCGGCCGACCGCTGATCAGCCGCCAGAAGGTGCAGATGACGCTCACCGATATGGCGCAGCGCGTGGATATCTCGCGCACGTACACCCGGGCGCTGGTCGAGCGCTACGTGGCCGGTGAGGAGAACCTGATCGCTCAGGTGTGCTTCGCCAAGAACAACGCCGTCGAGACCGCCGAATGGGTGGCCAACCAGGCCGTGCAGCTGCACGGCGGGATGGGCTACATGCGCGAGGCCGAGGTCGAGCGCATCTACCGCGATGTGCGCATCATCGGCATCGGCGGCGGCACCAACGAGATCCTGACCATGCTGGCGTCGAAAGTATTGGGGTACCAGTCGTGACGACCTTCCGTTCCCTCATCGACACCGCCTCGCCCGAGTACACCGCGGCCGCCGAGGCGATGTCCACCAAGCTCACCGAGGTCGAGGCGGAGTTCGCCAAGGCCATCGCCGGGGGCGGCCCCGAGAAGGTGGCCCGCCACCACAAGCGCGGCAAGCTGACCGCCCGTGAGCGCATCGAGCTGCTGCTAGACGAGGACTCGCCGTTCCTCGAGCTGTGCCCGCTCGCCGCGTGGGGCAGCGACTTCCACGTCGGCGCGTCGACGATCGCCGGTATCGGCCTCGTCGAGGGTGTCGAGTGCATGATCGTCGCGCCCGACCCGACGGTGCGCGGCGGCACGTCGAACCCGTGGACGCTGCGTAAGACACTGCGCATCAACGACATCGTCCGGGAGAATCGTCTGCCGGTGATCTCGCTGGTCGAGTCCGGTGGTGCGGACCTGCCGACGCAGAAGGAAGTGTTCATCCCGGGTGGCGCGATGTTCCGCGACCTCACCCAGGCTTCGGCGGCCGGGATCCCCACCATCTCCTTGGTTTTCGGCAACTCCACCGCCGGTGGCGCGTATATCCCCGGCATGTCCGACTACGTGGTGATGGTCAAGGAAGCCGCGAAGGTCTTCCTCGCGGGCCCGCCGCTGGTGAAGATGGCCACCGGTGAGGACTCCGACGACGAGACCCTCGGCGGCGCCGAGATGCACGCCCGCACCTCCGGTCTGGCCGACTACATGGCCGCCGACGAGCAGGACGCGATCCGCCTCGGCCGCAATATCGTTCGTCGCCTGAACTGGAAGAAGCAGGGCCCGGAGCCGCGCGCGGAGGTGATCTCGCCGATCTACGATCCCGAGGAACTGCTCGGCATCGTGCCCTCGGACCTGAAGATCCCGTTCGATCCCCGCGAGGTCATCGCCCGCGTGGTCGACGGTTCCGACTTCGACGAGTTCAAACCGCTCTACGGTTCGAGCCTGGTCACCGGGTGGGCCGAGATCAACGGCTACCCGATCGGCATCCTCGCCAACGCGCGCGGCGTGCTGTTCTCCGAGGAATCGCAGAAGGCCACCCAGTTCATCCAGCTGGCCAACAAGAAGAACACGCCACTGTTGTTCCTGCACAACACCACCGGCTACATGGTCGGCAAGGAGTACGAGCACGGCGGCATCATCAAGCACGGCGCGATGATGATCAACGCGGTCGCCAACTCCACGGTGCCGCACATCTCGCTGCTGGTCGGCGCCTCCTACGGCGCCGGGCACTACGGCATGTGCGGGCGCGCGTTCAACCCGCGTTTCCTGTTCGCCTGGCCGAGCGCGAAATCCGCTGTCATGGGTGGGGCGCAGCTGGGCGGCGTGCTCACCATCGTGCAGCGCGGTGCGGCCGAGTCCAAGGGCCTGCCGTTCGACGAGGAGGCCGCCGCCGGTCTCGCCGCGATGGTCGAGGCGCAGATCGAGGCCGAGGCCATGCCGATGTTCCTGTCGGGCAGGCTGTTCGACGACGGCATTATCGACCCCCGCGACACCCGCACCGTGCTGGGAATGGCTCTGTCGGCCATTCACACAGCCCCGATCAAGGGCGCCGAGGGCTTCGGCGTCTTCCGAATGTGAGGCGCGACAACATGGCCATTACGAATGTCCTCGTTGCCAATCGTGGTGAGATCGCGCGCCGCGTGTTCGCCACCTGCCGTCGGATGGGCATCGGTACCACCGCGGTCTACTCCGACGCCGACGCCGCGGCACCGCATGTTTCCGAGGCCGATGCTGCCATCCGGCTGCCCGGCAACACTCCGGCCGAGACCTATCTGCGTGGCGAGCTGATCATCGAGGCCGCGCTGTCGGCCGCTGCCGACGCGATCCACCCCGGGTACGGATTCCTCTCCGAGAACGCCGAATTCGCGCGCGCCGTGCTCGACGCGGGTCTGGTCTGGATCGGCCCGCCCGTCGTGGCGATCGAGCAGATGGGCTCCAAGGTCGAGTCCAAGAAGATGATGGACGCCGCCGGTGTCCCCGTCCTCGCGGAGCTCGATCCGGCCGAGGTCACCGACGCGCACCTGCCCGTGCTGATCAAGGCGTCCGCCGGTGGTGGTGGACGCGGTATGCGCGTGGTGCGCGAGCTGGGCGAACTGCAGGATCAGATCGCGGGCGCTCGGCGCGAGGCCGAGTCGGCCTTCGGCGATCCGACCGTGTTCTGCGAGCGCTACCTCGAGACCGGCAGGCACATCGAAGTCCAGGTCATGTCGGACACTTTCGGCAAGACGTGGGCTGTCGGCGAGCGGGAGTGCTCGATCCAGCGTCGTCATCAGAAAGTCGTCGAGGAAGCGCCCTCGCCGCTCGTCGAGAAGATCGACGGCATGCGCGATCGGCTGTTCGAGGCGGCGCGTCTGGCGGCCGAGGCGATCGGGTACGAAGGCGCGGGCACTGTCGAGTTCCTGGCCGACGAGAAGGGTGACTTCTTCTTCCTGGAGATGAACACCCGTCTCCAGGTGGAACATCCGGTCACCGAGCAGACCACCGGCCTCGACCTGGTCCGCCTGCAGTTGCAGGTGGCGTCGGGTCTGCCGCTGCCCGCGACCCAGCCCGCCCAGCGTGGCCACTCGATCGAGGTGCGCCTCTACGCGGAGGACCCCGCGCACGACTGGCAGCCGCAGAGCGGTCCGGTGCACAAGATCGAGATCCCCTTCACCGCTGGTGAGTTCACGGTTCTCGACCAGCCCGGCGTGCGCCTGGACACCGGTGTCGTCGACGACTCGGTGGTCGGCGTCCACTACGACCCGATGCTCGCCAAGGTCATCTCCTACGCCGAAACCCGCGCTGAGGCGGCACATCTGCTCGCCACCGCGCTCCAGCGCGCCAAGATCCACGGCCTGGTCACCAACCGTGACCTGCTCGTGCGCGTGCTGCGGCACCCGGCGTTCCTCGCCGGCGACACCGACACCGCCTTCTTCGCCACCCACGACCTGGCCGTGCTCTCGGCGCCGCTGGTATCGGAGGCCGACGAGGCTTTGTCGATTGTCGCTGCGGCGCTTGCCGATTCGGCTGCCAATCGGGGCACCTCGCGCCTGGCCGGACTCACCCCGAGTGGCTGGCGCAACTTGTCTTCGCTGCCGCAGACCAAGTCTTACGAAAGCCGCACCTCCGGCACCCACGAGGTGCGCTACCGCTTCACCCGCACGGGTGTCGCGGTCGAGGGCCACGACGGTCTCGAGCTCATCTCGGTCGCGCCCGATCGGGTAATCCTCGGTGTGCCGGGTGAACGTGGTTCGGTGCGTAGGCAATTCGAGATCGCCCGCTACGGCGATCATGTCGCGGTCGACTCCCCGCTCGGCCCGGTGGCCGTGCGCAGGCTGCCCCGCTTCACCGACCCGTCGGAGCAGGTGGCCGCCGGTTCGCTGCTCGCGCCGATGCCCGGCAGCGTGATCCGCCTCGGTGCCGCCGAAGGCGACCACGTCAAGCAGGGGCAGCCCATTCTGTGGCTGGAGGCGATGAAGATGGAACACACCATCGCGGCCCCGGCGACCGGCATTCTCAGTGCACTCAACGTGACCGTCGGCCAGCAGGTCGAGGTCGGAACCGTCCTCGCCGTCGTCGAGGAAGAAGAGCAGGAGCAGGCATGAGCTTCACCGAAACCGAAGAGCAGAAGGCGCTGCGCGCGGCGGTCGCCTCGCTGGCGAGCAAGTACAACTACCGCGACTACGTGCTGCCGCTCTCGCGCAAGAACGAGCCCCTCACCGAGCTGTGGGACGAGGCGGGCAAGCTCGGCTTCCTCGGCGTGAACCTGCCCGAGGAGTACGGCGGCGGTGGCGCGGGCATGTACGAGCTGGCGCTGGTGCAGGAGGAGCTGGCGGCGCAGGGCGCCGGGCTGCTGCTGATGGTCGTCTCGCCTGCCATCTGCGGCACCATCATCACCAAGTACGGCACCGAGGCGCAGAAGCAGAACTGGCTGACCAAGCTGGCCGACGGCTCGTCGAAGATGGTCTTCGCGATCACCGAACCCGACGCGGGCTCCAACTCGCACCAGATCACCACCACCGCCCGCCGCGACGGCGGCGACTGGATCCTCAACGGCCGCAAGATCTTCATCTCCGGTGTCGATCAGGCCGAGGCCATCCTGGTGGTCTCGCGGACCGAGGACCACAAGACCGGCAAGCTCAAGCCCGCGCTGTTCATCGTGCCGGTGGACGCGCCCGGCCTGGTGAAGAACGTCCAGGAGATGGACGTGATCGAGCCGGACAACCAGTTCACGCTGTTCTTCGACGACGTGCGCCTGCCCGCCGACGCCCTCGTCGGTTCCGAGGATGCGGCCATCGCCCAGCTGTTCGCCGGACTGAATCCCGAGCGCATCATGGGCGCGGCCATGGCGGTCGGCCTCGGCCGCTACGCCATCGACCGGGCCGTGGAGTATGCCAAGGAGCGCACGGTCTGGAAGACGGCCATCGGTGCGCACCAGGGTATTTCGCATCCGCTGGCCCAGGTGAAAATCGAGCTGGAACTGGCCAAGCTGATGATGCAGAAGGCCGCGACGCTCTACGACACCGGCGACGAGTTCGGCGCCGCCGAGGCGGCCAACATGGCCAAGTACGCGGCCGCGGAAGCGAGCATCAAAGCGTTGGACCAGTCGATTCAGACCCACGGCGGTTCGGGCCTGACCCGTGAGGTCGGGCTGGCGGCCATGCTGCAGGCCGCGCGTATCTCTCGCATCGCGCCGGTCAGCCGGGAGATGATCCTGAACTTCGTCGCCCAGCATTCGCTCGGCTTGCCGCGCTCGTACTAGGCACAACGGTGGTCGCCCCGGAAGCGGGGCGACCACCCCTATCGGATGAACAGGAGTCCCGATGAGTGACGCGACGGAAACACCGTTCGTCCGCTACGAGGTCGTCGACGGGTTCGCCACGCTGACCTTCGATTCCCCGCACAACCGCAATGCGCTCTCGTCCAAGCTCGTTTGTGAGCTGCTCGCCGGATTCGACGCCGCGGCCGCCGACCCCGCCGTACGCGGCATCGTGCTCGCCCACACCGGTGACACCTTCTGCGCGGGCGCCGACCTCAAGGAGGCGAGCACGGCCGACCCGGCGGTGGCCGCCGACGAACGCACCCGCGTGATGATCGACGTGCTGCGCGGCATCCTCGCCTCGCCCAAGCCGGTGATCGCGCAGATCGACGGCAACGTCCGGGCCGGCGGCATGGGCATCATCGGGGCCTGCGATCTGGTCGTGGCGGGGCCTGGCAGCAGTTTCGCGCTCACCGAGGTGCGCATCGGGATGGCGCCGTTCATGATCTCGCTCACGCTGGTGCCGCGGCTGGACCAGCGAGCCGCGAGCCGCTACTTCCTGACCGGCGAGAAGTTCGACGCCGCGACCGCGCAGGAGATCGGCCTGGTCACCGTGGCCGCGCAGGACGCCGCCGCCGAGGTGAAACGCCTGAGTGGCGAGCTGCGCAAGGGGTCGCCGCAGGGACTGGCCGAGTCCAAGAAACTGGTCAACGCGGCGGTGCTGGCTACGTTCGACACCGAGGCCGAAGCATTGGCCGAGCGGTCGGCGAGCTTCTTCGGCACCCCCGAGGTGATCGAGGGCATGACGGCCTTCTTCCAGAAGCGTCCGCCCAGCTGGGCACAATAGTCCGATGGCGACACCCCACGAACCCAAGCAGGACCGCAGCCGGGCCACCCGGCAGCGGCTGCTGGAGGCGACCATCGACTGCCTGGCCGAAACCGGCTGGGCAGCCGCCACCGTGTCGGTGGTCGCCGAGCGGGCCGGGGTGTCGCGCGGCGCCGCCCAGCACCATTTCCCCACCCGCGAGGACCTGATCACCGCCGCGCTCGAGTTCATGTTCGAGTTCCGGATGGACCAGGCCAAGGCCGAGGCCGAAACGGTGAACGCGGTCGCCCAGGGTGAAGGCCGCACGCGCGCCGTCGTCTCCGCGCTCGTCGAGTCCTACACCACCCCGTTCTTCAAAGCCGCGCTCCAGGTCTGGACCCACGCCGCCGCCGACCCGGCCCTGCGCGAACGCATCCTGCCCCTCGAGGCCCGGTTCGGCCGCATCTCCCACCGCCGCGCCATCGAAGCCCTCGGCGTCGATGATTCCGACCCGGTCACCCACCATCTCGTCCAGGCCACCCTCGACCTGGCCCGCGGCCTCGGCCTCGCCGACGTCCTCACCGACGACTCCGCTCGCCGCAAACTGATCGTCGACCAGTGGGCCGCCACCCTCCACACCGCCCTGAACCTGTCCCACTGAACCCTTGTGACCTGGTCGTTTCGAGGTATATAGTTCGGGCATGGGGGAATATATATCGAGGGACTGTGCGATGACCAAACGCCTGATCGAGATCGATGACGAGCTACTCGAGTCCGCGCAGGACGCGCTCGGGACCGCAGGTGTCTCCGATACCGTTCGTGCCGCGCTGAACTCGGCCGTGGTGGCGCATGCGCGCGCCAGCGAAGTCGAATGGTTGGTCAACGGCGGCATGGCCGAAATGGCCGACAAGGATCGGCGCGACGACGTATGGCGATAACGGCGCGCTATCTCATCGACACCAGCGCGGCCGCTCGAATGCGTCATCCGGACGTGGGGGCCGCACTCGGGCCGCTGCTCGAGGCCGGGTTGATAGCCACGTGTGCACCGCTCGATTCCGAGGCGCTCTACAGCGCCCGAAGCCCGGCTGAATACGAACAGATTCGGTTTCGGCGCCGCGCAGCCTATGAGTGCCTGCCCACCAATGACGAACACTGGCAAAGCGCCTTCACGATTCAACGCGAACTCGCGCGGTCGGGCCGCCACCGCGCGGTCGGCATCCATGACCTGCTCGCTTCGGTGTTGGCGATAGAACACCGCCTTGTCCTGTTCCACTACGACTCCGATTTCGAAACGGTCGCATCGGTGGTGGACCTCAATCACCGCTGGGTCGCGCCTCGGGGGAGTCTCGAGACGTCGTGACCAGGTGATGTCACACTCCGGTCGCCTACTTCGTCGACTCTGTGAACCCGCAAGAAGCGATGAAGGAGTGGATCATGGTGGAGCAGAAGAAGATCGCGGTGGCGGGGGCAACCGGGCGGCTGGGTCGGCACGTGGTGGATGTGCTGGCCGAGCGTGGGTATGACGTTGTCGCCTTCTCGCGCGCCGACGGTGTCGACATCGAGACCGGTGCGGGTCTCGACGCGGCGTTGACCGGGGTCGACATTGTTATCGACGCGTCCAGTACGCCGTCGGCCGATCAGCAGGTGGCGACCGACTTCTTCACCGCGTCCGCGCGGAACCTGCATGCGGCGGGGGAGCGGGCCGGGGTCGAGCGGCTGGTCGTGGTGTCCATCATCGGGATCGACGGTTCGCTCGCCGGGTACAACGCCGCCAAGCTCGCCCACGAGCAGGAACTTCTCAAAGGTGTTCTGCCGGTGCAGATCCTGCGTGCGGCGCAGTTCCACGAACTCGTCGAGGTGATGGTCGGGTGGGGTACGCAAGGCTCCGTCGCCTACGTTCCGGGTATGCGTACCCAGCTGGTCGCCGCCCGAACAGTAGCCGAGGCGCTGGTCGATCTCGCCACGAATCCGATTGCCGCCGAGGATATTCCGTTCCCGGAGATCGCAGGACCGCAGCCGGAGACCATGGCCGGTGCGGCCACTGTCCTGGTCGAGGCCCGCGGCGATTCGTTGCAGATCATCGAAACCTCCGACTCCGCCAACCCCGACCGCGAGCAATTCGAGAACGGCACCCTCCTGCCGTCCCCGCACGCCACCCTGGCCGGTCCGTCCTTCGCTGAGTGGGTCGCCGCCACGGTCCCCGCCGCGCTCTAACGCTGCTGCGCCCGCTCTCCGACGTCGGGCCGAATTGTGGCGACGGTGACCGCGTGGTGGACGAAATCTGGGCGGCAACGCAGGGTTCCGGCGGCGCGATGGGGTGAGGCGACACCAAGGCTGGTCCCGGCGGATCGGGGTGATCCGCCGGGCCCAGCCTGACGGCGAGATGGCTACGACTTCGGTTGGGTGAGGTCGTAGAGGGTTACTCCGTCGACTGTCGTCGCGGTGTAGTTGGCCGTCACCCAGGCGGTGATCGCCGAGCTGGTCGATGCGCTGTTCCCGCCGGGGCCGCCGCGCCCACTACCGACGAAGTAGTGGATCTTTCCGTCGGCCACGTACTGCTGGAACTGTTCGAGGGTGGGCGACGGGTCGCTGCCGTTGAACCCGCCGACCGGCATCACCGGCAGTTCGGTGGCGAGCTGATACCCGGCGGCGCTGTTGGAACCGACGGCCGCCGCGACCCAGGTGTAGTCGGTGCCGTTCGACTCCAACAGGGTGACGATCTGGTCGCTCGGCCGCGATCCGCCCAGCAATCCACCCGCGCCACCCATGCGCTGGTCACCGCCATTCGTACCCTGCGCGGCACCGTTCGGCGTAGCCGCGCCATCTTGCCCCTGCGCGCCACCGTCCGGCGGCGTGCCGGTCGGCGCACCCGTGGCCGCACCGCCGGGTGCGGCACCGTCCCTGGCGGATCCATCGGCGCCGGGCCTGCCGCCGTCTCCACCGGGACGCATACCGGGTCCCCCCATTCCGTGCATCCCGCCGGAACTGGGTCCGGCGGAGGGGATCGCACCGGAATGCGTGGACGCGAGGGTGTCGACCGAGTAGGCGATCGGCCCGGCGAGGCCGATGAAGGCCGCGGCGAGCGCCACGATCACCGACTGCTTGCGAGCCGGCGGGAACACGAACGCGACGGTGGCGATGACACCGACGACAAGGATCGCCCAGCGCAACCACGGCTGGAAGGAAGCGCTGCGTGACAACAACATCCACGCGGTCGCCGTGGTGAGCGCAATGGCCACTGCGCCCGCGCACCGCACCCACAGCCGATCACGCGAACCCCAGATCTGCACGGCCCCGATCCCGACCAGCGCCGCGACGGCGGGCGCGAGGGCCACCGTGTAGTACTGGTGGAAGATCCCCGCCATGAAGCTGAACACCAGTCCGGTGACGAGAAGCCAACCGCCCCAGAGGATCAGCGCGGCCCGTCGAGCATCGGTGCGCGGCGCGCGTCCGCGCAAGGCGAGCCCGATCACGAGCGCGAGCAACGCCGCCGGAATCAGCCACGCGATCTGACCGCCCTGCGCGGGTTCGAACATCCGGGTGATCCCGGTGCTTCCCCACATCCCGTTGCCGCCGGTGGGCAGTTCCCCGCCGGGTCCGACACTGCCGGTCTCGTTGCCGTTCAACCGGCCGAGTCCGTTGTATCCGAGGGTGAGCTCGATGATCGAATTGTTCTGCGACCCACCGATCCACGGCCGCGAATCCGACGGCCACAGCTCCACCGCCGCTATCCACCAACCCGCGCCGGCCACCATCGCGGCACCGGCGGCGAACAATTGCGCGACCCGCTTTCCCAGCTTCGGGGGTCCGGCGATCAGATACATCAGGGCCAACGGTGGCACCACCAACAGCACCTGCAACTGCTTGGCCAGGAACCCGAATCCGATGAACGCGCCGGTGAGCAGCAACCATCGCCACCGCCCGTCCGCGACCGCTCGTGTCATCGCCCACGCGGCCGCGATCATCAGCAGGACGAGCAGCGCGTCGGGATTGTTGAACCGGAACATCAGCACCGCGACGGGAGTCACCGCGAGCACCGTGCCCGCGATCAACCCCGCCGCGGGTCCGAACGACCTGCGGACCGTCGCCCACAACAGTGCGACGCTCGCGACGCCGAGCAGCACCTGCGGCACCAGCATGCTCCAGCTGTTGAGCCCGAACAGCCGGACCGACAGCTCCATCACCCACAGCGAAGCGGGCGGTTTGTCGACGGTGATCGAGTTGGCGGCATCGGAGGAGCCGAAGAAGAACGCCTCCCACGATTGCGAACCTGCCTGTACCGCAGCGGCATAGAAGTCGTTGGCCCAGCCGTTGGCGCTCAGATTGATGAGATAGGCGATCAGCGTGCCGAGCAGCAACACCGCCAACGCGGGGCGCTCCCAGCGCTTTCGGGTCGGCCTCGCCCGCACGGTATCGGCCGGTGGGGAGGGTGCGATGGTCGTGGTCATCGACGGACCTCCACCGCGTGCGCACGCGCCGCCGAATCCGCATTGTCGGTGGCTACGAACACCGGCGAGACGCTCGTCCGGTCGCCGCCCGCGTGCCGGAACACCCAGCGCAGGCCGACGAAACGAGCGAGTGTCGCCACGAGATTGGCGGTGACCAGGACGGTGAGTTCCACCGCCACGGGTGCGTCGGGAGCCCAGCGATGCAGGGCGAACAGGGATCCGCTGGTGATCGCCAGCCCGAACGCGAAGATGGCCAAGCCCTGGAACTGGTGCGACATCGCGTTGCCGCGTCCGCGCACACCGAAGGTGAATGCCCGGTTGGCGGCCGTATTGCCCACCGCGGTGACCAGCAGCGATATCAGATTGGCGCCCTGACTGCCGAGCAGCGGCTGCAACAGCAGATACAGCACGATGTAGGCGAGGGTCGAGCTCACCCCGACGATCGCGAACCGCACCAGCTGCCCGACCATGCCGAGGGGTACCCCGGCGACCAGCGGTTCCCGCCCGACAGCGGCCCGCAGCTCGTCCAGCGGGAGGGCGCCGGTGGTCAGCGCCCTGGTCAAGCGCCAGATTCCGCGCAGGTCCTTGCGTGCGGTATCGACGATGTCGACCCGGCTGTCGGGATCGTCGATCCAGTCGACGGGCACCTCGTGAATCCGCAGACCCGCCCGCTCGGCCAGCACCAGCAACTCGGTGTCGAAGAACCACTCGCCGTCCCGGACCAGCGGCAGCAGTTCCCGGGCGACCTCGGTGCGCACGGCTTTGAAGCCGCACTGCGCATCCGAAAAGCCAGCTTGCAGAGTGGTTTTCAGTAGCAGGTTGTAGCAGCGGGAGATGATCTCACGCTTGGGTCCGCGCACCACCCGAGCCGACGCGTCGAGCCTGGTGCCGATCGCGAGATCGGAATGCCCGGACACCAGCGGCGCGATCAGCGGCAGCAGCGCGTCCAGGTCGGTCGACAGGTCGACATCCATGTACGCGACCACCGCCGCGTCCGAGGCTTCCCACGCGGCCCGTAGGGCCCGCCCGCGCCCTTTGGCGTCCAGGTGCAGTACCTCGACGCCGTCGAGTTCCGCGGCCAGCAACTCCGCCACCGCGAGGGTGGCGTCGGTGCTGGCGTTGTCGGCGATGGTGATGCGGGCCGTGAACGGGAATCCGGCGCGCAGATAGGCGTGCAACCTCCGCACGCACAGGCCGAGATCGACCTCTTCGTTGTAGACGGGTATCACTACGTCGAGCACCGGCGCGCGGCTGCTCTGCATGGCCTTCTGCTCGGCCTCGGTCTGAGTCATGACACCCAGGCTCGACGGCCGCGCTGCCACCGAGCTGGGACCAGGCTGGGAGGTTGCTGGGGATCGTGGTCAGCCGCGGCGCAGGCGCAGCACGCTGTCGGCGCGCTCGCCGGCCACACCGTCGGGGCTGGTCGAGGGGGTGTGGACCAGCTCAGCGGTCTCGACCTGCCATTCGGGGCCGAGCTCGAGCTGCTCGAGCACCTGCTCGATGGTCGGGAACACATGAGCGTGCATCTCGCTGGAGGCCCAGCTCGGCGCGGCCGCGTGTGCGCCGATCACCAGCACGCCACCGGGCGCGACGGCGGCCGCCGCGTTGCGCAGAATCCCGGCCCGCTCGTCCGGCAGTTCCACCGGGGAGTGCAGGAACTGCGCCGACACCAGGTCGAAGGTGCCTGCCGGGAAGCTCGCCTGGAGGTCGTGGCGCTCCCACACGATCGTCACGCCTACTTCGGCGGCCCGCCGCGCGCCACGCTCCATCGCGGTCGCGGAGATATCGGCGGCGGTGACCTGCCAGCCGCCCTCCGCCAGCCAGATCGCGTCGGCGCCCTCGCCGCAGCCCAGGTCGAGGGCGGTCCCGGGGGTCAGCTCGGAGACCTCGCGCACCAGGAGGGGGTTCGGGTTACCGGTCCAGATCTGCGCACGCTCGCGGTAGAAGTCTTCCCAGAACTCTTCGGCGTTCGCCACGGTCTCGGTCATCGATGCTCCTGGTCAGTCAGGGTGAAAGGATCATCCGATAGTGCATCGGCAGCTCCGCAGGGCGCCAGAAATCTTGCTGTTTCGGCAAATGTGTTCCCGCTCTCGGTGGGGTGCGTAACCCTCGGTACGGCCCGCCCTAGTATTACTACCGTGACGCGCGGTTACCCCAAGACGGACGAGGCGCCGCGGCGTCGTGTCGACGCGCGGACCGAACGCTGGCGTGAGCATCGCGTGCAGGTGCGTATCGAATTCGTCGACGCGGCGTTCCGGGCGCTCGATCAAGTCGGGCCCGATGTGAGCATGGGCGATATCGCCAAGGAAGCCGGTGCGGCCAAGCCGAAGCTGTATCGCCACTTCGAGGACAAGACCGACCTCTACAACGCGATCGTCGACCGGGTGCGCGACATGCTCTGGGAGCGTGTGCTCACCAGCGTGAATCTCACCGACGATTCGATCAGCGAACTCGTCCATACCGCGGCCACCGAATATGTGGCGGTCGTGTCGGCGCATCCGAATGTCTTCCGGTTCATGCTGCACAGCCATTTCAGCCAGCAGGCCAAGGAAACCGAACGCGCGCTGGTCGCGGCCCGCCAATCGGCGAGGCGGGCGGCGGAATTCTTCGCGGGCCTGCTGCCGACGGAATCGATCGACGTGACCGGGATCGAATTGGTGAACTATTCGATTTTCGGCGCGGTCGCCTCGGCCACGGACTGGTGGCTCGGCGCGAACCAGCGCGAAGTATCGGCGATGCCGGTCGAGCGCTTCGTCGACTATCTCGCCGAGAGCATCTCGGCGCTGGCGCAGGCGCACGCTCGCTTCAACGGGGTCAAGATCGACCCGTCGGAACCGCTGCGCTCGGCTTTCGGTCTCGACTGAGATCTCGCGCCCGGCACGAACTCCGTTGTTCTCGCCGATCACGTCATTGGGGTCGACGGGGGTGCGATGGATTCAGTATGAACCTGGGCACCGACAAGTTCGGGACGCCACGCTAAGCCTCGACGTGGAGTCTCCAGAGTGGTGAGACGGGGCCGTGACCTGCGCCGAGATCGTAGGAGGCGGCGAGGCATCGGTAGGTCCACTCCTTGGCGAACTCCACCGCGTCGGGAACCGGGTAGCCGTTGGCGAGCGCGCTGGCGATCGCCGCGGCCAGGGTGTCGCCGCCGCCGTGATCGTTGCCGGTGGCGATGCGCGGTGCGCTGAACTCGCGGAAGGTGTCGCCGTCGTAGAGCAGGTCGGTGCTGAATTCCGAGGCGCGCAGGTGCCCGCCCTTCACGATCGCCCACTGCGCGCCCAGTGCGTGCAATGCCTCGGCGGCCTTGCGCGCGGTTGCGTCGTCGACCACCTCGATGCCGGTGATCAGACGCACCTCGTCGAGGTTGGGGGTAACGACGGTCGCCAGCGGAATCAGCGTATTGCGCACTGCCTCCAGGGCTTCGGCGTGCAGCAGCGGATCACCGTGCATGGAAGCCGCGACGGGATCGACCACCAGCGGGATGGTGCCCTCGCGCCCGATTCCGAGCTCGCGGCACACCCCGGCGACGGCCTCGATGATCGCGGTGGAGGCGAGCATGCCGGTCTTGGCCGCGCCGATGCCGATATCGCGCACGACCGCCCGTACCTGATCGGCCACGACCTGCGGCGGAATCTCGTGAAAACCGCTGACGCCCACCGTGTTCTGCACGGTCACGGCGGCCACCGCCACGCACGCGTGCACGCCGCACAGCGCCATGGTGCGCGAATCGGCCTGGATGCCCGCGCCGCCACCGGAGTCGGTGCCCGCGATGGTGAGCGCGCGAACGGGGGTCTGGCCATCGGGGGTCAGCGGCAACATCTTCACGCCCCAACCCTACGACCGCACTCGCCGTCGCGAGACCCCACCTGGGCACTGCAAATGAAAACCATTATCATTAACTCGTGACCAACACCCTGACACCCCTGCCCGTCACCGTCCTGTCCGGCTTCCTCGGCGCAGGCAAGACCACGCTGCTCAATCACATCCTCGCCAACCGCGACGGCCGCCGGGTCGCGGTGATCGTCAACGACATGAGCGAGGTCAACATCGACGCGGCGCTGGTCGCGGGCCAGGGACACCTCGACCGCACCGAGGAGAAGCTGGTCGAACTCACCAACGGCTGCATCTGCTGCACCCTGCGCGAGGACCTGATCGAGGCGGTCGCGCGTCTGGCGCGCGAGGGCCGCTTCGACCAGCTGGTGATCGAGTCCACCGGCATCTCCGAACCCATGCCGGTGGCCGCCACCTTCGACTGGGAGTTCGACGACGGGTTCCGCCTCGGCGATATCGCCCGCCTCGACACCATGGTCACCGTCGTCGACGCCTCGACCTTCCTGGCCGAACTCGTCCGCGGACAGGCGCTCACCGAACGCGACCTCGAAGCCGGCGAGGGTGATGCCCGCTCGATCGCGGATCTGCTGGTCGATCAGGTGGAGTTCGCCGACGTGCTGTTGATCAACAAGACCGACCTGGTCAGCGCGAACGCCGCGGCCACGGTGGAGGCGACCGTACGAAGGCTCAACCCGCGAGCACACGTGCTGCGAACCGAGAAGGGCGTCGTGAACCTGGACGAAGTGCTCGCCACCGGGCGCTACAACCCGGTGGTCGCGGCCGAATCCGAAGGCTGGGCGGAGGAATTGGCGGGCGGACACGCTCCCGAGACCGAGGAATACGGGATCAGCAGCTTCACCTTCCTTGCCGACCGGCCCTTCCATCCGCAACGCCTCGCCGCCGCGCTGGAGCGATTGCGGGGGATGTTGCGCAGCAAGGGATTCTGCTGGATCGCGAGTCGTCCCGAGCTGGCGGCGATCTGGTCGCAGGCGGGCCCGAACCTGACCTTCGAACCCGGCGCGTGGTGGTCGGAACTGGAAGTGCCCGCCGGGCAGGAGCTGGTGTTCATCGGGGTGCGCCTCGACGCCCCCGCCGTGCGGCGCGAACTCGACGCCGCGCTGCTCACCGACGCGGAGTTCGCGGCGGGCCCGAGCGCGTGGACCGGCTACGCCGATCCGTTCCCGGCCTGGGCCGACCTGCACGAGCATCACTGATTGGCATCTTTGGTGCGCGTATCACACTGCGCTGGTGCATGATTCGAATGGGTCGCGACCCACGCACCGATGAGGGGAGCGTGGGCCGCGGCACCTGGACGAATCAGGCGAGCCCGGCGAAGAACTCGCGGATGTCGCCGACCAGCACCGCGGGCGCCTCGTGCGCGGCGTAGTGCCCGGCCGCGTCGTTCGCGCCGCCCACACCCGTGCTGGTGTCGTAGGAATTCCAGCTGACGATCTTGCTGTGGTCGCGCTCGGCGAACCGGCGGATCGACTGGAAATCGCCGGCGAACATGGCCAGCCCGGTCGGGACCGTGGTCGGCTCGGTCGGCTGCTCGGTGGCGTGTGCGTCCTCGTAGTAGAAGCGCAACGACGAACCCGCTGTCCCGGTGAGCCAGTACAGCGCCACATTCGCGATCACGAACTGCGCGTCGAGCGACTCACCGAACAGCTGCGCGTTCCAGCCGAGCAGGCCCACCGGGGAATCGGCGAGCGCGTAGGCCAGGGTCTGCGGCTGCTGGCTGTGCAGGGTGTTGAAGGCCATCTTGTTCTCGTGGAACCACTGGAGATGTTGCAGCGCGGCCATATCCGCCTCGGAGAGGCCCTCGAACTCGGCCGGGTCGCCGGACGGGAACGAGAACAGCTGGGTGACGTGCACACCGATCACATTGTCGGGCGCGATCCGGCCGATCTCCGGGGAGACCATCGAGCCGCCGTCGTTGCCGATGGCGCCGTAGCGCTGGTAGCCCAGGCGCGCCATCAGCTCGGCCCAGGCGCGGGCGGTGCGGTAGCGGTTCCAGCCGGTGCTGCGGGTGGGACCGGAGAAACCGAAACCGGGCAGCGAGGGGATCACGAGGTGGAAGGCGGGCGTGTCGGCCGATTCCGGCTCGGTGAGGGGCGCGATCACGTCGACGTATTCGAGGATCGAACCGGGCCAGCCATGGGTGAGGATCACCGGCGTCGCATCGGCGCGCGAGGAACGGATGTGCAGGAAGTGGATGTCCTCGCCGTCGATCTCGGTGGTGAACTGCGGGTAGGCGTTGAGCTCGGATTCCAACGCGCGCCAATCGAACTCTTCGAGCCAGTACTCGGCCAGCGCGCGGACGTGACCGGCCGGGACGCCGTAGGAATCGCCGACGCCGGGCAGTTCGTCGGGGTACAGGGCGCCGCGCAGCCGGTCGGCGAGATCGTCGAGGCGGGCCTGCGGAACGTCGATCCGGAACGGGGTGATGGCGGTCATGTCGACTCCTCCTATTGAAACGGAATGTTTCGTTCTGTTTCAAACATAGCAGAACGGAACATTCCGTTTCAAGTGGTAGGCTGATACTCATGGCGAAGCAGACCGAAACCGCAGATCAGCCCCGCTTGCCCGGTCGCAAGGCGCAGGCCGCGCGCAACGACGGACTGATCCTCGACGCCGCCCGCGCGGTGTTCCTCGACGATCCGAACGCGCCGATCGCCGCCGTCGCCGAACGGGCGGGCGTCGGAATCAGCGCGCTCTACCGGCGCTATCCGAGCAAGGAGGTACTGCTGCGCACCCTCTGCCACGAGGGGCTACGGCGATTCAACGCGGAAGCCGATGCGGCGTTGGAGGATTCGGACGGCTGGCGCGGGTTCGTCGGATTCCTGGAACGGGTCGTCGAGGCCGACGTGCACTCGCTCACCGTGCGTCTGGCGGGCACCTTCACACCCGACGAGTCGATGCTGCCCGACGTCGTGCACTCGGGCGAGGCCGGCGAGGAGCTGGTCCGCCGCGCGCACGCCAGCGGTCGCCTTCGGCCCGATGTCGACGCCCTCGACCTCGGCCTGATCTTCGAGGCCTGCTCGGCCATCACGATGCCCGACCCGGTGCGCACCGCCGAACTGCGCCACCGCGTCCTCGCGCTGATCGTGGACGGGCTCACCACCGAGGGCGAGTTGCCGGGCCCACCCCCGGCGACCGGCGAATTCGCCTGGCGATGGGAACGCAAGCCCTGACCGCGGCGAGGGAGGCGATACGCGCCGCTCCGGAGCGCGGAACTGGCACACTTGGCGCATCACCCCGGACTGCAACGCGGAGGCGCGTAGTGAACTGGACTCTGGAAGTTGTGATCGTCCCGGTTTCCGATATCGACCGGGCCAAGGATTTCTACGCGCGTCAGCTCGGCTTCACCGTCGACCACGACACGGTGATCTCCGACGACGTTCGCATCGTGCAACTCACCCCGCCCGGCTCGGGCTGCTCGATCGTCATCGGCAAAGGGGCCGTGCCGGAGATGCCGCCGGGCTCGCTGAAGGGCCTGCAACTCGTGGTTCCCGATATCGAGCAGGCGCACGCGGAGCTGGTGGCGCGGGGAGTCGAGGTCAGTGAGGTGCAGGAGCTCGGCAAGAATCCGCGGCCCGTCCCGCATCCGCTCGACAATGTCGGCTTCGTCTTCTTCAGCGATCCCGACGGCAACGGCTGGGCGGTGCAGCAGATCTCCAGCCGAGCCGACAAATCCTCGAGCTGATTCGAACCCTGTCGGTATACCGCTTCGGGCGGGCACCATGCTCGCATGCTGTTGGAGAGGCCCACCGAAACCGGCGAGCGACGGATCCCGCTGTACCGTCGCCCGGGGTTCCTGCGTGCGCTCTCGCCGATCGCGGTGTTGGTCATCTGGCAGCTCGCCAGTGCCAGCGGCTCGATCCCGGCCAAGAAGCTGCCCGCGCCGTCCGCGGTGCTGGACGCGGGTCTGGAAACCTACCGATCCGGCCAGCTCACCGAGGCCCTGCTGGTCTCCGGCCAGCGCGCGCTGTACGGCTTCGCGCTCGGCGCGGTTCTCGCGCTGGTACTCGGCGTGCTCGCCGGCTTGAGCAAGATCGGTGAGTACGCGGTCGACCCGCCGCTGCAGATGATCCGCACCATCCCGCTGTTCGGCCTGATCCCGCTGTTCATCATCTGGTTCGGCATCGGCGAGGAACCCAAGGTCTACCTGATCGCCCTCGGCGTGTTCTTCCCGCTGTACCTCAACACCTTCTCGGGCATCCGCCAGCTCGACCCGAAACTGCTCGAGCTCGGCAGCGCCCTGCACCTCGGACTCGCCGAGCGACTGCGCCTGCTCGTGCTGCCCGGCGCCCTGCCGCAGATCCTGGTCGGCGCCCGGCAGAGTCTCGGCATCGCCTGGCTCTCGCTCATCGTGGCCGAACAGATCAATGCCAGTGCCGGACTCGGTTTCGTCGTCAACAATGCCCGCGAATTCCTGCGTACCGACATCGTGGTGTTCGGTCTGGTGGTCTACAGCCTGCTCGGACTGCTCACCGACTCGATCGTACGGCTGCTCGAACGCCGCGCACTGCGCTGGCGCCCGGCGGTGCACCGCTGATGTCCGCTTCTTCCGCCGGCTCGAGGACCCACCCCGTCCCGAGAGCAGGCAGGCCCGCTACCCGCCGCCGCTCGATCGCGAGGTTCACCCCATGACCGCTGCCGCCGCCACGACCGTCACCCCTATCTCGTCGCGATCGGCTCGTGTCCCCGCCGCGCGAATCACCGCCCTCGGCAAGCGATTCGGTGAGCGCACCGTGCTCGACGGGATCGATCTCGAGATCGGTGCGGGCGAGATCGTCGCGCTGGTCGGGCGCAGTGGATCGGGCAAGTCCACGCTGTTGCGGATCCTCGGCGGCCTCGATACCGCCACTCGCGGTGGGGTTTCCGTCGAAGGCAGGCCGACGATCGTCTTCCAGGAACCCCGGCTGATCCCGTGGCAGCCGGTGGTGCGCAATGTGGCCCTCGGCAGGCCGAAGCCGCGCAACCGACGTGCCGACGAGCAAGCCGCCCGTGACCTGCTCGCCGAGGTCGGCCTCGCCGGCCGCGCCGACGCGTGGCCGCTCACCCTGTCCGGTGGTGAGGCCCAACGTGCCGCGCTGGCAAGGGCATTGGTGGCCGAGCCGACGCTGTTGCTGCTCGACGAGCCCTTCGGCGCTCTCGACGCCCTGACCCGGCTGACGATGCACGAGCTGCTCCTCGGCCTGCACGCGCAGCGCGAGTTCGGCGTCCTGCTGGTGACCCACGATGTACTGGAGGCGATCACCCTGGCCGACCGCGTTCTCGTTCTCGATGACGGCCGCATCGCCGCCGATGTGCCCATCGAGCTGCCGCGCCCCCGCACCGCCGCCGCGCCGGAAGTCGCCGAGTACGCGACGCAGCTGCTCGCACTGCTCGGCGTGCACTGAATCCTCCGCACCATCGCACGAAAGTTGTTCCTGTGAAACGCACTCCGATGTCCCGTCTGGCGGGGCTTGCCCTCGCCGCCGTCGCAACGCTCGCACTGAGCGCCTGCGGCGACGACACGGCGACCGAGGCCGCCCCCTCGGGCCCGGTCGACCTGAGCACCGTCACGCTGAAAGTCGGTGACCAGAAGGCGATTTCGATCGAGGTGCTGCTGAAGGCATCGGGACAGCTGGAGAACCTGCCCTACAAGATCGAATTCTCCACCTTCACCGCCGGTCTGCCGCTGGTCGAGGCGGCGAGTGCGGGCGGTATCGACATCGCCCAAACCGGCAATACCCCGGTGATCTTCGGCGCGGCCGCCGACGCCGACATCAAGATCGTCGGGGCGCTCTCGGCCACCGGCAAGGGTGACGCGATCCTGGTCGGCAAGGACTCCACGATCGGTTCGGTCGCGGCCCTCAAAAGCAAGAAGGTCGCCGTCTACAAGGGCAGTTCGGCCAACGCGAACCTGCTTCTGCAACTGCAGAAGGCCGGCCTGTCGCTGAGCGATGTCGAGCCGGTCTACCTCGCTCCCGGCGACGGCTACACCGCGCTCACCCGCGGCGACGTCGACGCCTGGGCCACCTGGGACCCCTACACCGCCATCGCCGAAAAGGAGATCGGCGCCAAGTCGATCGCCACCGCCGACCAGGCCGCCAACGGCTACAACTTCTGGGTGGCGGGCAACAAGACCGTCGCCGACGCGGGTAAGTCCGCCGCTCTCGCCGACTTCTTCCAGCGCTACGCCGCCGCCACCAAGTGGTCCTCGGACAACCTCGACACCTGGTCGACCGAATACGCCGAACTGACCCAGATCAGCGTCGACGCCTCCCGCACCACCTGGACCCGTTCGATCAAGGAGCCGATCAAACTCACCGACCAGGTCATCGCCTCCGAACAGGAGATCGCCGACGCCTTCACCAAGGCCAAGGCCATCCCCGGCAAGGTCGACTTCAAGTCCTACGTCGACACCCGCTTCGACAAGGCGTAAGTCTCGCGCCGCTACGCCTTTCCGAACGCGAGCGCGACATTGTGGCCGCCGAATCCGAACGAGTTGCTGAGGGCGTAGTCGATCCTGTGCGGCCGTGCCGCCCCGGCGACGATATCGAGATCGATCGCCGGGTCCGCGTTGTCGAAATTCAGTGTGGGCGGCACGATCTGCTCACGCAGGCTCAGGATCGTGAGGACCGCTTCGAGAGCGCCCACCGCGCCGATCGAATGACCGAGCGCTGACTTCGGCGCGTACACCGAGGCATCGGGCGCGACCGCGGTGATCGCCGCCGCTTCGGAAGCATCGCCGATCGATGTCGACGTCGCGTGCGCGTTCACGTGATCGATGTCGCGGACCCGCAGCCCCGCAGTGTGAATCGCCTTGCGCATCGCCCGCGCCGCACCGGTACCCGCTGGGTCGGAGGCCACGATGTGGAAGGCGTCGGAAGTGATGCCCGCACCGAGCACCCTGGCGTGGATGCGCGCACCACGCGCCTTCGCGTGCCGCTCGGATTCGAGCACGAGCAGCGCGCCCGCCTCGCCGAAGACGAAGCCGTCGCGGTCGCGGTCGAACGGCCGGGAGGCGCGTTCGGGCTCGTCGTTGCGGGTACTCATCGCCCGCATCATCGCGAAGCCCGCGATGGGGACCGGGTCGATATGCCCTTCGACGCCACCGGTGACCACCACATCGGCCTCGCCGGTGCTGATCAGCCGCCACGCGTGCGCGATCGCCTCCGACCCCGACGAGCAGGCCGACACCGGCGCGAAAACCCCACCCTGCGCGCCGATTTCGAGACCGACGGTCGCGGCGGGTCCGTTGGGCATCACCATCGGCACGGCCAGCGGTGAGACCTTGCGGTAGCCGCCCGCCCGCATCGCGTCGACGGCATCGATCAGTGCGTCACCGCCGCCGAGGCCGGTACCGATGGCCACGGCGAGCCGTTCACGGTCGACGTCCGGCGCGCCCGCCGCCTGCCAGACCTGCCTGCCGAGGACCAGAGCCATGCGTTCGACATAGGAATGCCTGCGCTGCTCGATCCGTGTCAGCTCGGCGTCGGGCGAGGTGACCAGTGGTCCGCCGATCCGCACCGGCAGATCGTGCTCGGCGAGGAACTGGGTGGGTAGCGCACGGATTCCGCTCTCGCCGCGCAGCAGACGCGACCAGGTCTCGTCCATGGTGTCGGCCAGTGCGGTGGTCGCCGCGTACGCGGTCACCACCACGCCGTCTCGAGTTTCTGAAGCGATCGGTACAGTCACGCTGACATGAATACCTGTAGCACTCGCTACAGTCAACCCATGGCCCGTCCCCTCGACCACCGCAAGCGCGCCGAGATGCTGGCCGGCGTCGTCACCTACATCGCGTCGCACGGCTTGGCCGAGCTCTCGCTGCGACCGCTGGCCGCGGCGCTCGGAACCAGCTCGCGCATGCTGATCTACTACTTCGGAACCAAGGAAGAACTGCTGGTCCAGGCATTGGCGACCCAGCGACCCGACCTCGCCGCGCTCTTCGCCGACATCGTCGAGCCCGCACAGCTACCCGAGCGGCTGATCGGCTTCTTCGACGTGAATTCCGAGGGCGCCGAAGCCGACAGCGTGCGGGTGCTGCTGCAGGTGCTCGGTGCCGCGTGCGCCCCCGGCTCGCCGTACCAGGACTACGCCAACGCCGCGATCGCCACCTTTGTCACCGAACTCGCCGCCGCGCTCCGGCGGGCCGGGCTGGCCGAGGATCCCGAGGTGGTGTCCACGCTGCTGGTCTCCGGATTGCGCGGCATCATCCAGGACCGTGTGATCACGGGCGACCGGGAACGCACGGGCCGCGCCGCGCGCGCCCTCATCGAGGCGGTCCTGCCCGGCTGAATACCCGTCGGTGATCGGCCCGCGTCGGCCTTCGCGTGCTCGGATCGCGGCCGGACCTGCCGCGAGCGTTGCCGGGCGGGCACCACTGTTGTGGGTAGCTTGTCGTCAACGGACGTCGAGGGCCGAGCGGTCGGTGAGGTGGCCAGGGTGAGTGAAGCGCGGGACGGGTCCTACGGGTCGGTGCGCTGGGTGATGCTCGGGGTGCTGTGCGCCAGCCTGTTGCTGGTGGCGATGGATGCCACGATTCTCAACGTGGCGCTGCCGTCGCTGATCGAGGATTTGCAGGTCGGGCCGCTGGAACAGCTGTGGATCATCGACATCTACGGGCTCGTGCTCGGCGGGTTGCTGATCACCACCGGCGCGCTCGGTGATCGGGTGGGGCGAAAGTTGTTGTTCATCAGCGGGTTCGTGCTGTTCGGCATCGCGTCGGTGGTTGCGGCCACCGCCGGGAGCGCGGCGCAGTTGATCGGCGGCCGGGTGTTGCTCGGGGTCGGAGGTGCGATGGTGATGCCGTCGACGCTGTCGCTGATCCGCAACATCTTCACCGACGTGCGCGAACGCACCATGGCCATCGGGATCTGGGCGGCGGTCGCCGGCGTCGGCGCCACGGTGGGGCCCATCGTCGGTGGGTTCCTCGTCGAGCACTTCGGGTGGTCGTCGGCGTTCTGGCTCAACGTGCCGGTGGTGGTCGTGACGGTGGTGGTGGGGCTGTGGGTGTTGCCGGAATATCGTGCGCCGCAGGCGGGGAGCCTGGACTGGTTCGCCGCCGCGCTGTCGGTGGCCGGCATCGTCTGTCTGGCGTGGGGTGTCAAGCATCTTGCGAAAGGCGAAGCGAGCGAGGTGGACTGGGCGATTCTGCTGATCGGCATCGCCGCGCTGGCCTGGTTCACCCGACGTCAGCTCACCGCCACCGACCCGCTGCTGGATGTGCGACTGTTCCGCAACGGCGCGTTCACCGCGGCGGCGGTCGCGACGCTGCTGGCCATGATGGCGATCGGCGCGGCCATGTTCCTGATCTCACTGTGGCTGCAATACGTCCACGGCTACAGCCCGTCGCAGGCGGGCATCCGGATGTTGCCCGCCGCGCTCACGCTGCTCACCGCCTCCCTGCTCACGCCGTTTCTGATGGAGAAGTTCGGTGTCCGCGCGGTGCTCGGTTTCGGCCTCGGCGCTGTCGCCCTCGGCTTCCTGCTGTTGGCGGTGAGTCCGGAACCCACCACCTATCCGGTGGTCGCGCTGGTGCTGGTGTCGTTCGGTCTCGGCGACGGTATGGCCGTGACCGCGGCGGCCGCGGTGCTGGTCGGCGCCGTGCCCGCGGACCGGGCGGGCCAGGCGGGCGCGGTGGAGGAGACCAACTACGAGGTCGGCGTCGGTTTCGGCGTCGCCCTGCTCGGCAGCCTGCACGCCAGGATCTTCAGTCAGCACATGACGGGCCTTTCCGTCCCCGCCGACAAACTGGACCAGGCGAGCGGTTCGATCGGCGGTGCGGCCGAGGTGGCCACCGACCTACCCGAACCCGCCCGCGACGAACTCGCCCATGCCGCCGGTCATGCCTTCGATGTCGCCCTCACCACCACGTCCTACATCTCGGCTGCCGTCGTCGCGGTGGTGGCTGTCGGCACGGTCTGGCTGGTCCCGAAAGGCTTCCGCGTCACCGGCGACCACTGAGGACACACCCTTGACGCAACCCGAGGGTTGCAATACTCTGAGTTGCAACCAGTCGGTTGCAATATATGAGGAGGCATCATGGGATTCCCTGATCAGATCGTCCGGACTGTCGAGCTCGCGCATCCGCCGGCCAAGGTATGGGCGGCCATCACCACCGCGGAAGGGCTGGGGAGCTGGTTCGGCAATACCGCCGAGATCGACCTGCGGCCGGGCGGGGACATGCGAATGACCTGGAAGGAAGGGTTCGCCGCCGACATGCGGGTGGAGCGGGTCGAGGAACCCTCGGTGTTCGGCTACACCTGGCCGATCAACGGGCTGCCCGACGACGACCCGCGACGCACCTATGTCGAATTCAGCCTCGAGCCCGTCGGCGACGGCACCCGGCTGACGGTCACCGAGACCGGCTTCGCCCAGCTGCCCGACGAGGCGCACAAGGAGGCGTTCGAGGGCAATGTCGGCGGCTGGAAGAGCGAGCTGGGCGAGCTCGTCGAGTACCTCGATGCGGCCTGAGCTGGAGGCCACCGCCGAACGGGTCTTCGTCGCGCTGGCCGATCCGAGCAGGCGGTCGGTACTCGCCGCACTCGCCGCGCACGGTCCGGCCACCGCGACCGACCTCGCCGATCGGCTGCCCATCACCCGGCAGGCGATCGCCAAACACCTTGCCCTGCTCGCGGATGCGGGCCTGGTGATCGCGGAACCGGGGGAGCGGCGGCGCGTGCGCTACCGCCTCGATTCCGCCCCGATGCACGTGGCACAACAATTTCTGGCCGCCCTGTCCCGTGACTGGGACGGCCCACTCGACGCGCTCCGCCGGCATCTCGACGGCTGAGCCGGAAGGAAACGCAATGAGCGACAACGACTTCACCGCCACCATCACTGTCGACAAGAATCCCGACGAGGCCTTCGCGGCCATCAACAACGTGTGGGCCTGGTGGTCGGAGACCATCGAGGGCAGCACCGGCACGGTCGGTGACAGCTACCTCTTCGAGGTCCCCGGCCTGCACCGCTGCACCATGACGACCACCACGTCGATTCCGGGCGAGCGCCTGGTCTGGCACGTCACCGACTCGCACCTGTCCTTCATCGCCGACACCAGCGAATGGGAGGACACCGACGTCGTCTTCGACATCACCGAGAACGCCGACGGAACCGAAATCCGTTTCACCCATGTGGGTTTGGTGCCGGCCGGGGAATGCTACGAGGTGTGCTCCAACGCCTGGGGCGCCTACATCACCACCAGCCTGCGCGGTCTGCTCACCACCGGTGAAGGCGACCCGTTCCGGCGCACGAGCACCGGCGAGTCGGAACTGCTCAAGCACGGCAACGCCGACTTGGTGAAGCCGCGCCCCTGATCAGCCCCGGGGCGCGATGAGCAGCGTCTGGGTGCTGCGCCCGATCGGCCCGGTCTCGTCGAACAGCGCGGATTCGGCGAGGCCGATGCCGTGCGGCTGAGGATGGGTCACCGCGTCCAGGCACACCCACTCACCGACCGGCTGACGATGCAGGGTCACGGTGAGGTCGGTGTTGATGAACAGGTATTTCGACCAGTCGAGGACCGCGCTGACCCCGTTTCCCGAATCGGCGGCGGCCAGTGCGCGCTCCAGCGGGCTCGGGGTGGTCCCCGCGACGATCGGATACTTCAACCGGATCCAGCAGATCGCGGGCCCTGGTGCGGCGAAAGAGCCTGCGGTGAATCGGTATTCGATGCCGGTGTGGAAGCCGATCTCCTGATCGGAGGGAAACTGCTCCGGCTCGGTTTCCGCGGGCAGCGCCCTGGTGCCGGTCGGCAGGAACTGGGCGGGCAGATCGAGGGCGGGTTCGGCGAGCTTGAGCCGCCACGCGTTGGCCTGCATCACCGGTCCGCGCTCCGACGACAAAGTCGCCTCGATCAGTTCGACACTGCGCCCCGACCGCACCACCTTCGCCTGCGCGGTGAGCGGAGCCAGCGGCACCGGCCCGAGAATCTCGACGGCGACTCGTCCGACCTGGAATCCCGGCCGGGGTTCGCAGCGCTCGATCACATGCCCGAGCAGAGCGGAGGGCGGTCCGGCGTGCTGGGCGTCCGGCGACCACGGGCCCCGGGTCAGCTCGGTCGAGAGGTACCGGTTCGGGTCCGCGGGGTCTTGGCGGTAGAAGGCATCGGCCACCCGGCCGACGTTACCCCGCGCGCCCTCGTGGCCTAGGCGCTGCCCGTCAAGAGGGCGGTGAACAGGTCGAACAGCGGGCGCAGGGCACACGGGCTCGTGTCGGAGGTGCAGCCGATGGACGACGAACCGGAGTCGGCGACCGGGAGGGACGCGGCCTGGGCGGTGCCGAGCGGGGCGGCGAGGGACAGGGCGGCGGCCACGAGGGCCCCGGCGACGATGCGCTTCATTGATTCACTCCAGTGCTCGGCGTGCCGGTAGGTCGACACGATTGCCAATCGTTACCGATCGCCACGGTGCGCGAAAGCCCCGAAATCCAGGGTGCGCGCGCGTGCGACGCCCGCCCGATCGCGGAGATCGGACGGGCGTCGGCGAAGGGTGGAGCGGGGTCAGGAGACGACCGGGAGGTACACCTTGCTGCCGTGGTCGGCGAACTCGGCGGACTTCTCGGCCATGCCCGCCTCGATGGCGGCCACATCGGTGAGCCCCTGCTTCTCCGCGTATTCGCGCACGTCGGCGGAGATGCGCATCGAGCAGAACTTCGGACCGCACATCGAGCAGAAGTGGGCGGTCTTGGCAGGCTCGGCGGGCATGGTCTCGTCGTGGTACTCGCGGGCGGTGTCGGGATCCAGCGAGAGCGCGAACTGGTCGTGCCAGCGGAATTCGAAACGGGCCTTGGACAATTCGTTGTCCCGGTCCTGGGCGTGCGGGTGACCCTTGGCGAGGTCGGCGGCGTGGGCGGCGATCTTGTAGGTGATCACGCCGACCTTGACGTCGTCGCGGTTGGGCAGGCCCAGATGTTCCTTGGGGGTGACGTAGCAGAGCATCGCGGTGCCGGCCTGGGCGATGATCGCGGCGCCGATGGCCGAGGTGATGTGGTCGTAGGCGGGCGCGATATCGGTGGCCAGCGGGCCGAGGGTGTAGAACGGCGCCTCTTCGCAGAGCTCTTCCTCGAGCTTCACGTTCTCGACGATCTTGTGCATCGGCACGTGGCCGGGGCCTTCGATCATCACCTGCACGCCATAGGATTTCGCGATCTTGGTGAGTGCGCCGAGGGTGCGCAGCTCGGCGAACTGGGCCTCGTCGTTGGCGTCGGCGATGGAGCCGGGACGCAGGCCGTCACCGAGGGAGAAGGTCACGTCGTAGCGCGCCAGGATCTCGCAGAGTTCACGGAAGTGCGTGTACAGGAACGATTCCTGGTGATGTGCCAGACACCACGCGGCCATGATGGAGCCACCGCGCGAGACGATGCCGGTGACCCGCTTGGCGGTGAGCGGGATGTAGCGCAACAGCACGCCCGCGTGCACGGTCATGTAGTCGACGCCCTGCTCGCACTGCTCGATCACGGTGTCGCGGTACATCTCCCAGGTGAGCTTGGTGGGATCACCGTTCACCTTCTCCAGCGCCTGATAGATCGGCACGGTGCCGATCGGGACGGGGGAGTTACGCAGAATCCACTCGCGGGTCTCGTGGATGTTCTTGCCGGTGGACAGGTCCATGATGGTGTCGGCGCCCCAGCGCGCGGCCCACACCATCTTCTCCACCTCTTCGGCGATCGACGACGACACCGCCGAGTTGCCGATATTGGCGTTGATCTTGACCAGGAACTTCTTGCCGATGATGGTCGGCTCCAGCTCCGGGTGGTTGTGGTTGGCCGGAATCACCGCGCGACCGAGCGCGACCTCCTCGCGCACCAGTTCGGGCGAGACCCCCTCGCGGGCGGCGATGAACCGCATCTCGGGGGTGATGATGCCCTGACGAGCCCAGGCGAGCTGGGTCGGCGGGCCGTCGACGGTCGGGGAGTCCCATTCGTCGCGCAGTTTCGGCAGCCCGGCTTCGAGGTCGATCACCGCGTTGTCGTCGGTGTACGGCCCCGAGGTGTCGAAGACATCGAAGTGGTCGCCGTTGGTGAGGTTGATCCGGCGAACCGGGATGCGCAGGCCGTCTACCTCCTGGTAGTGCTTGACGCTGCCCTGGATCGGGCCGGTGGTGACGGTGTCGACCGTCCTGTCAGAAGACGTGTTCGAGCCCACGATTGTTCCTCCCTACGCCGGCATTACCCGGTCAGGTTCATACGGTCGACGGCCCTGAACGCCCGATATGGGCTAGCCGTCCTCTCAGCCCGCTGGTGCGAGCCCCCGTTGGTGTGAAGTGCGCCGCCGACGATACCCGCCCCGGATCGCGACCCGCCCGGGGATGGACCGGACGGATCGCGTGCGAGGCTCGCTACACCGCTGCCGAGTCGAGCTGTTTCGGCGCGTCGTGCGCGTCGTTCTCGGCTTCATCGAGCCCGAACTTGCTGTGCAGCACCATCAGTGGCTTCGGCGCCCACCAGTTCCAGGTGCCCATCATTCGCATGAGCGCGGGGGCGAGCAGGCCGCGGATCACGGTCGCGTCGCTGATCACCGCCAGCGCGCAGCCGAGGCCGAACAGTTTCATCATCGACACGCCGGAACTGGCGACGCCGAGGAACACGATGCTCATCAGCAGCGCGGCGGCGGTGAAGATGCGTCCCGTGCGGGCCACGCCCATCGCGACCGCCTCGGTATTGCCCTCGGTGGTCTTGGGCCCGGCCAGCCATTCCTCGCGGATCCGCGACAGCAGGAAGACCTCGTAGTCCATGGACGCGCCGAACGCCAGGCTGAACATGAGGATGGGCATGGCCAGGTTGAGGGTGCCGGTCGCGGTGAAGCCGAGCAGCCCCGACAGATGGCCTTCCTGGAAGATCCACACCATCGCGCCGAACGTCGCCGCCAGCGACAGGATGTTGAGGATCAGCGCCTTCACCGGCAGCACCACGCTGCCGGTGAACAGGAACAGCAGCACCAGCGTGGTGAGCGCGATCAGCGCGCCCGCCAGCGGCAGTTTGCCGGTGATCGCGTTGACCGAGTCCTGGTTCAGCGCGGCCGGGCCGGTGATCAGGGCTTTCGACGGTGCGGGAACGGCGCGCAGGGTGTCGAGCTGGTTGCCACCCGCGTCGGAGTAGGGGTCGACCGTGGTGGCGACCGACAGGTAGGCGCCGTGCTGCGGGTCCGTCATCTCGGGCACGCCAGGGGCCACCCGCAGCCCGTTGCGGTACACCGCCGCGCTGCTGAGCACGGCCGGGACGTCGGGCACCTTGGACAGGTCACGGGCGTAGGTATCGAGTTCGGCGGTGCTGCCCCGGAATTCGGGTAGCACGATGGTCGCGCTCGAGGCCAGGTCGGCATCGAATTCGGTACGCAGGATGTCGCCCACTTCGCGACTGGCGACATCGGTGGGCAGCGACCGGTCGTCGGGGTAGCCGAACTGGACACCCAGGAACGGCGAGCCGAGCAGCAGCAGGAACGCGGTGGTGGCCAGCGCGATCGGCAACGGACGCTTCATCACCGCGGTGACCAGGTGGTACCAGAAGGTCTGACGCGGTTCCTTCTCCGTCCTCGGGGTCAGCCGGAACAGCCGGCGCATCGGTGCGCGCAGGTCGCCCGCATCGATGCGGTCACCCACCAGAACGAGCAGGGCGGGCAGCACGATCACCGCGGCCGCGGCGGCCGCGGCGACCACGGCGATGCCCGCGTAGGCGAACGACTTGAAGAAGTACTGCGGGAACACCAGCAGCGCCGACAGCGAGAGCGCGACGACCAGCGCCGAGTACACGACCGTACGACCGGCGGTCTGGATCGCACGGGTCACCGCGGCAGTCGGGGTGGAGCCCGCCGTCAGCTCTTCGCGATATCGGCTGACGATGAACAGGCTGTAGTCGATTGCCAACGCCAGTCCGAGTGCGGTGGTCATGTTCAGCGCGAAGATCGACACATCGGTGAGCGCGGTCAGCACGCGCAGAATGCCCAGCGACGCCGCGATGGCGAACAGCCCGATCGCGACCGGCAGGGCGGCGGCCATGAGGCTGCCGAACACCAGCGCCAGCAGCAGGCCGGTGATCGGGATCGCGATCGCCTCGGCGACGATCAGATCCTTGCTGATCTGGGTGTTGATATCGGCGAAGGAGGCGGCGAGCCCACCGGCCTTGACCGTGACGGGGCCGTTCTCGACCTGAAGTTCTTCGCTCAGCTGGGCCGCCCGGACGGGCAGTTCGGCGTCGTCGCCCTCGATGCTGGCCAGGATGAGCGCGTGGGTGCGGTCCTTGCTGAGCATCGCCTGTTTGAGATCGGGGCGCGCGGTCCAGTACGACTGGACGCCGCTGACGATCTCCGGATGCGCGGCGAGGACCGCCAGCGCGCGGTCGGCGGCCGCCCGCGCGGCGGCGGAATCGGCTACGCCCTCGGTGGTGATCGTCAGGACGTAGTTGGGCTCACTGCCGGGGAAGTGGTCGCTTAGATACTGGCTGGCCTGGACCGAATCGAGATCGTCGGTGACAAATCCACCCGACTTCATGTGCGAGTGCACCGTGGCGCCGATCGCGCCGCACAACACCATCAGCACCAGCGCGACCGCGACCACCCATCGTGGTCGGGCAGCGGCGGTGCGGGCGATTCTCGTCAACATCGTCGGGTGCCCTCTGCTCGGAAACGTTCGAACCGTCACCGTATCCCGCGTCGAATTATCTCCGATACCGCCTCGGGGTGGAGGTCGGTCGAGTACCATCTCCGCCCCTGGGTGGACGCGGAGGGCTGCCCCCAACCGCTAGTGGTGTCTCAGATATCGCGTGCCCGCAGGATTCGGCCGCCGACCTCGCCGAGGCCGATTCGCCTGCCCTCGGTGCCCGGCGCGGTGGCGGTGATCGTCACCTCGTCGCCGTCGGCCAGGAATGTGCGGGTCTGATCATTCACTGTGATGGGTTGTGTTCCACCCCAGGACAATTCGATGAACGATCCACGTTGGGACGGCTCCGGCCCGGAGATGGTGCCGGAGGCGTAGAGGTCGCCGGGCCGGATCGAGGCGCCGTTCACGGTGAGGTGGGCAAGCATCTGGGCGGGTGACCAGTACATGCGTGAGTAGGGCGGATGCGCGACGACCTCGCCGTTCCAGGCGACGGTCAGGTCGATGTCGAGGCCGAAGTCGCCGGTGCCGCGCAGGTAGGGGAGAGGTTCAGGGTTCTGTGCGGGTAGCGGCACCCGCGCCTGAGTCAGCGCGGCCAGCGGGGTGATCCAGGCCGAGAGCGACGTGGTGAACGACTTGCCGAGGAAGGGGCCGAGCGGCTGGTACTCCCAGGCCTGGATATCGCGGGCCGACCAGTCGTTGACCAGGGCGACGCCGAACACATGCTCGGTGAACTCGTCGACGGTCACCGGTGCGCCGAGCGTGGATCCGGAGCCGACGACGAAGCCCAGTTCGGCCTCGATGTCCAGCCGCTGCGACGGTCCGAAATCCGGTGTGCCCGCGGCGGTCCGGCGTTGTCCTCGCGGCCTGATGACCGGGGTGTCCGAGACGACGACGGTGCCCGCCCGGCCGTGGTAACCCACCGGCAGGTGCCGCCAATTCGGCAGCAGCGGTTCACTGTCCGGACGGAACAGCCTGCCGAGGTTGGTGGCGTGGTCGATGCTGGCGTAGAAATCGACGTAGTCGCCGATCCGCACCGGCAGTGCCATCCGCACAGCGGACAAGGGATACACGGCATCGATCGGCAGCGCCGTGTCCGCGAGCGCGCGCAACCTCGCGCGGACCTCGCGCCAGCGGCCGCAGCCCTGCGCGAGAAACCCGTTCATCTCGGGGCGGGCGAACACCGGATCATCCAGCAGCACAGCCAGATCGAGCACCATATCGCCCAACCGGCAACCGACCCGGAAAGCGCCGTCGTGGGGCGCGAAGACGCCGTAGGGCATATTCTCCGGCCCGAACAGCGAGTCGGCCGGTACTTCGACGCGCAGCACCTGCGCGCCGGTCATCGAAAGCCGCCGTTCACGCCACCGCGCTCACTCATGCCTGCCCCGGCCCACGACCGGACCACGTCCACGCGTAAGTGGGATCTTCGCAGGCCAGCGCCCCCTCGCCGAGTTGCAGCGGGCGGAAGGTGTCCACCATCACCGCCAGTTCGTCGAAAAACTCCGCCCCGATACTGCGTTCATAGGCACCGGGCTGTGGGCCGTGCGCGTAACCACCGGGATGCACCGACACCGAACCCTGGGCGATACCGGAACCCTTGCGCGCCTCGTAGTTCCCGCCGCAATAGAACATGATCTCGTCGGAATCCACATTCGAGTGGTAGTACGGCACCGGAATCGACAGGGGGTGATAGTCGACCTTGCGCGGCACGAAATTGCAGATAACGAAATTGGTGGCCTCGAAGGCCTGATGCACCGGCGGTGGCTGATGAACGCGGCCGGTCAGCGGTTCGAAATCGGCGATATTGAACGTGTACGGGTACAGGCAGCCGTCCCAGCCGACCACATCGAACGGATGCGTCGCGTAGGTCATCCTGGTGCCGATCACCTCGGTGCCCGCCCGGTGCTTCACCAGCACCTCCACATCGGTGTCCTCGACGAGCAGCAATTCGAGTGGCCCGTGCAGATCCCGCTCGCAATACGGCGAACTCTCCAGCAGCTGACCGAACTTCGAGAGATAGCGCTTGGGCGGGGTGATGTGGCTCGACGCCTCGATCACATACGCGCGCAACGGTTCCTCGCCCATCGGCAGCCAGCGGTGGGTCGTCGCGCGCGGCATGAGCACCTGATCGCCCTGGCGGACCGGCACGATCCCGAACACGCTCTCCACCACGGCCGCACCGGATTCCACGTACACCAGCTCGTCGCCGATGGCATTGCGGTACAGCGGGGACGCGCCCTTGGCGACCACGTACGAGATCCGCACATCGGCATTGGCCAGCAGCAACCTGCGCCCGGTCACCGGGTCGGTCGTCGTCGCCGTATCGCCGGGAAACAGCAGTGGCAGCCGCAGATGCCGGTGGTGCAGTGGATGATTCGGCGTCAAGGTCTGATCGGGCAGCTCCCAGACCGTAGCGTCGACGATCGCGGGCGGCAGTGCGCGGTGATACAGCAGCGAGGAGTCCCCGGAGAACCCCTCCTCGCCCATCAGCTCTTCGTAGTAGAGGTTGCCGCGCGCATCCCGATGCTGCGTATGCCGCTTCGGCGGCACCGTCCCGGCCCTGCGATAAAACGACATGAGGCGTACCTCCCGCTACGTTGCAGGCTGAAACTTCCACCTCCAACGTAACCGAGAACGCGTGGCGGGTCCGTCAGAATTCGGCGATCACCGGCGCGTGGTCGCTGGCGCCCTTGCCCTTGCGTTCCTCGCGGTCCACCGAAGCGTCCTTGATCTGGTCGGCGAGGGCGGGGGAGGCGAGGATGAAGTCGATGCGCATGCCCTCTTTGCGGGGGAAACGCAGCTGGGTGTAGTCCCAGTAGGTGTAGACACCGGGGCCGGGGGCGAACGGACGCATCACATCGCGGAAGCCGATGTCGAGCATGGACTGGAACGCCTCGCGTTCGGGCGCGGACGTGTGGGTCTTGCCGACGAACAGTTCCGGCGCCCAGACATCGTCGTCGGTGGGGGCGATGTTCCAGTCGCCGACCAGCGCGATCTTCGCCTGCGGGTCGTCGGCCAGCCAGCCTGCCGCCTTCGCGCGCAGGGTCGAGAGCCAGTCCAGTTTGTAGGTGTAGTGCGGGTCGGCGAGCGTGCGCCCGTTGGGGACGTAGAGGCTCCACACCCGCACCCCGCCGCAGGTAGCGCCGATCGCGCGCGACTCCACCACCGGCGATTCGATCAGCGAATCGCCGGCGTTCTTGTCGAAGCCGGGCTGATCGGGGAACGCGAGCTCGACATCGGTGAGCCCGACCCGCGACACGATCGCGACACCGTTCCACTGATTGAGCCCCACGTGCGCCACCTCGTAGCCCGCGGCCTCGAACTGCTCGAACGGGAACTGATCGTCACGGCACTTGGTCTCCTGCAACGCCAGCACATCGATGTCGTGGCGGTCCAGAAAGGCGATCGCCCGATCGACGCGGGAGCGGATCGAGTTGACGTTCCAGGTGGCGAGACGCACGACGGCGATGGTCCTTTCGGGACTAATGACTCTGGGGGGCGGCGTAGCGGTAGGCGTGATGTTCCATGAAGCCGAGTTCGCGGTAGAGGGCGAGGGCGCCGGAATTGCCCACCTCCACCTGGACGTAGGCGTGGCTCGCGCCCAGCTCGGCACCCCACCGGATCAGTTCGGCGCACAGCAGCGCGCCGAGTCCGTTGCGGCGGTGCGCGGTCGCTACGGCCACACAGGTGAGCCCGACCCAGCGCCGGCCGTCGGGGGCGGTGGTCACCGCGCCGCGGCCGATGGACAGGGGTTCGGGCAGGCCGAGCGAGGCGAAGCCGAGAGTGCCGTCCAGCACCGAGGTGAGCACGGCGCGGTCCGGTTCACGCACGGTCGGATCGAGCGGGATCTCGCCGCGGTAGCGGTGCGTCCGCAGCCAGCCGTCCTCGGGTTCGTCGGAGATACGGACCATCGACGGTCCTTGCGGCAGTACGAAATTCGCGATGTCGAGACCGAGGACCACGGTCTCGCTCCAGGTGTTCCAGGTCGGCGGGACGGGAGCGAGCCGGTCGGGCAGTTGCAGCAGCAGCGGCAACCCCTGACTCGTGTACCAGTCCGCGATCTTGTGCATGGTGTCGATCGACAACACCGCGGGCACACCCGACTCGCCCAGCGGCACAGCCGAATTCGCGCGCCCGGTGTAGCCGTTGCCCGCTCGTACCAGCCAGCCGTCGATCCACAGGTGCGCGCTGCCCGGCCAGGCCATGGCCGCCGCGGTCTCCAGCGACCGGATCTCCTTGGTCCGAATGGGCCTTGGCCCCAGCGCCTTCAACGCCACAACGCGATCGGCGGACACCGAGACCAGCTCGCCCTCGGCGGTGCGCACCGACGGCGGCGTGAGCGACACCAGTTCGCCGATCACGTCGGTGAGTGGCTGGGGATAACCCGCGGGCAGCTGGTACCGCATCACCACCCGGCGGCCGAGGGGGATATCAGTCGTCATGACCGAAGGGGTCGGGGACGGTGCCGGGGATCCAGCTCAAACCCGGTGTACCCCAGCCGTTTCGCTTGATCGCCTTCTTGGCGGCGCGGGCATTGCGGCCGATCAGCACGTCGACGTAGAGGAAACCGTCGAGGTGGCCGACCTCGTGCTGGAGCATGCGCGCGAAGAAGCCGGTGCCCTCGAGCTCCACCGGCTCGCCGTTCTCGTCGGTCCCGGTGACCTTCGCCCAGTCCGCGCGACCGGTCGGGAACTGCTCGCCGGGCACCGACAGGCAGCCTTCCTCGTCGTCATCGGGGTCGGGCATGGTCTCGGGGATCGCCGAGGTCTCCAGCACCGGGTTCACCACCACGCCCTTGCGGCGGAGGGGATTGCCGGTGGCGTCGAAGTCGGGGCAGTCGTAGACGAACAGGCGCTTGCCGACGCCGACCTGATTGGCCGCCAGGCCGACACCCTTGGACTCTTCGAGAGTGTCGTACATATCCGCGATGAGCTCGGCCAGCTCCGCGGGGGTCTCCGTCACCTTCGCGGTGGGGTTGTGGAGAACGGGGTCACCGACGATCACGATCGGGAGAATTGCCATGGTCGCCATTATCGCCGCTGGCGCGGGCGGAGGATCGGCGGACCCCTGTGGGCCGCGCCACCCCTACTGGCCTTCAGTCAACACGCCGTGACATGGGTCGAAGGATCAGGGGAACCCGTGGTTGAATGACGACGGTATCTACCCATCTCGTGATACTCGGCGAGGGAGCAAGATGGACGGCGCAGCAGCTCGGCACATCGCGGAGGGCCACTCTGCGGGCGAACAGGATTCGGCCGCCGACGAGAGCACCGGTCTGAGTCGTCGTGAGCTCGACATTCTGGACTTCGAGCGCAAATGGTGGAAATACGCGGGCGCCAAGGAAGACGCGATCCGCGAGCTGTTCGCCATGTCGGCCACCCGGTACTACCAGGTCCTCAACGCTGTCGTCGACTCCGACGCGGCGCTGGCCGCCGACCCGATGCTGGTCAAGCGGCTGCGCCGGCTGCGAGCGAGCAGGCAGAAATCGCGTGCCGCCCGCAAACTCGGTTTCCAGGTCTGACATGACGGCCACACACCGTTCGTTGCGACTAGGGTTGGGCGGGTGAGCAACCCGAACCCCACTCCCGGCGGCCCGCCGTTGCGCGCGCTGGCGATGGTGTTGATCGCGCTGGCCATTGTCTTCGCCGGTCTGGGTGCGATGTCGCTGTCGAACTCCGATGCCGTGGCATCGGATACCGAGCAGACCGAGACCACCACCTCCAGCGCGGTGGCGCAGGCGCCTGCCACCACGCCCGCGCCGAAGACCACCAGCGCGGCCGCTGCCCCGACCACCACCACGACGACTTCCGTCGCGCCGACGACCACCACCACGGCACCCGCGACGGGCGCCACGGATCAGACGGTGTCGGTGCGGGTGCTGAACAACAGCCTGGTCGCCGGCCTGGCCGCGCGCACCGCGAGCGAACTCACCACCGCGGGCTGGACCAACGTGAGCACCGGCAACTACAGCGGCGAGAACCTGACCACCACCACCGTGTACTACGGCGGCGGCGCGCGCGACAAGGCCGCGGCCACCGAGATCGCCGAGCAGGTCGGCGGGACGGTCGCGCCCAAGTCGGGGGACACCTCGCCGGGTGTCGTCGTCGTACTGACCGGTCGCTGAACCAGGCGCGGCACGCGGTGCCGTAGGCCGTGTCGCCGCTGTGGCATCATCTTGAGCGGTATAGCCCCAGTCCGATAAGGAGTCCCCTGATGGCCACGTCGACAACTCGTCGCCCGTCCTGGCGCATTGTGACCCCGGTGCTCGCGGTCGCCGCGTTCGGGCTCGCAGCCTGCACCAACAGCCAGGAGTCGAGTGACGTCAAGGGCACCACGCCGCCGGTGTGGACCAGCTCGGCGGCACCGGCGGGCGAAAGCGGCGGTCACGGTGGCGGTCACGCCGCACCGTCGGAGACCGCGGCTCCCGGCCACGGCGACGACCACGGTGGCGTGGCGGGCGGCCTGAAGACCTCGCTCAAGAACGGTGCGGGCGCCGAGGTCGGCACCGCGACCATCGTCCAAGAGGGTGGCCACCTGGTCGTCACCGTCGAGGCGCGCGGTCTGACGCCCGGCTTCCACGGCCTGCACTTCCACCAGAACGGCACCTGTGAGGGCGACTTCGCCTCGGCCGGTGGGCATCTGCAGGTCGGCGGTGCCACCGCGCACCCGGCCAGCGGTGACCTCACCTCGCTGCAGGTCGGCGCCGACGGCTCCGCGAAGCTGGTCACCCGGACCGACTCGGTCACCCTCGACAACGTCAAGGGCAAGGCGCTGATCATCCACGGCGGCGCCGACAACTTCGGCAACATCCCGCCGCGCTACACCCGCGAGGGTGGCACCGGACCGGACGAAACCACGCTGACCACCGGTGATGCGGGCGCCCGGGTGGCGTGCGGCGTCGTCGGTTAGCGAGACACTCCCATGGCCGGGGCATTCGAGTCGGTTTCGTTTCGCGGTTCGCCCCGGCCGACCATCGGCATCGAATGGGAGATCGCGCTCGTCGACAAGGTGACGCGTGATCTGTCCAACACCGCCTCGGCGGTCTTCGACGCGGTCGGTGACCTGCGCGCCCACGACGGCACCCAGCAGGTTACCAAGGAACTGCTGCGCAACACGGTCGAATTGGTGACCGGCGTGCACGACACGGTCGGCGGCGCGGTCGAAGACCTGCACAGCACCATGAACGCGGTGCGGCGCGCGGCCGATCCGCTCGGTGTCGACCTGTTCTGCGCGGGCACCCACCCGTTCGCGGCGTGGTCGGCCCAGCAGCTCACGCGCTCACCCCATTACGACGAACTGATCGAACGCACCCAGTGGTGGGGCCGTCAGATGCTCATCTGGGGTGTCCACGTGCATGTGGGAGTGTCGCACCGGGACAAGGTCTTTCCGATCCTGAACTCGCTGCTGCTGTCGTATCCGCATCTGCTCGCGTTGTCGGCGTCGTCGCCGATGTGGTCGGGCGACGACACCGGCTACGCCAGCAACCGGGCGCTGATGTTCCAGCAGTTGCCGACCGCCGGGCTGCCGTTCCAGTTCGAGAACTGGCGCCAGTTCGAAGGTTTCGTACACGACCAGATGAAAACCGGTGTGTTCGAACAGCTCGGTGGGATGCACTGGGATATCCGGCCCGCGCCCAAGTGGGGCACCATCGAGGTGCGCGTGTGCGACGGGCTGTCCAGCCGCGCCGAACTGGCCTCGGTGGCCGCGCTGATCCACTGCCTGATCGTCGACCTGGATCAGCGCCTCGAGAACGGCGAGCAACTGCCGACGCTGCCGCCATGGCATGTGCAGGAGAACAAATGGCGCGCCGCGCGCTACGGGCTCGACGCGATCGTGATCGTCGACGACGCCAGCAATGAGCGTTTGGTCACCGACGATCTGATGGACCTGCTCACCCGGCTCGAGCCGACCGCGAAGCGTCTCGGCTGCGCCGACGAACTGGCGGCGGTGGCTGACATTCCCCGTCACGGTGCCTCCTACCAGCGGCAACGCCGGGTCGCCGCGCAGACACAGGGCGATATGGTCGCGGTCGTCGACGCGCTGGTGCGCGAGCTGGATCAGTAGCGTTCAGCTGCGCGGGGAGATCGCGTTCACCCGCCGTTTACGATGGTCGGATGCTTGTCGAACATCCGCGCGACGTTGCGGGGGGTGCCACCCTCGGTTCGCGTCTGCGTGAACCACGCACACTCGCCGTCGCCGGGGTGGCCGCAGTGCTCGCGCTGCTGGTCGGATTGCAGATCGTCGCGTCGCTCAGCGGCTTCGACGGACCGCTGGCCAGCCTGGCTCGCGACTTCGTCGGTACGCCCAAGTCGATGTCGGTGCCGTGGGCGGGACTGGTGCTCGCGCTCGTCGGGATCTCCACGCGCCGCCGGGTGTTCGCGCTGACCGCCGCGATCGGGATCGACGCGGTGTGGGTCGCGCTGCGACTCATCGACGGCAAGCCGTTCACCGTCGGCAACGGGCCGACGATCGTGCTGGCCGCGCTGGCTGTCGTCGCGGCAGTGCGATGGCGGGGTCGTGAACGTCGCGACGCGTTGAAGGCGGTCGCGCTCGGTGCGCTGCTGGTGCTGGCCACCAAGGTCGGCGATGTGTGGCTGCACCTGACTTCGGCGGTGCGGCCCACCGTGCTCGACGAATACGTGCTGCTCGCCGATCACGCGCTCGGTGATCCGTCGTGGGTCGTCGGGCGCGTGCTGGATGTGCTCGGGCCCGAGGTGTACGCGGTGCTGCACTGGGTCTACATCGAATTGCCGGTGGCCGCGATCGCGGTAGCGGTATGGCAGTTGCGCACAGTGGTCACGACCGGGCAGTGGCCGACCCACTACCTGGTGCGCACCTTCCTGGTGCTCGGTCTGGTCGGGCCGCTGTTCTACGTGCTGTTCCCGGTGGTCGGGCCGATGTTCGCGTTCGGTGCCGACGGGCACGGTTTCCAGGTGGGCAATTTCTGGCCCGCCGCGATGCCGCCGCTCGATGCGAACCCGGCCGCGCTCACCTTCGACGAGTTCACTCCGCGCAACTGCATGCCCTCGATGCACACCGCGTGGGCACTGTCGCTGTTCATCCACACCCGCCGCGATGTCGACGGGTCGCGAGCCCCGGTCTGGATGCGCTGGGGCGGGGCGTTCTGGCTGGCCGCCACGGTCACCGCGACACTGGGTTTCGGATATCACTACGGCGTCGACCTCGTGGCGGGCGCGGTGCTGTGCCTGACCGTCGAGTCGGCGCTGCGCGCGCCCGAGCGGGGTTGGGGCGGCTTCCGGATCCGGCTCGTCGGCTTCGGTGTGGCGGTGTTCGCGGGGCTGCTGCTGTCCTACCGGTACCTGGCGGTGCCGATGGCGGAGTATCCGGTGGCCGCGGGCGCGATCGTCATCGGGCTGTTGGCCGCGGTCGCGATCGCCTTCCACAACACCTGGTTCGCCACCGCGCCCGCACCGGCCCTCGAGCGAATCGCGACGCCCGCCACCTAGAACAACCCGTCGCGGTGGCGCTGTTCGCGGTAGGCGGTGCGGCCGATGAGATGGGCGACGACCGGCGCGGTGATGATCGTGAACAGGCCGGTGAGCACGAGCATCCAGACATTGACGTCGTCGCGGATGTCGATGCCGGTGCCGACGAGAACCAGCATGAGACCGACCACCTGTGGTTTGGTGGCCGCGTGCATACGAGTGAGGGTGTCGGGGAATCGGACGATGCCGATCGACGCCGTGAACGCGAGGGCGCAGCCGGTGAGGATCAGCACCGCCGACACCCATTCCCATACGCTCATCGGTCGTCCCTGACCCGGAATCGGGTGACCGCCGCCGAGCCGAGGAAACCGACCAGCGCGAGCGCCACGATCGCCGGGATCACCGTGGTGTCGTCGCTGTAGGCGGCCCACACCGCCAGCCCGGACGCGGCGATGGCCATCAGTGAATCGATGCCGACGACGCGATCGAGGGTGCTCGGACCCGCGAGGACGCGGTAGCTGGTGATCACCGCGGCGGCCGTGAGCAGGACGGCGGCGATGACGGCGACGACAGTCATGGTTGCACCTCCGGTGGTGTTTCGACGCGGCGGCGTTCGCTCGGTCGTTCGAAGGCATTGATCATCAGGTGTTCCAGGCGCCGGGTGGTGCGGTAGAACTTCACCACCGCCTCGTCGCTGCCCACATCGAGCACGTGGACATAGACCACGCAGCGCGCGCGGTCGAGTTCGAGGACCATGGTGCCGGGGATCAGGTTGAGCAGGTCGGTGCACATCACCAGTACCAGATCGGACTGGATGGCCAGATGCACGCGCAGCACGCCCGAGACCGGCGGGCCGCTGGGCCGAATCGCGAACCAAGCCACCTGCAAGCTCGATTCGAGCGCGTAATAGGTACCGACAGCGATCAATTCGAGAAACGACAGCGGATGGAAGCGCCCGGCCACCGGGACCAACGGGAGCGGCAGCGCGAAGACCACGATCAGTGCGACGACGGCCCCGGCGAGGACGTTGGCCAGGCTCAGATCGCCCCAGAGCGCGACCCAGACGGCGGTGAGCCAGATCAGCACGGCGACGCGAAGGATATTGTCGCGGTTCACGAGCCGGCTCATCGCAGCACCGGGCCGAGGACCGAGTCGATGTAGACCGACGGGTCGTTCAGGTCGTCGGCGGCGCGCTCGGCGATGCCGAGGACCGGTCCGGCGAACACCGTGAGCGCGAGTCCCGCGGAGACGAGCCCGATGGTGGCCAGCACCATCAGTACCGGCATCCGGCCGGGATCGGTGCGGTCCTCGTAGTACACATCGGTCGAGTCCTCCACCAGCGTCGGCAGATTCGCCGCGGTGAGATGACCTTCCGGCGCCTCTTCGCGTGGTCGCCAGAACGCCTTGCTCCAGACCCGCGCCACCGCGTACAGCGTGAGCAGGCTCGTGATCACCGAACCCGCGACCAGCACCCACGCCAGGACGCTGCCCTCGGCCGCACCGGCTTCCAGGAGTGCGACCTTGCCGATGAATCCCGAGAAGGGCGGGATACCACCGAGATTCAGGGCCGGGACAAGGAACAGCACGCCCAGCAGTGGACTGGCTGTCGCCAGTCCGCCGATCCGGCGCAACGACACCGAACCGGCCTGGCGTTCGATCAGTCCGACGGCGAGGAACAGCCCGGTCTGCACCAGGATGTGGTGGGCCACGTAGAACACCGCGCCGGTGAGGCCCGCGGTGGTGGCGAGGCCGATACCGAACACCATGTACCCGATATGGCTGACCAGTGTGAACGAGAGCAGTCGCCGGATATCGGTCTGCGCGATGGCGCCGAGGACGCCGACGATCATCGTCGCCAGACCGCACACCAGCAGGATGTCGTCGAACGCGCCGTCGGGGAACCAGAGCGTGTGCGTGCGGATGATCGCGTACACACCGACTTTGGTGAGCAGACCCGCGAACACCGCGGTGACCGGCGCGGGCGCGGTGGGGTAGGAGTCGGGCAGCCAGCTCGACAGCGGGAACACCGCCGCCTTGATCCCGAACGCGACCAGCAGTACCGCGTAGCAGGCGGTGCGCACGCCACTGGGCGTCGCTTCCAGGCGCACGGCCAGTTGCGCGAGATTCAGGGTGCCCGTCGCCGCGTAGGTGAGGCCGATGCCGATCAGGAAGATCAGCGACGACACCATCGACACCATCACATAGGCGATGCCGGTGCGGATCCGTTCCTCGGTGGCGCCCACGGTGAGCAGCACGAACGAGGCGACGAGCAGGACCTCGAAGCCGACGAACAGGTTGAACAGGTCACCGGCCAGGAACGCGGTCGACACGCCCGCGGTCAGGATCAGATAGGTGGGCCGGTAGATCGAGGTCGGCTGGTGTTCGCCACCGTCGGAGATGTTCTGTCCCGCACCGTAGATCGACACCACGAGCAGGACGAAGGCCGAGACCAGCAGCATGGCGGCGCTGAGCCGATCGACCACCAGCGTGATCCCGATCGGGGTCGGCCAGCCGCCCACCTGCACCGCGGTGGTGCCGTCGCGGTCGGCGAGATACAGCAGCAGGGCGCTGATCAGCAGCACCACCGCCAGCGCCGTGAGCGTGATCATCGCCTGGAGCCGTGGGCGGCGGCCGAACACCAGGGTCGCCGCGGCGGCGAGCAGCGGAACCAGCACGGGCAGTGCGGCGATGGCGGGCAGCAGTTCCGGGGACAGGGTCACTGTTCGGGATCCTCCCGTTCGCGGCGGGCGGCGACCTGGGCGTCCTCGGGGTCGTTGGTCACGTCTTCGGTGGTGGTCAGCATGTAGGAGCGATAGGCCAGCGCGAGCACGAAAGCCGCCAGGCCCATGGTGATCACGATCGCGGTGAGCACCATCGCCTGCGCGAGGGGATCGGCCATGCCGTCGGGGGAGGTGTCGGCGCTGCCGAGAATCGGTGGCTTCCCGTCCTGGCCGCCCATCGTGAGGATCAGCAGGTTCACCGCGTTGCCGAGCAGGATCATTCCCAGCAGCATCTTCGACACCACCCGCTCGAGCAGCAGGTAGACACCGCACGCGGTGAGCACGCCGATGGTGATCAGGAGAACGAGGTCGGCACTCATGGGATTTCCTTGTCCAGGCGGGCGCCGAGGCTGCGCAGGACGTCCAGCACCAGCCCGACGATAACCAGGTAGACGCCGAGGTCGAAGAACATGGCGGTGACCAGTTTGAGGTGGCCGAGCAGCGGCAGCGTCACCTCGATGATCGCCGAGGACAGGGGCGGTGCGCCGAGCAGCAGCGACGCGGTGGCGGTGCCCGCCGCGAGGGTGAGGCCGGCGCCGAGCAGGTGCCCGGCGTCGACCGGGAGCGCTTCGCCCAGTTCGTATCGGCCACCCGCCAGGTAGCGCAGGGTCAGGGCCAATCCGGCGACCAGGCCACCCGCGAAGCCGCCGCCGGGCGCGTTGTGGCCGGAGAAGAAGAAGTACACCGACAGCACCATGATGGTGGGGAAGACCAGGCGGGTGGTGATCTGCAGGACCATCGAGCGATCGCGGCGATCGAGGAGGCGGGCGGCGGGCAGCCAGCTCACCGCGTCGGGGTCGTAGTTCGGGGAATCGGCGGCGCGGGGTGCGCTGCCGAAGCGGCGGCTGCGGAAGACCAGCGACGCGACGCCGGTCGCGGCGACCACGAGCACCGAGATCTCACCGAGGGTGTCCCAGGCGCGGATGTCGACCAGCAGGACGTTGACCGCGTTCTTGCCCCCGCCGATCCGATAGGCCGCATCGGGGATGGCATGCCAGATCGGGTTGCCTCGCCTGGCGGCGATGGCGAACGCGGCGAGTACGGGGACGGTGATGCCGACGCCGATGGCCAGCAGTGCCCGGCGGAACTTGAACGCCGTGCCCTGGCTTTCGGCGATCTCCGCCGGGAACGCGCGCAGCACGAGCACGAAGACGACCAAAGTCAGTGTCTCGACCAGGAATTGGGTCAGTGCGAGATCGGGGGCGCCGTGCAGCGCGAAGATCACGCCGCAGCCGTAGCCCGTCACCCCGACCACGAGCACGCTGGCCAACCTGTTGCGCAAGACGGTGGCGGCCAGCGCCATCGCGATCATGATCGCGCCGATCGCCGCCTGCAACGGTGAATCCCACAGTCGCAGTTGCACTCCGGTCCGCGTGCCGATCGCGAGCATCACCGTCGGCAACACGATGAGCGTGCCGAGGATGGTGGCCTGGCTGGCGGGCAGCGAACCCGACTGCACAGTTCCGGTGATGCGCAACGACAGTCGGTCCATCGCGCGCAGGGCCGCGTCGTAGTTGCGATCGGCGTTGCCGAGACGCGGGTGCGCGGGTTCGCCGATCCGGCCGCGGATCAGGAACAGGGCGATGCCGGCCGCGACGATGACCACCGTCAGCGCGAGCGGTCCGGTGAAGCCGTGCCAGAGGGCGAGATGGGTGTCGAGCACGCCCGGCAGCGACTCGGCGTAGGGGCTCAACCATCGATCGACCGCCTGGGTGTCGAGACCCCCGGCCAGCCCGGCCACCGCGAGCACCGTGGGCGGACCGAGCAGCAGCGGGCCGGGTGCGTGCCAGGTGACCGCGCGCTCGGGATTCGCGGTGACTCCGAAAGCGCCCCAGACGAATCGGATGCTGTAGGCCACGGTGAACGCCGACCCGACGGTGACCCCGGCCAGCAGCGCGAACCGCACCGGCGGACTCAGTATCTCGGCCGACCACAGCGCGCCGAGCGCCGACTCCTTGCCGACGAAACCGAGCAGCGGCGGCAGCCCGGCCATACTGAGCGTGGCGAGTACCGCGATCGCGCACAGCACCGGCGCACGCCGGCCTAGCCCGGACAGTCTGCGCAGATCCCTGGTCCCCGCGCCGTGATCGATGATGCCGACCACCATGAACAGGCACGCCTTGAACAGCCCGTGCGCCACCAGGAGAGCGAGCCCGGCCAGCGCCGCGTCGGGCGTGCCGATGCCCATCATCGTGATCATCAGACCCAGCTGGCTGACGGTGCCGAACGCCAGCACCAGCTTGAGATCGTGTACCTGGATCGCCCGCCACCCGGCCAGCAGCATGGTGGCGATGCCGAGCGGCAGCAGCATCAGATGCCATGGCGGGGTCTGCGCGAGTGCGGGCGCCAGCCGGGCCACCAGGTAGATACCGGCTTTCACCATCGCGGCGGCGTGCAGATACGCGCTCACCGGTGTCGGCGCCGCCATCGCGCCGGGCAACCAGAAGTGCAGCGGCACGATCGCCGATTTACTGATCGCCCCGATCAGCACCAAGCCGATCGCGACCGACACCGCGCTCCCGTCCGGGACCGAGCTCGCCGCGAGCAGGTCCGAGAGCAGGAAACTGTCGTAGCGCAACCCGAGGACCACGATGCCGACCAGCATCGCCAGCCCGCCCGCGCCGGTCACCAACAGCGCCTGGATCGCCGCCCTTCGACTGACCGCGCGTTCGGCGTAGTGGCCGACGAGCAGGAACGACAGCACCGTCGTGATTTCCCAGAACACGTACAGCAGCAGCATGTTATCGCTGGTGACGAGCCCGAACATGGCGCCGGCGAACCCGGTGAGCTCGGCCGCGAATACCCCGAGCCTGGCCTCGTCACGCTCGAAGTACCGCCCGCAGTACGCCAGGATCAGCGCGCCGACGCCGAGCACCAGCGTGCACATCACCGCGGACAGGGCATCGAAACGCAGATCGATGTCCATCGAGATCTGCGGCGCCCATTGCACCTCGGTGCGCACGGTGGTTCCCCAGTGCGCGATCACCCAGCCCAGGCTGCCCAGCGGTACCAGCGCGAGCAGGTAGAAAGCGTTGCGGCCGAGCACTCGTACACACAGCGGGGCCAGGAGGGCGGCCAGTGCGTGAACGAGCAGTACGGCTAGCAACTCCCCCTCCGTCGGGTAGGTAGCGGTCGAGTAGCGCGTCCCGATCCTACGGGCGCGGACGGGATGTTCGGCGGCACCGAGGTTGTCGCGTCGGCCATGTCGCGAGCGGTCCGGCTATGGTTGCGCCGCCCGTGGCTGCGCGGGTGGCCGGATCTGATAGAGCACCGCGAGTCCGGCCGCGGCGCCGACGGTGATGGCCAACGCCACCTGCCCCGGCACTCGATCGGCGACGGCGGTGCTGCCCGTCGGCCAGTGCCGCTGCCCGGTGGGAATCGACCACAGGATCGACGGCAGGTACAGCGCGCCGAGCCCCAGCATCGCGCTCGGCAGGTAGCTGACCCGGATCGAGCCGATAGCGAAACCGGTGACACAGGTCAGCAGCACCACCCCGGCCGTCCACACGAACGCCCACGGAAGACGTTCGGCCACAATGGCGAAACCGCAGATCACGGCGGCGCCGAGCAGCACGCCCCACGGTGTCGCCCACCGCAGGCCCGCCAGGATGGCGACCGCACCGACCACCAGGACGAGGACGAGATGCCAGCCGAGGCTGGGTGCGTCACTGAGTGAATCGGCCGCGGCGGCGACGCTCACGGCGATCAGCACACCGGTACCGTCGCGGCCGGGCAGCAGCGCGGCGGCCACGAACGCCGCCACGATCGTGACGATCACGGCGAGCGCGACCTGCCAGGAGGTCCCGCGGCGGGCGTCGAACTCGCGGCCCAGCCACTCGGTGGCGATCAGCAGCGACAGCGACAGCACCGTGGTGGCGATGATCGGGGCGATCGGCAGATCCGCCGCCATCCGCGGCACCGCGGGCAGCATGATGCCGTGCCGATGGCGCGCGGTGTTCACCGCCAGCAGCACGACCGCGGAGCCGACCAGCCAGAACGGGGTGTGCACGGCCTTGTCCGCCGTCGCCGCGGCGTTCGAGGTGAACACCGCCACGACTTCGCCGTAGACGAACACGACCAGGACCCCGAGCCCGAAACCGACCGCGGACCAGCGCATCCGCCACGCGCAGATACACAGCGCCCCGAACAGCACACCGCCGCACAGCGAGTCGATGTAGTTCTGGGTGGTGAGTACGTCGGCGGAGGTCATCGCCTCGCCGATGAAGTAGTTGATCGCCAGCGCCGCCGCCCCGCCCGTCGCGGTGAGCCAGATCAGCCCCGGCCGGGTGATCGGCCTGGCCAGCACGGCGACGACGACAGCGACGATGAGACCGAGTGCGGCCGCGCGGGGAACGCTGTTGATCAGACTGGTGACGCGGTACGGCGAATCGATCGACGAATCGTCGCCGAAGCTGAACGGCAGGAACAGCGACATCCCCGCGGCCGCGGCGCCGGCGAACGCCGTGACCACGTCCAGACCATCACCGATCTTGGGCACCGTGCCGACGTTACCGGCGACACACACCTCCACCGGGGATGTCGCGGCCGGATCAGGGTGGCGATTTCGGCCTCAAGCCCTGCTCTCGGCATAGCGACGCAGCGATTCGACCTGCTCGGGGTCCAGGGATGGCCGCACGCTCGCGCGGGCGGTGGCCACGTCCTCGGCCGTGACGTCGGCGGCGGCCATATCGCGGCGCAGGGCCGAGAGCGCGGCCTCGCGCAGCAGGGCGGCGCAGTCGGCGGCCGAGTAGCCGTCGAGATCCTCTGCCAGCGCGGCCAGGTCGACATCCCGGGCCAGCGGTACCGAGCGGCCCGCCGTGCGCAGGATCTCGAGCCGGGCCGGGCCGTCCGGTGGCGGGACGAAGACGAGCCGGTCGAGCCGGCCCGGCCGCAGCAGCGCGGGATCGATCAGTTCGGGGCGGTTGGTCGCGCCGACCACCACCACATCACGCAGGGGTTCGACGCCGTCGAGTTCGGTGAGCAGCGCGGCGACCACCCGGTCCGACACCCCGGAGTCGCTGCTCTGGCCGCGTCGGGGGGCGAGCGCGTCGACCTCGTCGAGGAAGATCAGCGAGGGTGCGGAGTCGCGGGCCCGCTGGAACAACTCGCGCACCGCGCGTTCGGAGGAGCCGACCCACTTGTCCATCAGCTCAGCGCCTTTCACCGCGTGCACGCTGAGCTGGCCGGTCCCGGCCAGCGCCCGCACCAGGAAGGTCTTGCCGCAGCCGGGTGGCCCGTAGAGCAGGACCCCGCGCGGCGGTTCGATGCCGAGGCGGGCGAAGGAGTCGGGGTGGCGCAGCGGCCACAGCACTGTTTCGGTGAGTGCCTGTTTGGTTTCGATCATGTCGCCGACGTCGTCGAGGTCGAGCGAGCCGATCGCCAATTCCTCTGTGCCGGAACGGGACAGCGGCCGGATCACGTCGAGCGCGCCGATCAGATCGTCTTGGGCGAGTTCGGGTTCGGTGTGCTCGCGGCTGGCCCGGCCCGCCGCGCGCACGGCCGCTTCCCGGCACAGCGCGGTCAGGTCGGCCACCACGAAACCCGGTGTGCGCGAGGCGATCACATCGAGGTCCAATTTTCCCGCTGGCACCTTGCGCAGCAGCTGTTCCAGCAGCGCCCGCCGGATCGCCGCGGTGGGCAGCGGCAATGCCAGTTCGCGATCGCACAGATCCGGAGCGCGCAGCCGCGAATCCACCTGTGTCGGATGGGCGGTGGTGGCCAGCAGGGCGACGCACGGTGCGCGCACCGCGGCCCGCAGCTGGTCGAGAACCAGGGTGGCGACGGGCTCGGCCTCGGCGGGCAGCAGCGCGTCGATATCGGTGATCAGCAGCACGCCGCCCTGCCCGGTGGCGACATCGGCCACCGCCTCGGCGACCTCACGCAGCCGGGTGCCGCTCTCGGTCGCGCCGACGCTCGGCCCATCGAGCTCGACGATACGACGCGGTGCGACAACAGCTTTGGCGAAGGTGGCCTTGCCGACCCCGGCGGGCCCGGTGATGAGGACACCGAGATGCGCCGGTGCGCCGAGCGTCTTCAGCAACTCCGGCTCATCGAGCGCCAGGCTCAGCCATTCGGCCAGCTTGGCCGCCTGGCTCTGCACGCCCGCCAGATCCTCGATCTGGACCGGCGTGCTGCCCGAACTCACCTTCACCGCGGCGGATCCCGGCTGATCCGGCTCCGAAAACCATTGCCGGCCCGCCTTGCTCGAAGGCCGTACATCGCCGTCACGTTCCACCGTGTGCTGGATCGCTGCCGCACCCGCGCCCCAGCCGACGGCCGAATTCGGTTGCACGCTCACCGGTCCCGGCATGGGCTCGATCGCCGTCACGGTGAGCAGTTCGGTGGTCCAGGCGATCCCGAAGGCACGCGAGAGCGCCTGGGTGGCCGCCGCGGAACTGATATCGGGTCCGAGATCGCGCGGCAGCAGCGATACCGTGTCACCGACGGTCACCACCTTGCCGAGCAGCGCCTGCCGCAGGGTGGCCGCCGGGATGCTGGCCACAGCGTGCGCCGAGCCGCTCAGCGAGATCTGCCTGGCGCCGAAGACCGTCACCGGGGCGACAGTCACCGCCGCGTTCTCCCGCAATCCCACATTCGACAGCGTCACGTCATCGAGCAGCGCCACCCCCGGCGGACTGTCCGCGGGCGCCTTCGCCACCACCGCCGCGGTCCTGCGCGCGCCGATCAGCGCGATGCCGTCCCATTCGCGCAGGCCGAGCGCGGTGAGCGTCTCGGGGTGCAGGCGCACCACCCCGCGACGAGCGTCGGCTGCGGAGGGATTGAGCCGGGCGGTGAGCGAAAGTTCAGCCACCGCCCCATTCTGCCCTTCGCGGCGCGATCAGGAATCGATAGGCCGACCGCAAGGTCAGCGGGCCATTCTGGCGGACATGACGAACTATCGCCGCCAGTCGGTACGCTGCACCGGACGCGCCGGAGGTGCCGGCGCCGCGATCTACCGGGGAAAGCAGCAGATGAACCGAATCTCCCTCGCCGTTCTGGCCGCCGGGGCTCTGACCCTGACCTTGGTCGGGTGCGGGTCCGACGACTCCGCTGATGCGAGCGGGCTGCGCAAGGGCACGCCGAGCTCCAGCGCGCCCGCCACCACCACCAAGGCGCCCACGTCGAGCGCGGCGCCGACGCCGGCCGCGGCGGGCGCCGACATCACCTGCGCGCAGTTCACCTCGCTCGATTCCGACGGCGAGAAGAAGGCGATCGATCAGGTCCTCGCGGCACACCCCGGCGGGCCGTTCGAGGGCAGCCCCAACGTGGCGCTCAGCACCGTGAAGCTGGTCTGCCTCGTTCCGGCCAATGCCGACAAGCCGGTAGCCGACGCCGCCGGGATGAAGCCCTAGTCCTGGCTCAGCCCAGCAGCGATTGCCAGTTCGCGGGCACCCGCGCGGCCGGGCCGGGGACGGATTGATCAGTGGGATGACTGGTCGGCGCGGCGAGCTCGGGACCATCGCTGTACATCTCGCCGCTGGCGAAGTTGTAGAACCAGTCCTCGCCCGGCTCGTAGCTCTGCATGAACGGGTGCGCGGTGGCCTCGAAATGCTTCGTCGCGTGCTTGCTGGGAGAGCTGTCGCAGCAGCCGACGTGCCCGCATTCGGCACAGCGGCGCAGATGTACCCACCAGCCGCCGCTCGCGTCGCATTCGACGCAACCGGCGCCACTGGGCGGCACGCTCGGATCGATCCCCGCTTCAGCCATCCTGACCTCCTGTAGTAGGTGTGCTGACATCCTCCGCCGCCGGGTGCAGCGGCAGGCGGACGATGAAGCGCGTGTTGCCGGGTTCCGATTCCACCCGGATGTCACCGTTGTGCTTGTTCGCCACGATCCGGAACGAGATGTCGAGGCCGAGACCGGTACCGTCGCCGACCGGTTTGGTGGTGAAGAAGGGCTCGAAGATCCGGCCCCGCGCCTCGGGGGGAATGCCAGGCCCGGTGTCCCCGATCTCGATGGCGGCGCAGTCGTTCTCCTTGAAGGTGCGGATCGTCAGGGTGCCCTCGCCGCCCATCGCGTAGACCGCGTTGTCGATCAGGTTGGTCCACACCTGGTTGAGTTCGGCGGCGAAGCAGGGGATCGGCGGCAGCGTGCGGTCGTAGTCCTTCACCACGCGGATGCCGTCACCGAGTTTGCGGTTGAGCATCACCAGGGTGGAATCGAGCAGTTCGTGCAGGTCGACGACCTGATAGGGCGCGCGATCCATCTGCGAGTACTGTTTGGCCGCCCCGACGAGAGTGGAGATGCGGGTGGTCGAGTCGAAGATCTCGTTCATCAGCAACTCGGTCTCGATGGTGTAGTTCAGCCAGCGCACGGCGCCCTCGAACACCGGCGCCTGGCAGGCTTCCAGGGTCGCGTGCACACCCTCCAGCCAGTCGGTGTCCAGGCCCGCCTGCACGAAGGTCGGCGCCAGATTCCAGCCGTCGGCGATGCCGCGCTCCTCGAACCATTCGGCCAGCGCGTCCTCGCGATCGGCCGCTTCCAGGGGGCTGAGATCGGGTGCCTTGGCGACCTGGTCGGCGGCCTGCTCCTGCATCTCGACGAGCTTGACCAGCGCGTCGGCCGGGAACTTGCCCTCGGCCATCATCTTCAGCTTGTGCCGCATCCCGGCGACGCGTTCGCGCAGGCCGGAGGTGGCGCGCACCGCGGCGGCGGCGGGATTGTTGAGCTCGTGGGTGAGCCCGGCCGACAGCGATCCCAGGGCGAGCAGCCGTTCGCGTTCGGCGATCCGCTGGCTCGACTTCTGCCCGCCGAAGAACGCGCCCTCGAGCAGGTGCACGGCCATCGGGAACCACTCGTGCATGATCCTGGAGAAGTCGGCCGCGTCCATGACCAGGAACCGGGAGCGGCGCAGCACATACATCGAGCCGTTGTAGTCCTGGTTCGTCCGGTCGCCCAGGTAGGCCATCCAGGCGCCGGCGTACACCCCGCGATGGTCGGTGCGGTTGATCTCGATCTCCATACCGCCGGACAGTTTGGTCAGCCGGACCTCGCCGTCGATCAGCACGTAGAAGCAGGTGGCGGGTTCGCCCTCGCGGAACACCGGGCCCGGTTCGACGTACTCGATGCGCCCGATGGCGCACAGTTCGGCGAGCTGGGAGTCGTCGAGCTTCTCGAACAGGAACAGAGTGCGCAGTTCCTCGGGATCACAGATCATCAGGTCCTCACTCATGCTGTCTCGATGGGCATGATCGGGCGGCCTGCGTGGTTACGCTCCGCTACTGCCTCCGGCCGCTGACCTCTCATGCCAGGTACCGGTGGACGAGCATGACCGCCATCGCGCCCTCGCCGACCGCCGAGGCGACCCGCTTGGCGGATTCGGCGTGCACATCGCCCGCCACGAACACGCCGGGGACGCTGGTCTCGAGGTGTTGCGGTGGGCGCGGCAGTTCCCAGCCGGGTGGTCGCGCGCCGTCGACCATCAGGTCGGGCCCGGCCAGCACGTATCCGGCGGCGTCACGGGTGACGACGCCGTCGAGCCAGCCGGTCTGCGGCGCGGCGCCGATGAACAGGAACAGCCGTTGCGCGTCGACCTTGTCTTCGGTGCCGGTGCTGTTGTCGCGCAGAACGATGCGTTCCAGGTGTGTGTCGCCGTCGACGCCGACCACCTCGGTCTCGGTGTGTACGACGATGTTGGGGACGGCCGCGATCTGCCGGACGAGATAGTGCGACATCGACTTGTCCAGCGAGTCGCCGCGGACGACCAGGTGCACGCGACGGGCGTTGCGGGACAGGAACACCGCCGCCTGTCCGGCGGAATTGGCCCCGCCGACGATGTAGACCTCCTGCTCGGCGCACTCGGCCGCCTCGGTCATCGCCGAACCGTAATACACACCGCGCCCGGTGAATTCGTCCACACCCGGTGCCGGATGACGTCGATAGTCCACGCCCGTAGCGATCAGAACCGTATGCGCGCACAGCTTTCCGCCATCGGCGAATCGCACGGTGCGCGCCGACCCGTTGATCTCGAGCGCGACCACATCGCGAGTGGTGATGACCTCCGCGCCGAATTTCGCCGCCTGCCGCCGCGCCCGATCCGCCAGCTGTGACCCCGAGACCCCGTCGGGAAATCCGAGATAGTTCTCGATCCGCGAGCTCTGCCCCGCCTGTCCGCCGGTGGCCGTGCGCTCGACCAGCACCGTGCGCAAGCCTTCCGACGCACCGTAGACCGCCGCGCCGAGTCCGGCGGGTCCGCCGCCGACCACGATCAGATCGTAGAAGTCCCCGCTGGGTTCGACGGTGAGCCCGACGTTTTCGGCGAGCTCGCTGTCGGTCGGCTGGATCAGCGCGGTGCCCGCGGCCGTGATCACCACCGGACAGGCCGCCGGATCGGCGCCTGCCGCCTCCAGCAACCGGGTGCCCTCCGGCTCGTCGACCGGGTACCACCGATACGGCAACTGGTTGCGCGCCAAGAACTCTCGCACCTGCGAAGACCGCGGCGACCATCGATCGCCGACGACCTTGGTCTCGTACACGGGCCGCTGCTCGGCGCTGCGCCACACCTCGAGCAACCCGTCGATCACCGGGTACAGCTTCTCCTCCGGCGGGTCCCACGGCTTGAGCAGATAGTGGTCGAGATCGATGACATTGATCGCGTCGATCGCGGCATCGGTGTCGGCGTAGGCGGTGAGCAGCACCCGGCGTGCGTACGGGTGCAGGTCCATCGCCTGCTCGAGGAATTCGATCCCGTCCATGCCGGGCATCCGGTAATCGGCGATCAGCACCGCCACGGGCTGCCCGCGCAGTTTCATCTCCCGCAGCGCCTCGAGTGCCTGCGGTCCCGATTCGGCCCGCAGAATCCGGTAATCGGCGCCGTAGCGGCGGCGCAGGTCCCGCACCACGGCGCGCGATACGCCGGGATCGTCGTCAACGCTCAGAATGGCCGGTTTGGTTACCGAGGGAGTGCTCACCCGATCGAGTATCCCCCTGCTGCGAGGTAGCGGTCAGAGCTGGTGGTGGAGGACCAGGTCGAGTTCGGTAGGAGTGAGGAGGCGTTCGAGGCGTTCCTCGCGTTTGAGACGGGTGCCGCGGGGCACGAACGCGCTGGGGAGCGCGAAGGCGTCGTCCGGTCCGATGCTCGGCAGGAGCGGGACCTCGTTGATATGCCTGCGTGGCAGGAGTGAGCGCAGTTTCACGGCCGATCACCTCGGGTTGACGACGGGAACGCTGGAGGCTGAGCTTCGTCGATCAGCAAACGTCGGTAGCGAAAAGTTTGCCAGCATGTCCGAGTTGGTGCAAGCGGGACAAGGTGGACACGGCGAGCCAACCGGTCGGTGGCCTGCTTCGGCGCAGGCCACCCCGGTTTTGTGGGATTTGCTGATCAGCTATTTCCAGGCGGGCATGGTGACAACCTGTGCCGCATAGGACAGCCCGGCGCCGAAGGCGATCAGCAGCGCGGTGTCGCCCGGCTTCGATTCGCCCTTGCGCAACAGCGCCTCCATCGCGAGGGGGACCGATGCTGCCGAGGTGTTGCCGGAATCCTCGATGTCGTTGGCGAGCGCGCAGTGCTCCGGTAGCTCGAGCACCCTGGCCATGATCTCGATGATCCGGCCGTTGGCCTGGTGCGGGATCATCGCGTCGAGGTCGCCGGTGGTCAGGCCCGCGCGATCGATCGCGTCGCGGCACACCTTCTCCAGCGAGTGCGCGGCCCAGCGGAACACCGCGGTGCCCTCCATCGTGAGGTAGGGGCGCACCGCGTCGGTACCCTTCTCCTCGATCTCGTCGAAGAACTCCACCCAGTCCTTGGTCTGGCCGATGGCATGGTGCTGAGTGCCGTCCGAACCCCACACGGTCGGGCCGATGCCCTGTTCGGCGGACGGGCCGACGATGACCGCGCCCGCGCCGTCGGCGAACAGGAAGGCCGTCGCGCGGTCGGTGAAGTCGATGGTCACGCTGAGTTTTTCGACGCCGATCACCAGCACGTGTTTCGAGGTCCCCGTGCGGACGAAGTCGGATGCCATGCCCAGCGCGTGACAGAACCCGGCGCAGCCCGCCGAGATGTCGAAGGCGGCCGAGCCGGTCATGCCGAGCTCGGTGGCGATGCGCGGGCCGATTGCCGGGGTGAGCACCAGATGCGTCGACGTCGCCACGATGACGCAGTCGATCTGGTCGACCTGCACCCCGGCGGCGGCGATCGCGTCGCGCGCGGCGGCGACGCTCATGGACTGGATGGTTTCCTCATCCGAGGCGAAGCGTCTGGTGTTGATTCCCGACCGGGTGCGGATCCACTCGTCGCTGGAGTCGATCGGCCCCGCTACCTCGTCGTTGGTGACCACCCGAGCCGGGCGGTAGACGCCCAATCCGAGGATCGCGGTGTGCTCAGTACCCGTCGTCTGGGCGATTCGAGCCATTGTGCGTCTCCTATGTACCTGTCAACCTGCGGCAGCACCGCTGGGTGTACCCGAAGCATCGAAATCTGTCCCTCATCGCCCGTGACCCGTACGTGGACACCATGTGAACGCTCAGACATGAGGCTTCCTCATATTAGCGCCTCATGATCAGAGTGTCGATTGTCACAGCGCAGCCGGGGGTATCTTGGTGACAAGGCGATTGCTCGCCGACCCTTCGAGGGATCGAGGACAGCATGCTCGGACTCGGCATCATCAGTTGGATCATCATCGGCGGTCTGGCCGGTTGGATCGCGAGCAAGTTCATGAAGACCGACGCACAGCAGGGCATCCTGCTCAATATCGTCGTCGGGATCATCGGCGGGCTGCTCGGCGGCTTCGTGCTGAGTCTGTTCGGCGTCGATGTCGAAGGCGCGGGCTGGATCTTCAGCTTCATCACCTGTCTGGTGGGCGCCTGCGTGTTGTTGTACCTGGTGAAGCTGTTCACCGGGCGTAAATCGGTCCACTGACCACAGGTGCTTGCCCCGGGCTTCCCGTAAGGTGTGATCGCTTGTAGTCATCACACGAAAGAGGGAGCCCGTGGCACGCCGCCCCACCCCGCCCGGCACGCCCGATACCACCGGCGTCGGACATGTCGTCGACTTGGTGCGGGCCGCTGTACCCCCACTACATCCCGCCGGACTGCCGTTCGTGGCGGTGCCGTTGGCGGTGGCGGTGATCGGCGGACGTAACAAATGGGTGCGCCGTGCCGGTCTGGCCTCGGCCGCCGCCTGCGCCGCCTTCTTCCGGCACCCGCATCGCGTGCCGCCGAACCGGCCGGGCATCGTGGTCGCGCCCGCCGACGGTGAAGTGGCGCTGGTCGACACCGCGGTGCCGCCCGTCGAGCTCGGACTCGGCGATCAGCCGTTGCCGCGCGTGAGCATCTTCCTGTCGGTGCTCGATGTGCACGTGCAGCGCGTTCCGGTGTCCGGCACCGTGCGCGAGGTGCTGCATCAGCCGGGCAAGTTCCTCTCGGCCGATCTGCCGGAGGCCTCCGACGCCAACGAACGCAACAGCATGGTCATCGACACCGCCGACGGTAAGCAGGTCGTCGTGGTGCAGATCGCCGGACTGCTGGCTCGGCGCATCGTCTGCGATGCCCGCGTCGGTGACCTGCTCACCATCGGTGACACCTACGGCCTGATCCGGTTCGGGTCTCGCGTCGACACGTACTTCCCGGTCGGCACCGAACTGCTGGTGGCCCCCGGGCAGCGCACGATCGGGGCCGAAACAGTCCTGGCTGTGCTGGGATGATCGAACAGGCTCGCACAGCACCGCGCAAACGGCCCCGCTCGGTGCGATTGCTGCCGAGCGTCGTCACCATTCTCGCGCTGTGCGCCGGCCTGTCGGCAGTGAAGTTCGGGCTCGACGGTGAACTCGGGATCGCGCTGGCGATGGTCGGTGCCGCCGCCGTGCTCGACACGCTCGACGGGCGGCTCGCGCGCATGCTCGACGCCACCAGCAAGATGGGCGCCGAACTCGATTCGCTCTCGGACGCGATCTCGTTCGGCGTCGCGCCCGCGCTGGTCATCTACGTGACCCTGCTCGACGGCAACAGCGCGGGCTGGATCGTCGCGCTGCTGTTCGCGGTGAGCCTGGTCTTGCGCCTTGCCCGCTTCAACACCCTGCTCGACGACGATTCCCGGCCCAACTGGGCGCGTGAGTACTTCGTCGGTGTCCCCGCGCCCGCCGGAGCGCTGATCGCGCTGGTGCCGATCGCGCTGAAGGTGCAGTTCGGCGACGGCTGGTGGGACGGGTTCGCCTTCGTCGCCGCCTGGACGGTCTTCGCCGCGCTGCTGTGCGTGAGCACCATCCCCACCCTGGCGATGAAGTCTGTGTCGGTCGCTCCGCAGGCCGCGGCCGGGCTGCTGGTGCTCACCGCGCTGGCCGCCGCGCTGCTGGTCACGTACCCGATCGTGCTGCTGCTGATCTTGGTCGCGCTCTACCTCGCGCACATTCCGTTCGCCTGGCGGTCGGCCCGCTGGGTGGCCGCCCGTCCAGAGACCTGGCAGCACAAGCCGGCTGAGCGGCGGGCACAACGGCGGGCGCAGCGACGGATGCCCGCGATCCGCCGACCGGCGATCCGTGGATCGGCGCGCCTGCGCCTGCGTCGCCCGCGCAACGACGACTGACCAGGCATACGACCCTCGCGACTGGACGTTTCGACATGGAGCCATCAACACCACCTCTTCCGCCCGAGGACTCCGCGGCGCCGGCCGCCGATATCACCGAGTTCATGGAGCATCGGCCGCGGCTGTTCTCGCTGGCATATCGCATGTTCGGTGCGGCGAGTGAGGCCGAGGACGTTGTGCAGGAGGTCTATCTGCGGTGGGCGCTGGCCGACCGCGCCGAGATCGCCAATATCGAAGCGTGGTTGACGACCGTCACCGTGAATCTGTGTCGCACCCAGCTCGTTTCGGCTCGGGCCCGGCGCGAGACCTATGTCGGGCAGTGGCTGCCGGAGCCGGTACCGACCGGCGGCGGCGCGCTCGGTCCGCTGGGGACCGTCGAGGAACGCGAATCGGTCTCGCTGGCGGTGCTCACCGCGATGGAACGGCTCAGCCCGATCGAACGCGCCGTGTTCGTGCTGCGCGAGGCGTTCGGCTACTCCCATGCCGAAATCGCGGAGATGCTCGATCTCACCGTGGCCAACACCCAGCAGATATTCCATCGGGCCGGTCAGCGGGTGCGCACCGGCAAGCAGCGTTTCGTGGTGTCGGCCGAGCACGCGCGCACGATGATCGAGAAGTTCTTGCAAGCGGCCTCTACCGGCGATGTGGACGGTCTGCGCGAGCTGCTCGCCGACGACGTCGTGTCGGTCGCCGATGGCGGCGGCCGGGTGGTCGCGGCCAAGATCCCGGTGGTCGGTGGCGATGTGGTCGCGCGCTACCTGTCCAACCTGCGGCGTTTCCTCAGCCCCACGTCGCGGTTCGAATTCACCGAGATCAACGGCGACGTGGGCCTGATCCTGATCCAGGACGAGATTCCGGCCGGTGTACTCGTATTCGACTTCGACGAAGCGGGCTCGATCGCGGCGGTCCGCACGGTCGTGAACCCGGTCAAACTGGGCGCCGTAACCATGTGATCCAGATCACTTCGAGAACCTGTCAGGAACTCGGGGGCTGATCGGTCTGGTGTGTGTAGGCATTTCGAGAGAAGGAGCCACACCATGACCGGTCAGCATCGGATCGTCGTCCTCGGCGCCGGGTACGCGGGACTCACCGCGGCCCGCGCCCTCGCGAAGAAGACTCGCGACACCCAGATCACCGTCGTGGACGGCCGCGCCGAATTCGTGCAGCGGGTGCGTCTGCACCAGGCCGCCGCCGGTCAGCCGGTCAAGCGGCTCGACCTGCGGAAGTCGCTGGGACGCAAGGGCATCGAATTCCTTCAGGCGCGGGTCACCGACCTGGACCCGGATCGCAAGATCGTCGCCCTGGACGGCGAGTGGACGTTGCACTACGACACCCTCGTCTACGCGCTCGGTAGCCAGGCCGACCGCGACGCCGTGCCCGGAGCGGCCGAGCACGCGAAGTTCGTCGCCACCGCCGAGGACCTGACGGAACTGTCGGGTCAGATCGTCATCGTCGGCTCGGGCCCGACCGGCATCGAACTGGCCACCGAACTCGCTGAGTCGCAGCCGGATTCGCGGATCAGCCTGCTCGGTACCGAGGATCCGGGTGCGTGGCTCTCGCCGCGCGCGCACGAGGCGATCCGCGCCGCGCTCACCCGTCTCGGCGTCGAAATCCGTTCCGGCGTCAAGGTTGTCGAGGTGCTGCCCGATGCCGTCCGGCTCGCCGACGGCACCCTGGTGCCCGCCGCCACCACCGTGTGGACCACCGGGTTCACCGTTCCCGATCTCGCTCGGCGCGCGGGTCTCGAGGTCGCGGCCGACGGTCGCATCCGCACCGACAACACGCTGCGCTCGGTGTCGCACCCCGACATCTACGCCGTCGGCGACGCCGCGCTGATGACGGGGGTGGACGGGCGCCCACTGCGGATGGCCTGCGCGACAGCGATTCCCGCCGGGCAGTACGTGGTCGGGGCGATCACGGCGCGGGCGCGTGGTCGCGAACCGGAGCCGATGGAGGGCCGTTACGTGGCGCAGTGCATCAGCCTCGGCCGTCGTGACGCGGTGCTGCAACTGGTCAAGGCCGACGACACCCCCACGAACACGGTGTTCACCGGTCGCATCGGTGTGGTGATGAAGGAACTGATCGTGCGCGGAACCGCCTTCACCGTGGGGTTGCGGTAAGTCCGATCGCATGGCGCTCGGCCCGCCCTCGCAGGAGGCGGGCCGACGTCCATGCCCATGGCGCGAGAGCGATCAGGCCGAGCAGGGCCAGCCATGGCAGCCGCCACCACCAGCGCAGGTCGTATTCGGCCATCGCCGCTGCGGCCGTGAGCGGTCGCGCTGTCGACGACCACACCACGAACGCGTCCCCGATCGGCAGCAGCCCGAACGCATAGCGTTTGGACCAGGGCAGATCGACCGGCAACCCGATCAGCTCGCCTTCCGATCCGATCGCGGCGGCCAGCGCGCCGTCACCGTTCATCCTGGCCGCTCCGACGGCGACGACGGTGGCCGACAGGCTGATCCCGGCTACCAGCGGTCCCGAGTCGACATCACCGCTGCCGTCGACGCCCTTCGGGTATTCGCGAACGGCGGGACCGAAACCGCCGGGGTGCGCGACGAATCGGTCGCGATAGCGCGCGTACTGGCTTCGCGCGAAGGTCGGGTCGATCTCCGGCAGGAACCGATGTATCACTGTCTGTGAGGTTGCCCGCGCGCCGGTCAGCATCGACCCGTCGGTCGGTGAAACCTGATGCGGCAGTAGCCCGGTGGCGGGGTCGAGGCGGGTCTCGGCCTGCTCGAGCCAGCGATCGATCACCCCGGTGTATTGCGCCCCGAACAGCGTGTCGTGCAGGCGAAGTGAAGCCACCGCGACGGTCGAATCGACCGGCCACGCCTGACCTCGATAAGCCTGGAGAAACGGTGTGCCGGCCGCGGCGAACGCCTGTGCGATCTCGGCGCTGTGTGTGGAGAACTGCTGCACCGCAGCAGTATCGGACTGATCGAGCGACAGGATCGCGCCTCGCAACCAGTTGGTCCACCCGGCCCAGAACACTCCGTACGCGGGCTGCAACCCGGGGCTGAAAACCGCACGGCCCTCGTCGGATTGCGTTCTGGCCAGCGCCCAGCGTGCTTCGCGTAGCGCGTCCTCGCGCAGTCCCGGATCGGTGTGCGCGGCCTGTACCCAGGCGAGACCGTAGAGCACGTTCGAGAAGACATATCCCTCCGGAAACAGTTGCTGTGCAGCGGTATCCGAGCCGCCGTCGAGCGCATCACGTACGAAGGCCAACTGGCGTGCGGTCGATCCGGGTTGCTCGTCCAGCCCCGGCTGTGGCCCCAGCAGTCGCCCGGCCCCGATCAGGCACGCCGCCGTCACGATGATCCCCACCACGCGCGGCGCCCAGCGCCGAATTCTCCCCATGGCGACACTCTGCCAGGAATTTGCCGTCAACCAATCGTTGACGGCACGGCATCGTCAACCTATGGTTGACGCATGAGCACTCCGAACTTTCGCCTCGACGACCTCATCGACGGCATCAAGAAGGCCCGCCCCGACAACGTCCTCGACCAACTCTCCGACGCGGTGGTCGCCGCCAATCACCTCGGCGAGACCGCCGACCACCTGATCGGCCACTTCGTCGACCAGGCCCGCCGTTCCGGCGCCTCCTGGACCGACATCGGCGCCAGCATGGGCGTCAGCAAGCAGGCTGTGCAGAAACGATTCGTGCCCAAGGGGCCGAGCGACACAGCCGCCATGGACCCGCAGGCAGGCTTCGCCAAGTTCACCGACCGGGCCCGGCAGGTGGTCGTCGGCTCGCAGGAAGCGGCCCGCGCCTCGGGGAGCGGCCAGATCGCGCTCGGGCATCTGATCCTCGGCCTGATCGGCCAGTCGGAAGGTCTGGCCGCCAAGGAGATCGTCGCCAGGGGTGTCTCACTGGACGCCGTGCGCGATGCCGCGACCGCCTCGCTGCCCGCCGCCCACGGTGACGTGCCCGCGCTCATCCCGTTCGACGGCGACACGAAGAAGGTCCTCGAGCTCACCTTTCGCGAGGCGCTGCGGCTCGGTCACAACTACGTCGGCACCGAGCACATCCTGCTGGCTCTGCTGGAACAGGAGAACGGTGCGGGCGTACTCAGCGGTCTGGGCCTTGACAAGGCCGTCGTAGAGGCCGAGCTTGTCGAGCTGCTGAATCAGTTCCTGGCTTCGGTGCAGGACGAGACCTGAGAACGCGGGCGCGCCCGGTGTGTCGTCCGCGCTGGGCGCGACCTTGCACTCTCACCACCTGAGTGCTAAAAATGGCTTGGCACTCGTCACTGTTGAGTGCCAGGTCGGGACGGTGAGATCGGGTTCCATCGACACCCTCGGTCGTCCGTCGCGGGCACCTCCTGGCCAGCGTACTTTGGGGCGATCCAACCTGTGGTCGTCTCGTGTGTCAGCCATAGACATGTGGAGGATCTCAACGCAATGGCCAAGACAATTGCGTACGACGAAGAGGCCCGTCGCGGTCTCGAGCGGGGTCTGAACGCCCTCGCCGACGCTGTCAAGGTGACGCTGGGCCCGAAGGGTCGCAACGTCGTACTCGAGAAGAAGTGGGGCGCCCCCACGATCACCAACGATGGTGTGTCCATCGCCAAGGAGATCGACCTCGAGGACCCGTACGAGAAGATCGGCGCCGAGCTGGTCAAGGAAGTCGCCAAGAAGACGGACGACGTCGCGGGCGACGGTACGACCACCGCCACCGTGCTCGCCCAGGCGCTCGTGCGTGAAGGTCTGCGCAACGTCGCGGCCGGCGCGAACCCGCTCGGCCTGAAGCGTGGCATCGAGAAGGCCGTTGAGGCCGTCACCGCCAAGCTGCTCGACACCGCCAAGGAGATCGACACCAAGGAGCAGATCGCTGCTACCGCTGGTATCTCCGCCGGCGACCCGGCCATCGGCCAGCTCATCGCCGAGGCGATGGACAAGGTCGGCAAGGAAGGTGTCATCACCGTCGAGGAGAGCAACACCTTCGGGCTCCAGCTGGAGCTCACCGAGGGCATGCGCTTCGACAAGGGCTACATCTCCGGTTACTTCGTGACCGACCCCGAGCGTCAGGAAGCGGTCCTCGAGGATCCGTACATCCTGCTCGTCTCGTCCAAGATCTCGACGGTCAAGGACCTGCTGCCGCTGCTGGAGAAGGTCATCCAGGCCGGCAAGCCGCTGCTGATCATCGCCGAGGACGTCGAGGGCGAAGCCCTGTCGACCCTGGTCGTGAACAAGATCCGTGGCACCTTCAAGTCCGTTGCCGTCAAGGCGCCGGGCTTCGGTGACCGCCGCAAGGCCCAGCTGGCCGATATCGCCATCCTCACCGGTGGCGAGGTCATCAGCGAAGAGGTCGGCCTCTCCCTGGAGACCGCTGGCATCGAGCTGCTCGGCACCGCACGCAAGGTCGTCATCACCAAGGACGAGACCACCATCGTCGAGGGTGCCGGCGACGCGGAGGCCATCAAGGGCCGCGTGGCGCAGATCCGCGCCGAGATCGAGTCCTCGGATTCGGACTACGACCGTGAGAAGCTGCAGGAACGTCTGGCCAAGCTGGCCGGCGGCGTCGCGGTGATCAAGGCCGGTGCCGCTACCGAGGTCGAGCTCAAGGAGCGCAAGCACCGCATCGAAGATGCCGTGCGCAACGCCAAGGCCGCCGTCGAAGAGGGCATCGTTGCAGGTGGTGGCGTCGCGCTGCTGCAGGCCGCCCCCGCGCTCGACGGCTTCAGCGGCCTGACCGCTGACGAGGCGACCGGTGTCAACATCGTGCGCGTCGCGCTGTCGGCTCCGCTCAAGCAGATCGCCTTCAACGCGGGCCTCGAGCCCGGCGTCGTGGCCGAGAAGGTCTCCAACCTCCCCGAGGGCGAAGGCCTGAACGCCGACACCGGTGTCTACGAGAACCTGCTGGCCGCCGGCGTTGCCGACCCGGTCAAGGTCACCCGCTCGGCCCTGCAGAACGCGGCCTCCATCGCCGCGCTCTTCCTCACCACCGAGGCAGTAGTCGCCGACAAGCCGGAGAAGTCCGCCCCCGCAGGTGGCGACCCCACCGGCGGCATGGGCGGCATGGACTTCTGATCTCCTGATCAGCTGGTTCCAACGCAAGTCACGAAGGCCGGTCCACCACGGTGGACCGGCCTTCGGCGTGCAGAGAACAAGAAGGGGAGCGACTACGGCGGCGTCGCCCGGATTGGCGAAGTCAGCCGACCGGTGTGAGGCGGAGGCGTTCGGCCAGTTCGTTGAAGATGTAGAAGTTGGGGATGGTGCTGACGGGGGCGAGGGACATCCAGACGCCGGAGAGTTTGATGCGGATGTGGCCGCTGCGGGCGTCGATGAGCTGGATGTCTTCCCAGGACAGGGCGTCGCCGCGGAAGGTGAGGGCGTCGAGCGAGAGCGAGAGGTCGCCGAAAGGGACGGTTTCGCCGTTGTCGATGGCGGCCACCGCGGCGGGGAGCTGGGTTGCGGTGACGGCGGATTGGATGGCGCGGGCCCATTCGCGGGCGCGGGCGAAACCCTCTTCGTCGATGGTCGCTTCGACACCGCCGGGGCCCGACAGTTCCAGCAGGTAGGTGACGGGGGTGGTGTCGTGGAAGGGGATCGCGTGCTGACGCACTTCGGTGCTGTCCCACCGGAATCCGGCCACGCGCTGACCCGAGCGGTAGACGGTGACGCCCTGGTCGAACAGGTCGATACGGGCGGCGCGGTTCTGCCGGTTGATCACCCCGCGGCGCAGTGCGAGCAGGACGGGCGCGCCAGCGATCACGAGCAGTGCCACGCCGCCCTGCCAGCCGCCGACGGCCGCGACGATGATGCCGATGGTGGCGATACAGCCCGCGACGATGCCGCAGCCGCGCACGAAGGTGTCGTCGGCGGGGGTGGCGAGAAAGGTGTCACGGTGCGCGCCGAGATGCTGATACTCCGCCATCAGGTGTATCAGTTGGGTCAACGGCACCGCGTGCCGAGCATCGGCTACGTCCTCCGGCCTGTTCGGAGTGATCACTCGTCCCTCCATGAGGCGTTTTCATCCGCGGCGAAGCGTATGCGAACCGGCGGAATATTGCCACCGGTACGGAGATGAAATTCTGGCCGCGACCGGGCGCAATGGCTCAGCCGATGGCGAAAGCGACGAAGAATCCTGCCGCGGTTGCCATTCCGACCCACCAGCCGCCTTCGCGATAGGCCTCGGGGACGAGCGAGTCGGCCAGCACCGCGATCGTGGCGCCGCCCGCGAACGCTTGGACCGCGCTGATCGCGGTCGTCGAAACCGAGTCGGCGTAAGCGTTTCCCAGCACGGTCACCGCGACGAGCACCGAGGCCGTCACCGCCCAGAGCGCGAAGGTCCGGCCCGCCTCGAACCCGTGCTGCTCGCGCATGAGTACCGCCCCGCTGACCGCTTCGGGCACATTGCCCGCCGCGATCGCGACCACCAACACCAATCCTCCTCCGCCACTGAGGGATACACCCAATGCGAGGTTCTCCGGCACGCCGTCGAGCACCGTCCCGAGCAGCAACGCCCAGCCGATCGCGGCGGGCCCGAGTTTGTTCTCGATGAGATGGTTGGCGACCACGTACACCCCCGCACCGGCGAACAGCGCGGTGCCGGCGAGCAGCGCACCGTCGCGGTGGAAGGCTGGCGCGAAGAGCTCCTCCGATATCGCCGCGATCATCGTGCCCGCACCGAACGCCATCATCGCGGCGAGCACGGCTTTCGGCAGTGACCACCGCAGCCCCACCGCCACCCCGATCAGCAGCGGGACCGCGGTACCGAGGCCGTACAGCAGGGCGGTAGACATGCCCAGAGCCTATTCGGCCGTGCGGCGACTAGGGTGGTTGACGTGTTGGTTGTGGACGAAGGCGAACCCACGGCACCGGCGATCGTGTTCCTGCACGGCATCCCCGGCTCGGTCGACTGGTTCGCCGCGGTCGCCGAGCGGATGGTCGCGACCTTCCGGGTGATCCGCGTGGACATGCACGATGTGGGCGCCGACGGCGACTTCAGCGCCGCGGCCCGCACGGCTCCGCTCATCGCACTCATGAACGACCTCGACCTCACCGACGTGACGGTGGTGGGTCACTCGTTCGGCGCCGAGATCGCGCTGGAACTCGCCGCCGCGTCGCACCGGGTGGCTCGTGTGGTGGTCGTCGGCCAGGCCCCGGACTACCGGGCCGCGAGCATCCCGACCGCCGCGAGATGGGTGGTCCGTCCGTGGTCGGTGCGCTTGGCGCAACGGTGGACACCCGGACCGGTGATCCGCCTGGCGAACCGTTCGGTCTTCGCGCCCCGATTCCGCTACGACTCGGCGCCCGGTCTGGCCGAAGCGCTGGTCCGCGACTTCCGCACCGCCCTTCCCGGCGGCCTCGCCTACGCGGTGGGCGGCCGTGCCGCCGACTTCGCGGCCGCCCCGCTCGACATTCGCGCGCAAGCCCTCGACCAGCCCGTCCTCGCCGTCCACGGTCGTCACGACAACCTCTACGACAGCACCGAGACCCTCGCCCGCTTCGCCGCGGCGGGCGCCGACACCCACCTCGTCGAGCACGCGGGCCATTCGCCCCAGGTCGAGCAACCGGACGAGTTCGTCTCCGTGCTGGGCGAATTCATCAGATCCCACTGACGGCGGAGACGACGAACGTCCCCGGTGTGCCCTGTGCCCCCAGCGGTCCGCCCTTGTCGAACTGTGAGGAGACGATCAGCGCCTTCTCGCCCGAATGCACCATCGTGGTGGGAACATTCAGCGCGGGGTCGTGGAATTCGCCGGTGCGGGTAGCGGTGGCGCCGTTGTCGGCGAGGGTCCAGCGGCTGATGGTGTTGTCGAGGTTGTGAACTATCCACAGGGTGTCCCCGCGCAGGTCCAAGCCGTCGCCGTGGCGCGCGTCGCCACCGGTCAGCGCTACCTTGCGGATGGATTCCGGGCCGCCGGTGAGGTCGATGCGGTACAGCTCGGCCGCTGACATGGCAACGACGATCAGATACGTCCCGGCCGGGTCGGCGGCAATTCCGTTGAGCTCGAACACCTTCGGCTCACGCGGTCCGAGTGTGGTGGTCAGGTCGTAGGCCACGGTCAATTCGTCACGGCCGGAGCCGACGACCGCTCGGTAGACGACATTGCGCACGCTGTCGGTCAGGTAGGCGGACCCATCCGCCCCGAAATCCAGATCGTTGACGAAACGTGGTGCGTCACCGGGTACTCCGAACGTCGCGAGCAGGGCGCGTGACCCGGTGTCGTACACACTCACGCCCACACCGGAATCGATCACCCACAGCCGACCGCTCCGATCGACCTTCACGCCGTTCGCCGTCTTCCTGCCATCGGCGCCCGCGGGCAGGAACACCTCCGCGCGCGCGGCGTCGGCCGTCGCCCGGTAGACGGTCCCGTCCGCGAACGACCCGACATAGGTGTCACCGTTGCGCGCGTCCAAGCCGATGCCCTCGGGATATACGGCGTTGCCCGGCAGTTCGTAGGCCGTGCTCAGCGTGGGTGTGGCAGGCGAGGTCCCGCACGCGGTCAGGGCCACGCACGCGGTGGCGACGGCGATGGTTCGCAACATGATGAAGCCTCTCAGTGATGTAATGCTAGACATCAAGTAATAGGCAGTAATGTAAATTAGAGTCGTTATGATCGTCAAGGGAGTTATGAAATGATGGGCGGATATCATGCACCCATGACGTCCATGCCCGCCGCCGAGAGGCTCGGCTCGTATATCAAGCGCGCCGAGCAAGCCCTGATCGCGACCAAGACCGCCGCGCTGAAACCGGCCGGGCTGACCGTCGCGCAGTACAGCGCGCTGTTGTACCTCGCGGAGAATCCCGGCATCTCGGCCGCCGCCCTGGCCCGGCTGGCCGGCGTCACCCCGCCGACGATGAACACCGTCCTGACCAACCTCCAGGAGCGCGGCCTGGTGGACCGGACCCCGCACGAGTGGCACAAGAACGTGCTGGAGACCCGCCTGACCGAGGCGGGACGGTCGGTGATGGCCGATGCCGACACCCGCGCGATCGCGGTGGAGCGCACACTGGCCGATCGATTCACCGCGGCGGAACTGGCGGCGGTGCAGGAACTGCTCACGCGCAGCGCGCAGGTACTCGACGAGATCCGCGACAACCTGCCGTGACGAAAAAGAGCCCGCCGGAAAGTTCCGGCGGGCTCAGGCGTAGATCGGGTCAGCGCTCGGCGGCGACCTTCACCTTGCTCAGCGTCTCGTGCATTCCCGAGACCAGGTCGGCCTCGAACTTCTCCTCGCCGCCCATGGCGACCTTGATCGTTCCCCGCAGCCAGCCCGGCAGGCCCTTGGCGTCGACGGTGCGCGTCTCGACGACGCGGGTGCCGGTGGCGGTCGGCTCGAGCTCGTAGGCCCAGACCGTGCGGTTCTCGTTCATCCGGAACGCCAGTGCCTTGTTCGGCTCGAAGCGCACGATCCGCGAGGTGGTCGGGTAGACCTTCCAGCCCACCTTGTTGACGTTGACGGTGAAGGCGCCGTCGCGAACGCCACCGAGCGCGACCATCTTCAGGGTTGTCGGACTGAGCTCGGACATGCGGCGCAGATCGGCGAGTACCGACCAGACCTTCTCCGGCGGTGCGGCGATGTCGATGCTGGCTTCGAGAGTGTTCGGCAACGGTGCCTCCGGGTATGCGTGACGGGCTGTCACGCTCAGCATAGGCACCCCCAGGGGGACCGGCCTCCGCCTGTAGGCGGATTTCGGCAGGCCGGCCGCAACCCGGGCGCGGCGGCTGAGGTAGCGCAGAACCAGCCGCGGGGTGCGCAACACGGAGGCGAACCCCGCACGGCCGGACCCGAGCTCGAATTCCGCTCCGCGATCACCGCAGGGGTGGACCAGGCCGTCGGACTCCCGGCGATCACCGGGCTCCCTCGGTTCCACGGCGGGCCGGTGACCGGAGGGCCGACGCGGTAGGCGAGCCCGAAAGCAGGGATTGTCCGGGTCGCCGCGCCGCGGCCGGTGTCCTGTGCCTCGGTCGGGTCGCCGAGTATCGGCAGCGCCACGGAGAGCTGTCCGGCGACGAGAATCCCTACGGCACAGATTGTCGCGGCTGTTCCGCCTGTCGGCGCTCACCCCCGGCCCGTCGCTTCAGTAGTCGCCGACGGGCTCGGGCCCGCCGCTCAGCGGAGTGGTCATGGGAACAGGAGTACCGTGCCCAGCGCTCGCCGGCAATGATTTGTCGCACCGTGCGCTGATCCCGGTACGCCGTATTCGACTGTCCGGCAGTCACATCGGTTGCTCGCGGATCCGTCGGGCCGGGCTCATCGCGACGGTTACTTCCCGGTTCGGCGGATGCGGGTACCGCGCTTCGGTACACTCACGTTTCACATCGCGGTTGCCCCAGCGCGTCGATGACGTGTCGGCGATGCCGATATTCACGATCTCGTGCTGTCGACGGCTTCGTTGTCGTGAGTGAATCGGCTCATGTCGGGCCCGCGTGCGCCCCGAGTTCCTTGGTCTTGTGTCCCACGACAAAAAATTCTAGAAAATTCCTTTAAAACACTCCCGCTTCACATTGTCACTGGGTATCGTCCGAGACGGCAAATGGCCAGTGACAACGAAGTCACAAAACATCGACTTGGAGTGACACATGCTTTACAACATCACTGATGACAGCAGCGACGGCAACATCCTGACCCTGCTGCTCGGCCTGCTCACCAGCTCGCTGAGCACCGGTTCGGTGCAGGGCTCGGGCAACTGAGCCGTCTGTAGCCATCTTTCGGCTAACGCGCGGTTGGCCGATTGGGCAGCCGAAGGGCCTGATCCATGACGAGGGGATCAGGCCCTTCGGTATTGTCAGCGACAATGTCACAGGATGCGAATACGGGACGAATGTATGCCGGGCAACCCGTAGAGGACCGGCAACGCCAGCGGCGTGCGCGTTTTCTGGAGTCAGGCCTGACGGTCTTCGCGCGCGACGGGTATGCCAACAGTTCGGTCGGTGCGATCTGTAAGGACGCGGGACTATCGTCTCGACAGTTCTACGAGGAGTTCACCGGTCGCGAATCTCTGCTGCTGGAGCTGTACGAGCAGATCGACCGGCATTCGCGCGAGGCGGTGGCTACCGCGCTCGAGGACAAGTCCGAGGCGACCGTCCTCGAGCAGATCGATGCGGCCGTGCGGGCCTACGTCGAGTCGATCGGCAGCGACCCCCGCAAGGCGCGGGTCGCGTTGGTCGAGGTGGTCGGAGCAGGCCCCAAAGTCGAGAAGTTCCGTCTGGAACTGCGCCGCGTGTGGGGTTCGCTGCTGGCCAGCGCCGCCGAGGACGCGGCCATGCACGGCGAAATCCCGCCCGGCGACTACGAACTGCGAGTGCTCGCCGTCATCGGCGCGGTGAACTACGTGGTCGACGGCTGGAGCGGCAGCGACCCACGCCCGCCGCTCGACGAGGTGATCAAGGTGCTGAGCCGGGTGATCCTGGGCGCGGTCGGGGCTTGATGGCGCGGGTCGAGATCGTCCCGATCCAGGTACCCGACGGCAGCACCTTGCCGGTGCGTCTCATTCCGGCCACCGGCGCGCACCGGCATCCGGTCACCCCGGACGCTCCACGCGCGGTCGTGGTCATCGTCCCCGGTCTGGCTGTGCCGGGCGAGTTCTACGAGTACTTCGGACACCGGCTGGCCGCGTGCGGATTCGATGTCGCCATCGGTGAATTGCGCGGTCAGGGCGAGAGCACCCACCGTCCCGATGGCGAGAGCACCTACGGCTACCACGAATTGGTCTCGGTGGACTTCCCGGCGATGCTGGCCGCGGTGCGCAACCGGTTCCCCGCCAGCACGCCGTACCTGCTCGGCCACAGCATGGGCGGGCAACTCGCGGCGATGTACGCGGCGCGGGTGCGCGGCAGGCTCGGTGGCCTGATCCTGATCGCGTCCGGCACACCGTATTTCCGTGGGTATCGCGGGGTGTTCGGTCCGGGCGTGCTGGTGGGCACCGCGGCGGTGGCGGTGGCATCGAACCTGGCCGGGTTCTGGCCGGGGGACCTGCTCGGCAAGCGCGCCTACGGCAGGCAGTCCAAAGTTCTCATGTCGGACTGGGCCAGGCTGGCGCGTACCGGGCGCTTCGTGCCCGTCGGCGCCGATATCGACTACGACGAGCGGATGTCGCGGCTGAAGTTCCCGGTGCTGTCGATCACCGTCGCCGGTGACGACATGGCCCCGCAGACCTCCGCGGATCACCTGCTGGGCAAGCTGCCCGGCGCGCAGATCACCCGGTGGTTCCAGCCGGAGGCCCTCGGGCACAACGGCTGGATCACCAATCCGGACTCCACCGTCGACGCGGTGGAGAAGTGGTTGCGCGACCGCTGACCTCAGGCCGAGCGGCGCCCCTCGATCAGCATCTGGATGAAGAACTCGTAGACCAGCGCGGACAGGTACGCCGACTGCTTGTTGTCCGCGGCGCCGCCGTGACCACCCTCGATGTTCTCGTAGTACCAGACGGTGCGATTCTGGGACTCCAGGAGCGCGGCCATCTTTCGCGCGTGCCCGGGATGGACCCGGTCGTCGCGGGTGGAGGTGGCGAGCAGGATCGGTGGGTACTGCTTGCCGGTGTCGGTGTTCTGATACGGCGAGTACTCGCTGATGTAGGCCCACTCCTCCGGCTTGTCGGGGTCGCCGTATTCAGCCACCCACGACGCGCCTGCCAGCAGCAGGTGATAGCGCTTCATGTCCAGCAGCGGCACCTGGCAGACGATGGCGCCGAACAGTTCCGGGTAGCGGGTGAGCATCACGCCCATCAGCAGGCCGCCGTTGCTGCCGCCGATCGCGCCGAGCCGATCGGGGGTGGTGACCCCGCGGGTGACCAGGTCGCGGGCCACCGCGGCGAAGTCCTCGTAGGCGCGGTGGCGGTGCTCCTTCAGTGCGGCCGTGTGCCATTCGGGACCGTACTCGCCGCCGCCACGGATGTTGGTCATCACGTAGGTGCCGCCGCGTTCGAGCCAGTTCATGCCCGCCGAGCCGAGATAGGCCGGAGTCTTGGAGATTTCGAAGCCGCCGTACCCGTTCATGATCGTCGGACCCGGTGTGCCGCGCCGGTCGCGATGGCGGATCACGAAGTAGGGCACCGCGGTTCCGTCGTCGGAGGTCGCGAAGAACTGTTCGGTCTCGATGCCGGTGGCGTCGAAGTAGCCGGGGGCCTGCTTCAGCGTTACCGCGGTATCGCCGATCGCGCTGCTGAGCAACGTGGTCGGCGTGGTGAAACCGGTTGTGGTGAGCATGAACTCGTCGCCGCCCTCGAGCGGGTCGAGGTTGGCCACCGAGGTGGACGACATGGCGGGGGAGTCGGCGAGCTCGCTGCTCGCCCAGCCGTCCGGGCCGGGGGTGAGCACGCGGAATCCGGTCTGCACATCGTGCAGGGTGGTGAGGATCAGGTGGTTCTCGGTCCAGCCCCACGATTCCAGTGAGGTGTGCGGATCCGGGGCGAAGAGGACCTCGAATTCCCGTTCCCCTGAGAGGAATTCGTTCAGATCGGTGACCAGCAGGCTGCCGGGAGCGAAGGTGGTGTCGCCCGGTGTCCACTCGGTCTTCAAGCGCACCAGCAGCCAGTCGCGGTACCAGTCCACGTCCGCGTCGGTGGGGGTCTCGATCAGCCGCCACTCCCCGCCGTCGAGCAGCGACACCTCGCTGTTGAAGAAGTCCGTCGACCGGTGCAGGTAGTGCCGCTCGTAGCCGGGGTGACGGTCGTATCCGGCGCCGATCGAGACATCGCTCGACTTGCCCTCGAACACCGTTTCGGCAGCGGACAATTCGGTGCCACGCCGCCAGCGCTTGGCGATGCGCGGGTATCCGGAATCGGTGAGGGATCCCGGCCCGAAATCGGTGCCGATGTAGACGGTGTCGGCATCGATCCAGCCGATCCGCGACTTCGCCTCCGCCACGAAGAATCCGCCGTCCTCGGGTGCGATGAATTGCCTGGTGGTCAGGTCGAATTCGCGCTCGACGGTCGCGTCGGCACCGCCACGGGACAGGTGGATGATGGCGCGCTCCTGCGACGGCCGCAGCACCGCGGCGCCCGCCCACACCCAGTTCTCCCCGTCGGCCTCGGCCAGCGCGTCGACGTCGATCAGCACATCCCACTCGGGGGCGTCGGTGGCGTATGACTCGAACGTGGTCCGCCGCCACAACCCGCGCTGGTGCTCGGCATCACGCCAGAAGTTGTACAGCCACGGCCCCCGTCTGCCGGGATAGGCGATCTTGGTGTCGTCGTCGAGCATCGCCAGGACGCGACGCTCCATCTCGGCGAATCGGTCGGTTGCCGCGAACCGCCGCCCCACCACGTCGTTGCGGGCGCGCGCCCAGTCCAGCGCGCCCTCGTCGGTCACGTCCTCGAGCCAGAGATAGGGATCGGTCACGTTCTCTTCAACGCCGCTCATCCCCACATTGTTGCCGATGTGAGGATTCGCATGTCGGGCGCGCTGCGACCCGCGCCGATGTCAGGCGCGTGCGGTCACCAGTGGTGGGCGACATCGATGACGACGCGGGCGGGGTTGTCCAGGGTGCTCACGCGGAAGGGGAGGCGGGCGCGAACGCCGAGGCCGAAGGTGGTCCGGCCTTCGAAGGAGCCGGCGAACGCGACTTGGCGGAAGGTCGGATAGCCGCTCGTCGAGAGCAGGTCGGTGCGGTTCGACGGGTTGTAGGTGCTGTTGCCCGCGTTGTCGTAGGCGGGGGCGAGGACCGCGATCTGGAGGAACCCGCCGCCCCGGAGGGGGACGGTCGCGCCGGAGCCGTCCTGGGTGACGGTGCCGACGTACCCGACGAGGTAGCCGGCGACGGGCCCGGACAGGTCGATGACGAGTCGGTCGAAGCACTCGTGGCGGACCACGCGAACATCGGCGACGGTGGCGGTGGAGTAGTTCGAAGACGTCTTGTCCTGTGAACCCCAGTCGAGGCCGCAGTAGGACGGAGTGGCGGCCGCGGGCAGCGTCGAGAGACCGACGCAGGCGGCGAGTATGGCGAGGAGGACGAGGAAGCGACGCATGTCGCACCGCCTTTGATCTGGGGCCTTCGGGCTAGCGGAGCAGTACCGATTTATCGAACGGATCAGACATCGCGTTAGCGTCGGTCCGGTGTCGAATGCGCCGCGAAACGTAGGATCGCAGGTCACGAGTCAACCGGAGGTGGATGTGTTCCTGTGGGAGCAGCACTGCTGTCTGCCGTTGCGGCACACGGCGCGGGTCGCCGAACTGGCTCGGTATCCGTTGGGGTCGTATCTGTCGGTGAACGTCGGGTATTCGGCGCAGACCAAGGACGATTCGCTGGCTCTGCTGCACCGGCTCCGGGACGACGCGGGGGCGGATCCGCGCTTCCGGCTGGTGGATCGGGTCGGCGATATCGGTGCGCCGGAGGTGATCTCGCTGGCCTTCGATCTGGAGGATTCCGGGCCGCTCGACGGCGATCTCGACAATGTGGAACTGTTCTACGACCTCGGCGTGCGTTCGCTGCTGCCCACCTACAACCATGCGAACGCGGCGGGTTGCGGTTGCCTCGACACCGAGGACACCGGGCTCACCGGGTACGGAAAAGACTTGGTGCGCAAGCTCAACGGGGTCGGGATGTTCGCCGACGGCTCGCACTGCTCGCGCCGCACCGGGCTCGACATCGCCACGCACACCTCGGTCCCGATGATCTACAGCCACTCCAATTTCGCCGCGCTGTGGGAGCATCCGCGCAACATCACCGACGAACAGGCCCGCGCGTGTGCCGCCACGGGCGGGGTGATCGGCGTGAACGGCGTCGGTATCTTCCTCGGCCGCAACGAGCCCGCCGCCCGCGCCGAGCGGGTCACGGCGATCGCCGACCACATCAGGTACGGGGTCGATCTGGTCGGCATCGACCACATCGGGATCGGGTCGGACTATTCGTTCGACGGTCAGGAGTTCAACGACGAGATCCGCGACAATCCCGGTGCGTTCTCCGAGTCCTACACGAAATGGGGCCCACTCCAGTGGACCCCGCCCGAGGACCTGCTCGGTGAATCCGATGTGCCGGGTCTGGACGAGCTCCTCGCGGACCGTGGGTTCACGCCCGCCGAGCGCGCGGCGATCTTCGGCGGCAACTTCGCCCGGGCCGCGAGCCACGTCTGGCGGGCATGACCTGTGCCCAAGCCGGTTGATCGACCGGGTTCACCCCGCCGGACCGGTTCGGTGCGCGGCGGGGCGTTCCGGGTGTCGCTCAGGCGAGGCGGACGAGCATTTTGCCGGTGTTGGCGCCGGTGAGGACGCCGAGGAACGCGGCGGGGGCCTGGTCGAGGCCCTCGTAGACGGTTTCGGTGGTGGTCAGGGTGCCGTCGGCGAGCCAGCCCGCGGCCTTGGCGATGTACTCGCCGAAGATCGGGAAGTAGCTGGTCACCAGCATGCCGCGCAGAGTGATCTCCTTCGTCGCCGCGAGGTAGAGGTCAGGGGTCTGCTGGGCGGTGGCGCCGTTGTAGCCGCTGATCGCGCCGACCAGGGCGACCCGGCCGTGCTGGTTGAGCGCCTCGATGGCGACCTTCAGGTGTTCGCCGCCGACGCTGTCGAGGTAGACGTCGACGCCGTCGGGTGCGGCGGCGGTGAGCTGACCGCCGAGATCGCCGGCGCGGTAGTCGATCGCCGCGTCGAAACCGAACTCCTCGAGCAACTTCCGGGTCTTGACGGGACCGCCTGCCGAGCCGATCACCCGCTTCGCGCCGAGCGCCTTGGCGATCCGGCCCGCCACGCTGCCCACCGCTCCCGCCGCGGCGGAGATGAACACCGTGTCGCCCGGCTCGACCCGAGCGACATCGGTGAGTGCGGCGTAGGCGGTCAGGCCCGTGGTGCCGAGCACGCTCAGGAAGTGCTGCGGCGCGGCGAGTTCCGGGTCGATCGGGGTGGCGGTTCCGGCGTCGACGACGGCGTGTTCGCGCCAGCCCGCGAAGTGCGAGACCGTCGCGCCGACCGCGATATCGGCCGAGCGGGAGGCGATCACCTCGCCGACGGCGGAACCGTCGAGGGCCGCACCGAGTTCGAACGGCGGGATGTAGGAAGCCTTGTCGTCCATCCGGCCGCGCATGTACGGGTCGACCGACATCCAGGTGTTGCGGACCAGGATCTGGCCTTCGCCCAGCTCCGGCAGTTCCCGTTCGACGAGAGCGAAGTCTCCGGCGACCGGTGCGCCGTTCGGGCGGGCGGCGAGGTGGATCTCGCGGGTGAAGGTGGGCAGTGCGCGGGTGGCCGTGTTCGACATGATCGAGCCTTCTTTCGAGGTCAGCCGGTGTTTCTCGCCGGTGGTAACTACGTTATGGCGGCCGGGTTCACCTTCCCAGGTCCGCGCACGCCACCGCCCGGTCCGTTCACGACAGACCGGGCGGTGGTGGTTTCTCCTAGTCGGCGACGGGCGTCGGCACCAGCGCGGCCGAGCGCTTGCGCGCCACGAACTTCTCGTAGAGGAAGAAGTACCCCTTCACGTATTGCCCGACGAGGATCGCGTTGACGATCGTGCCCTCGCGAATGAAATGCGGTGCGCCGAGGAACAGCAGGCCGATGCCCGCCGACAGCGCCAGCAGCGTGCAGTCGAACACCGTCTTGATGTTGCCCCACTTCCGGCCGGTCTTCTGCTGGATCGTGTTCACGAACAGATCGATCGGCATCAGGATCAGGTTCGCCCGGATCATCATGAACAGGCCCAAGGCCAGCATCGCGTCGGCGAAGACCAGCAGAACGACGTTGGCCGCGTACGGCTCGAGCTGGATCCACTCGGTGAGCCACAGGTTCACGTCGAGCAGCACCGCAAGGACCAGCGCCGGAATCATCGAGAGCAGGTAGCCGGCCTTGAAAGCCTTCGGTCTGACCAGGAAGGTCAGGCCGAGCATGATGACCTCGAGGATGAGGTTGTAGTTGCCCTGGCTCAGCGGCGTGAACACCAGCGTCATCGTGCGGGTGAGGCTGCTCTGCGGGGAGATGCCGATCCCGGCCCTGATGGCGAGGCTGAGGCCGAGAGTGAGGATATAGATTCCGGCGACGTAGGTGATCCAGCGGCGGACCTTGTTTCCGTTGTCGATGACTGCCGCGTCGTTGTCGTGTTGCATAGCGGTGGATCCCTTGCTCTGGTAGCCGAGGCTATTTCATGAAGCCGAAGCGGTCGAGCGAGATGAACAGTGTGAGTAGCTTGTTGACGACCGGCTCACCTTCGTTGTGGTTGCCCAGCTTCGCCAGCGCGTCGTCGATCGAGCGGGTCGACTCGACGAGTTCGGCGAGGTCCATATCGGCCATCACCCCGTAGAAGTCCAGCGGCAGAACGGCTTTCACCTGCGCGTCCTCGGTCACCACGCAGCCGCCGACCAGAGCGTCCAAGTGCCGGAGGTTCTCGCGCATCTCGGTACTGTCGCTGCCGACGACCACGAAGTAGGCCGCCGGAGCGGGCCAGAAGGTCGAGACCGCGCCGCGGTCGAGCGAAACGCCTTTGAACAGCGCGTTGACTATGTGGCGCGGCCCGTCGGCGTAGCGCTGCACGACCGAGATCCGGTTGAGGCGAACGCCTTCGAACTCGGGGACGACGACACCGTCGCGCACCGGGACCCAGACCTCCTGCGCGAACTTGAGATGCCCGCGCCCGTACACGTCGAAGAGCAGTACTTTCGCCCGCGTGCCGTCCTCGGAGACCTCGATCGGGGTGAGCTCGAGCTGCTCGGCGCGCAGGTCGGCGAGGCCGGGCCGGGGCTGCTTGGCCAGGACCGAGTAGTCGATGCCGACCGGCTCGAGCAGGCGACGGTCCTTGGCGACGAGCTTGCCGCCCTTGAACACATAGCGGGGGTTGATCTTGGAGAGGCTGTCGGTCAGCACGATGTCGGCGAATCGTCCCGGGCTCAGCGAACCGAGGTCGCGGTCCTTGTGGAAGGAGCGCGCGGTGTAGAGCGTGCCCATCTTGATCGCCTGGATCGGCGGCATGCCCATCTCGACGGCCAGCGAGATGACCCAGTCGATATGGCCTTGCCGCAGCACCCGATCCACCGAGATATTGTCAGCGCACAGCTGGAAGTTCTCGGCGGGCCAGCGGCGTTTCACGATGGCGCGCAGCATCGTTCGAATAACCTCGGGACTGCCGACGCCGAATTTGATCTGGGTATTGAGCCCGTAGCGGAGGCTCTTCTCGATATCGTCTTCGTTCCAGACGTCGTGGTTGTTGTCGACGCCGATGGCGGGCATGTAATTCAGCAGCATGTCCGACAGCGAGGTGACGCCCCAGTGGCAGTTCACGACTCCCGCGTTCGCGCGTCCGAGCGCGGACTTGCGGAAATCGTCGGCGTTGCCGGTCATATAGGACAGGTGGGCCAGTTCGCCGAGGCCGATCACCGGATCCATCGCCAGCATCGCCTCGGTGATCTCGGGTGAGGTCTTCTTTCCCGGTGCGAAGGCATAGAGCCGGTACGGCAGCTTCTCGTGGTCGGCGAACAGCGCGCGGGCGGCGTCGATCGCGTCTTCGCCCGCGGCACTGGCGAAATCGAGCGTTTCCCCGAAAACGGTGGTCGTTCCGCTCGGCACGATCGCCTCGCCGAATGCCGCCGGATGCGCGAGCTGGGATTCGAAGTGCAGATGCGCGTCGATCAGGCCCGGAATCGCGTAAAGACCCTCGCCGTCGAAGGATTCGCGGTATCGCACGATCGATTCGTCGGGATTCAGCGCGATGATGCGCTCACCGTGGACCAGTAGTGAACCGGGGTAAACGGATTCGGTGTGCACATCGACGATATGCAGATTGCGCAGCAGCAGGTCGGCTTCTCGCTCCCCTTCCAAGATGCCGAAGATCATCCGTACGTGGTCATCGTGGGTGGCGACCTCGGTGATGTCGTCGGTCGTCGAATTCTGCTGGGCCATGGTGGTCCTCACTTCGAAAATTCACTGTCGCTTGCCTGTATTGATTGGACGCGACAAACACCGTTGCCCACAAGCATGCGTTTTCGCACGAGGTGTACTAAATTTTCGTACAGTTCCGAGGAGGAGGTGCGCGGTGCTCCATTCGCGATTGCTGCAGTACATCGACGAGGTGGCCCGTCTCGGGTCCATCCGCGCGGCCGGTGCCCGCCTGCACGTGGCACCCTCGGCGATCAACCGCCAGATCCTGCTGTTCGAGGCCGAACTCGACCAGCCGCTGTTCGAGCGCCTGCCCCGCGGCATGCGCCTGACCCCGGCGGGTGAGGCGCTGCTCGCGCACATCCGGCAGACGCTGCGGCAATACCGGGAAACGGTGGCCGATATCCGCGATCTGCGTGCCCTCGGCAGCGGTGAGGTCGTGATCGCCACGATGACCGGCCTGGCCAGCAGCGTCGTCGCCACCGCCGCGGCGACGTTTCGTACCCGTCATCCGCAGGTCAGGATATCGATCCGCACCATGTCGACCCTCGATATCGTGCAGGCGGTCGAGAACAGCGAGGCCGACCTCGGTCTCGGTTTCAATATTCCGTCGTCCACGCGGCTGGAGACCTATTGGCGGATCAACACCCGGCTCGGAGTCGTTGTCTCCCCGCATCATCCGCTGGCGGTCATGGACACGGTCCCGCTCGCGCAGTGCACGCCCTTTCCGCTGATCTTCGCCGATCGCTCGATGGTGATCCACGGCATCGTCGCCGAGGCTTTCGCGAAAGCCGATCTCGATATCCAGCCCGCGTTTCACACCAACTCGATCGAGACCATGAAACGGCTCGCGACGTCCGGCGAGGCCATCGCCTTCCTCAGCGAATTCGACATCGCCGAGGAAATGCGCGACGGCCGTCTGGTCTTCCGGCCGGTCCGCGACGCCTTCAGCGACAACGTCATCTCCCTCGTGCGGCGGGAGAAACACGGTCACGGCCTGGCCAGTCTGCTGCTCGCCGACGAGATCGTGGGAGCGCTGCGGCCCGGTGAGCGCGACTAGCGGGTCGCGGTGGGCGAGGTGCCGGTCCAGCGGTGGAAGGCCTTGCGCAGTGCTCGGTCGTCGGTGAACGCGAGGCGGGCGGCGACGGTGGCGGTGCTGTGTCCCTGGTCCAGCAGGGTTTTCGCCCGTTCGTGACGGAGCAGGTCGAGTTCGTCGCGCCAGGACGTGCCGTGTTCGGCGAGGTGGCGTTGCAGGGTGCGCTGGCTCATGGCAAGGCTTTTCGCGACTCGGAGCAGGGCTGGGTCGCCCGCGTCCAGTGCCGCGCCGAGGGCGATACGAAAGGCGTCGAGCGGATCGGAGATCGGGCGGGCGGAGGCCAGGACCAGGTCGGCGTGGCTGCGCATCAAGTCGGCCAGCATCGGATCCGCGCGGGTGAGCGGTGCGTTGGCGTCGTCGGCGTGGAAGGTGATCGCGTCCGATTCGGCGTCGAAGTCGATATCGGCGGTACCGAATACGGCCACCAGCCCGGAGTGTTCGGCCGGGGCGGCGTGACCGAAGCTCACCCGGGTCGGCACGAGCGGTCGGCCGGTCGCTTCGCGCGCGCGGCGCAAGTAGTAGGCGAGCACGTACTCGTTGACCACCGAGGCCACCGCCGGATCGCTGGCCGAAGTCCGGTAGCCGATGGTGAGATCACCGTCGCCGGACAGGTCGAAACCTTCGGTGGCCGCGGTGACCAGGCGGTGGTACGGCTGCGCCGCGCGCAGCGAATCGGCGAGTGTCGCACCGGTTGTCACCAGATAGTCCCAGGTGTTCAGTGAGCCCAGTGGTGCGGCGGCGGCGATCGCGGCCCCTGATCCGGCGCCGGGCCGGGCCTGCGCGATCAATTCCCACAGTCGCAACAGCGAACCCATCGGGATCCGATTGAGCTCGCCGCGCAGAGTCGCCTCGTCGATGCCGGCCACGCGGGCCAGCTGGTCCTCGGCCACGTCCGCCTCCCTGGCTGCCCGAACGAGCAGACGGACGAGGTGGGTGGACGCGGTGCCATCGAGCCGGCTACCGATTCCCTCCGCCGACGCGCCACCGCTCACCGGACCGACAGTACTGGGCGCGGTGGTGAGCGATGGCGGGCCGAGGTTGTGCTCAGGCCGAGGTTTCGATGGCCAAGCCCGCGTCGGACCAGTCCTGGATGCCCTCGCGGTACTTGCGAATGTTGGTGTAGCCCAGCGCTTCCAGCTTCATCGCGACGGCCTCGCTGTTGCCGCACGCCGCGTTCGAGCAGTAGGTCACGATGGCGGCGTCGCGGTCGGGGAGCAGGTCGGCGGCGCGGTCGGCAACCTCGTCCCCGGTCAGGTTCAGCGCACCGGGCAGGTGGGCTTTCGCGTAGTACTCGGGGCCGAGGGCGTCGAGCACGATCACGCTGTTCGCCGCGATTTCCGCGACCAGTTCGTCGCGGGTGATGAGTGCGGTCATGGGTTCACCTCATGTCGTTCGAAAGAATTTGTGTGCGTGCACACGCTACTAGTTGTGTGCGCACGCACGCAAGTGGTTAGGGTGGGGTGGTGCCGAACGAACAGTCGTCCCGTCGTCCCGCGGTAGCCGCGTGGGCCGCGCTGCTACAGGTGCACGCCGCTCTCGTTCCCGAGCTCGACGCCGAACTGCGCAAAGCCGCCGGACTCCCGCTGACCTGGTACGACGTCCTGCTCGAACTGGACGCCGCCGGACCGATGCGGATGAGCGACCTCGGCGAGAAGGTCGTCCTCAGCCGCACCAGGGTGAGCCGCCTTGTCGCGGAACTGGAGTCGAACGGCCTCCTGCGCCGCGAACACAACCCCGACGACGGCCGATCCGCGATCGTCGCCATCACCGAACTCGGCAGGCAGCGGTTCCGTGCGGCCGCACCGCACTACCTCGACGGCATCGAACGCCGGCTCGGAGCCCACGCGGACCCCGGCGAACTCGAGGCCCTCGCCGCCACCTTGCGCAAAGTGCTCGGCGCTACCGATCTGGCCTCGCCGCGCCCGCGTCGACGGTGACCGGCGGCCGGGTCGGGGCACATCTCACCTATGTGGGGGACGGGTGGGTGAACTCCTCGAAACAGAGTTAGGCTCGGTGACGTGACTTCCCACTACGATGTCGTCGTTCTCGGCGCTGGTCCCGGCGGATATGTCGCCGCGATCCGTGCCGCTCAACTCGGCCTGCGAACAGCGATTGTCGAGCAGAAATACTGGGGTGGCGTGTGCCTGAACGTGGGCTGCATCCCGTCCAAGGCACTGCTGCGCAACGCCGAGCTGGCCCATATCTTCCACAAGGAAGCCAAGACCTTCGGCATCTCCGGTGAGGTCAGCTTCGACTTCGGTGCCGCCTTCGACCGCAGCCGCAAGGTGGCCGACGGCCGGGTCAAGGGCGTGCACTTCCTGATGAAGAAGAACAAGATCGACGAGTTCGACGGCCTCGGTACCTTCACCGGCCCGAACTCGATCGACGTGGCCCTCACCAAGGGCGGCGCCGAGACGCTCACGTTCGACAACGTCATCATCGCCACCGGCACCACCACCAAGCTGCTGCCGGGCACCCAGCTCTCCGAGAACGTGGTCACCTACGAGGAGCAGATCCTCACCCGTGACCTACCCGGCTCGATTCTGATCGTCGGCGCCGGCGCGATCGGCATGGAGTTCGCCTACGTCCTCAAGAACTACGGCGTCGACGTGCGGATCGTGGAGTTCCTCGACCGCGCGCTGCCCAACGAGGACGCCGACGTCTCCAAAGAGATCACCAAGCAGTACAAGAAGCTCGGCATCACCATCAGCACCGGTGCGGCCGTGCAGTCGATCGACGACGACGGCTCCAAGGTCACCGTCCAGATCAAGGACAACAAGTCCGGCGCGATCGAGACCGTCACGGTCGACAAGGTGCTGCAGGCCGTCGGCTTCGCGCCGCGGGTGGAAGGCTACGGCCTGGAGACCACCGGCGTCGCGCTCACCGACCGTGGCGCCATCGAGATCGACGACTACATGCGCACCAACGTGGGGCACATCTACGCGATCGGTGACGTCACCGCCAAGCTGCAGCTCGCCCACGTGGCGGAGGCGCAGGGCGTGGTCGCGGCCGAGACCATCGGCGGCGCCGAGACGATGACCCTGGGCGACTACCGGATGATGCCGCGCGCCACCTTCTGTCAGCCGCAGGTCGCCAGCTTCGGTCTCACCGAGCAGCAGGCCCGCGACGAGGGCTACGACGTGAAGGTCGCGAACTTCCCGTTCCAGGCCAACGGCAAGGCACACGGCCTCGGCGACCCGACCGGCTTCGTGAAGCTGATCGCCGACGGCACGCACGGCGAGCTCCTCGGCGGCCACCTGATCGGCCCCGACGTGTCCGAGCTGCTGCCGGAACTCACCCTCGCCCAGAAGTGGGACCTCACCGTCAACGAGGTGGCCCGCAATGTGCACACCCACCCGACGCTGAGCGAAGCGGTGCAGGAAGCGATCCACGGCCTCGCGGGGCACATGATCAACTTCTGACCTATCAGTCGAAAAGGCCGGGTGCGCGATCGCGTGCCCGGTCTTTTGGTTTCTATTCGGTATTTTTCCGGGCGTTGATTTGGTGAATCGAAGCCTGTAACCGATGATCTCTGTAGCTCTTTCGTTCGCTTGTTAGTCGCAACACCTGATCTTGTGAGTACATGGGTAACTCGCCGGGCACGCCCACAAGCTGACTCCATCGTGACCGCCAGCCCGGCACCGCGCTGTCGTCGTACCTAACGACCGGCACAAGGCGCGGAGAGGCGGACAGAGAGGGTCGAAACTCGATGAGCATTTTCGGTTGGACAGCACGGATGGCGGCAATAGCCGCGGTCGCTGTGGCCGGACTCGGTACGGTGACACCGGCCGTCGCTGAACCTCTTTTCCCCGGTGGCCCGGACGTTCCCGGTGTTCCCGCCATCGTTCCCACCGCATCGCCGTGCCCGGTCGTCGAAGCCAGGGCGTGCATGCGGTTGTCGACGAACGAGGCGTGGCTGGTCGACAACGGCCGGGTGATCTTCGGACCCACGCCGATCTCGCACGGCATGGCCGGCTTCGAAACGCCGCCCGCGGTGACCAAGATTTCCTTCAAGCGGGAATTCCACTGGAGCACGATGCACAATGCGCCGATGCGCTGGGCCACGTTCTTCAACGGCGACATGGCATTCCACGTGGGTCCGGTCGATTCGAAATCACACGGTTGTGTGCGCATGACCGAAGACGGCGCCCACCGCTTCTTCGACTACCTGAACCCCGGCGACATCACCCAGGTCATCGCGTAGGTACCCGGACAACTCACCGGGCTGATCCGGCCCGGTGAGTTACCGTCTGTCCATGCGTCGGTGGTTGGTGGGCGGGGTTGTCGGCATCGTCGTGGTTTCGGCGGTGCTGGCCGGTCTGTATGTGTTGACGAATTCGCGGACCTATCAGGTGGCGGGTCGGCTGGTCGATCGGGTCGAGACCGACGAGAAGGTCGTCGCGTTGACCTTCGACGACGGACCCACCGCGCGGACGCCGGACGTGTTGCGGACGCTGGGGGAATTACAGGTTCCCGCGACCTTCTACCTGGTCGGCGAGGACCTGGCCGCGCATCCCGAATACGGTGCGGCGATCGTGGGCGCGGGCCACGAGATCGGGAATCACTCCTATTCGCACCGGCGCATGGTGCTGGTTTCCGGCGACACCGTGCGCGAGGAGATCGAGCGGACCGACGCCGAGATCCGTCGCGCCGGCTATCCGGGGCCGATCAGTTTCCGCCCGCCGTACGGCAAGAAACTGTGGACGCTGCCGCACTACCTCGCCGACCACGATCGCACCTCGGTGACCTGGGATGTGGAGCCCGATTCCGCGGGGGGCGCGTCACGGGAGGCCATCGTGGGCGACACCCTCGCCGAGACCCGACCGGGATCGATCATCCTGCTGCACGTCATGTACGGGCCCGAATCTCTTGCCGCGGTGCCGGAGATCGTGCACGGATTGCGCGCGCAGGGCTACCGATTCGTCACTGTCTCGGAGCTACTCGCGCGCTGAGCCGATCATTGGTCGATGCCACCTGCGCGGTGGTAGGTGTCCTGCGCCGCGCGGACGGTGTCCATATTGGATTCCACGACGACGATCAGCGACTTCAGCTGGTTCGCGACCGTCGTGCCCAGTTCGGTGAGGGTGTATTCGACGCGGGGTGGGATCGCTTCGAGCACCTCGCGATGGACCATGCCGTCGCGTTCCAGCGCCTGCAGGGTTTGCGAGAGCATGCGCTCGCTCACACCGTCGACCCGGCGGCGCAGGGCGCTGAACCGGACCGGCCCGTCGAGCAGCGCGACCAGAGCGAGTACACCCCACCGTCCGGTGATGTTCTGCAGGACGGGGCGGGAATGGCAATTGCGCGCGAAGACGTCGGCTTCCAGCGTGGGGTCGTGATCCGCGGGGGTCGTCTCGGGCATGGATCCATCGTACCTACTTGACGCAAGTGCCCACTGAAGGCATAGTGCTTACTAATAGTTAGTACTTGCACCGATGGAGGCAGAAATGACCGTGGCAGTGACAGCAGCAGGCGGAAAGCTCGGCCGGTTGGTCGTGGAGGCTCTGCTCGCCGCAGGGGAGCGACCGGTCGCGATCGTGCGCGATCCGGCCAAGGTGGCCGACCTCGCCGCGCGCGGCGCGCAAGTGCGGCAGGCGTCCTACGACGATCCGGCGGCCCTCGACGCCGCCCTGGCCGGTGTGGACCGGGTGCTGCTGATCTCGGGCAACGAGTTCGGCAAGCGAGTAGCCCAGCACACCAACGTGCTTCGCGCCGCCGAGCGCGCCGGGGTCGAACTGCTGGCCTACACCAGCATTCCGCGCGCCGACAGCAATCCGATGCTGCTGGCCGCCGAGCATCGCGGCACCGAAGAGGTGCTGGCGAGCGCCGCCGTGCCGACGGTACTGCTGCGCAACAGCTGGTACTGGGAGAACTACGCCGGCGCCGTCGCGAACGCGGCCCAGTCCGGCGTCCTCCACGGCGCGATGGCCCAGGGTCGTGTCTCCGGCGCCGCACGCGCCGACTACGCGGAGGCAGCCGCGCGCGTGCTGACCGGCGAGGGGCATGAGGGCCGCATTTACGAACTGGGCGGTGACCAGGCTCTGACCGGCGCCGACCTCGCGGCCGCGGCCACCGAGGCGAAGGGCTCCCCGGTCCGTTACGCCGACCTCGCCAAGGACGATTACGCGGCAGCCCTGCGCGCGGCGGGTCTCGAGGAGCAGTACGCCGCCGTCCTCGCCGACGCCGATGCCGGCATCGGCGAGGGCCTGCTGGAGGTAACCACCGGCGATCTGACCAAGCTCCTCGGCCGCCCGGCCACCTCCGCCGCCACGGTCTTCGCGCAGTAGTCGCCGCCGTCGTTGACGGCAGCGCATGGGTAACTCACCGGGCACGGGCTAACCTGGCCAGATGAGCGACCTCCGCCCGCCAACGTCACCTAGCCCCGCGCCGCGGTCTGGCTCGAATACCCGGAGGGGCGCAACGGCGCACTCCTGGTTGAGTGGGCTGTTGTTCTTCATGGGCATCCTGCACTTCCTCGCGCCGAAGCCGTTCGACAAGATCGTGCCGCCGCAGCTGCCCGGCAACCCGCGGACCTATACGTACGGGTCCGGGGTTGCCGAGCTGGGCGTGGCGACCGCGCTGGCGGTGCCGCGCACCCGTCGGCTGGGTGGCTGGCTGGCCGCGGCGCTGTTCGTCGGTGTCTTCCCGGCCAATATCCAGATGACGGTGGATGTGGTCGGTAATCCGAAGGCGGCCAAGGCTTTCAAGGCAGGCGTGCTGGCGCGGCTGCCGTTGCAGATCCCGATGATCGTGGCCGCGCTGCGCGTCGCCCGCCGCTGATCACACCCATTGCACGAGCTGGATGACGATCCCGTTGGGGTCGGTCATCTGGAAGTACCGCTCGCCCCACTCCTCGGTTTCGATGGGCGTCTCGATCGGGACGCCCTCGGCCCGCAAGCGGTCGTATTCGCGGTCGATGTCGTCGACGACGAACACGACGAGCAGTCCCTCGCCCGCGCTGCCCGCGATGCGGGCGGGCTTGAACGAGCCGAGGCCGGTGCGCAGGTAGATCACGTCCATGCCCGCGTCGGCCCGCGTCACATTGACGAACCCGTCGGCGGCCATCTTCTCGGTGAAGCCGAGGTGGTCGATCAGGAACTGGGCCGAGGCCTGGGGGTCGGCGACATTGAGCGAGAGGGCGGAAGCGCTGATCTGCATGGGGTCTCCTCGGTGGCAGTGAACTCCGTACGTTGTACGTCTTTACTGTGGGAGACTCTACGGCGACTCGCTATATGACGTGGGTCACACAGTCAGAACGTGTCACGCTCGATCCGCAAGGTCGTGATGGTCGACGCCAGCCCCTCGTACTGGTTGATCAGCAGCACGATCTCGATCAGCGTCCGCTCGTCGTAGTGCTCGGCCAGCGCGTTCCACGCCGCGTCGTCCACGTTGCGGGTGCTCACCAGCTGATCGGCGACATTCAGCAGTGCCCGCTGCCGGGGAGTCCAGCCCTCGGCCTCGGGACCTGCGGCAACCCGCTCGATCTCGACTGCCGACAGGCCCGCCTTGCGGCCCAATCGACGATGATGGTCGGCCTCGTAGTCGCATTCGCGCAGCTGAGCGACGCGCAGGATCACCAGCTCGGCCTCGGCGCGCGGCAACCTGCCACCCGGCATGAGCTTGCCGGAGAAATGCAGCCAGCCGCGAAAGAGCCCGCCGGTGCGACCGAGGGTGCTGAACAGATGCGCGTCCTCGGTGCCCGACGCACGGGAAAGCACTTGCCAGACAACCCAGTTGATCGGCCCGAGTTCACCGAACCGGCCCGGCGAAACGCGTGGTAGGGGCGCTGATTCCATCTCTGGTCCACCTGTCTTCTCGAACATCGTCGGCCAGGATCGGAGCGTACTCGCCGGTATCCGCTCCAGGGGCCACTCCTGTATTCGTGCCGGTTTTCTTTGGTTTCCAGTGGTTTTCGGGACAGTTGCGCGTCATGATCGGTGGGTACCGCAGCGCGCAGCGGCGGTGTGAGGTCGCAGCACTGGTAGGGGAACATCGCACATGCTGGTTCGGATCAGACCGGGTGCCGAGCTCACCGGCGCCGAGCGTGAGCTCGTGGACTGCCTGCGCGCCTATCCGAGTACGGGGCTCGCGCTGGTCGACTGCCGGGTGGGTGACCGGCGGCTCGGCGCGGTGATCGTGACGCCGCGCGGGATCACGGTGCTCGAGGTGAAGGGTTTCCGGCGACGGCAGAGCGGGCTGCTCACCGCCGCCGCCGACGGCACCTGGATGATCAGCGACAGTCCGCTGGATTTAGAAGCCGACGCGTCGAACGGTCTCACCGACCGGGTCGAACACGGGGTGCACGCGGTGCGGGTCGCGCTGGAGCGGGCGTTGCAGGACAGCAGGCATGTCTCCGGCGCGGTGGTGCTCGTGCCGTATCGGGGCGTGGTGGTGCGGCCGGCGCGCACCGCGCTGCGGCCGGGTCTGGACGTGCTGGTCGCGAACAGCGTCGATGCGCATGAGCTGCGGGTATACCTGGAAGGGTTCTCGGCGGGGCCGCGCGAATGGACGGTCGAGCGCGTGCTCACCACCTGCACGGCGCTCGGTGTGGTCGAAGCGCCGTCACGCGCCGAGCTGGTCGAGGAGGGCTTCGACACCCATCGACGCGCGCCGACTCCGGTGGCGCCGCAGGTGCGTAAATTCAGCGAGCCTGCCCCACCGCCTGATCCGTCGCGCCGGGGAAAGCTCGTCGGCATCGGACTGTTCGCCGCCGCGGTGCTCGGCATCTTCGTCGTCTTCGTGGTCGTCGGCGTGGCGCTGATCCAGGATTCGCCGCATCCGCGTCCGATGTCGGACACCTCGCAGACCTCGACCACCCGTGCGCCCACGTCGGCGACTCCGCGCAAGACCGAGTGCTGGCCGTTCCAGCCGGAGTGCTGATCAATCCCGCACGGCGCGACCGAGTTTGGTGAAGGCGATCGCCTGCTCGGCGCGCACCCGGACGTGCGCGCGGGAGGAGTCGATGTGGGCGGTGAGCGTGTGCAGGGCCTGTTCGTCGTCCCCGGCGAGCACCTGTTCGGCGATGGTGATGTGATCGGCTGTCATGGCCGCCACCCGCTCGGCGGTCGGCACATCCATCGTGCGCACCGGGCGAACCCGCAGGTAGACGGCGGCCAGTGCCTCGGCGAGGGCGGAATTGCCCGCCGCCCTGAGCAGTTCGGTGTGGAACCGCTCGTCGGCGGCGACCAGGTCGGGCCCGGGTTCCGGTGGGGTGTCGCGGTATTCGAGCCAGCGGGCCAGCTCGGCGCGCACGGTGGGCAGGTCGTGCTCGGCCGGGATGTGCACCTGGACGGAACCACCCGCGGCGATACGCTGAAAACCACGGGATTCCAGCACGATTCGTAGTTCGTAGAGCTCGTCGAGTTCGTTCAGGCGTGGCCGGTACAGGTAGAGACCGTCGGGATGTCGCTGCACGAGCCCGTCGGCCTGGAGCCGGGCCAGGGCCTCGCGCACCGGGGTGCGCGAGACGCCGTAGCGCTGGGCCAGCCGTTCGGCGCGCAGCCGTTCGGTCGGCGCCAGTTCCCCGGTGGCGAGGTCGTGGCGGAGTTCGTCGTAGACGCGGGCGGCCAGCGGCACCCGCCGCCGGCCGCCGGCGGGACGCGCGTCCTCGCCCGATCCCCTCCCGGCCATCTGCGCCGCTGCGATCAGATCGCCATCGCCGCGCGGACCGCGGATTCCGCGCCTGCCCCGCCTGCCCCGGTCGAGCCGAGATGCCCCGAGTGCAGCACGTAGTACTGCTGCGCGGCCTGCAGTGCGAAGCCGATGTGCTGCTCCACCAGGAGCACGCTCAAACCGCCGCGCTGCGTCAATTCGATGATGGTGCGCTCGATTTCGGCGACCACCGACGGCTGGATGCCCTCGGTGGGTTCGTCGAGGATGAGCAGTTTCGGCTCGGTGATCAGCGCCCTGGCAATGGCCAGCTGCTGACGTTGCCCGCCCGAGAGCAGGCCCGCCTTGCGGGTGAGCAGGTCCTTCAGCGCGGGGAACAGATCGAGGGATTCGTCGATCAGCGCCTTGCCGCGCTTGCGTCCGTCCGCGACCACCTGCAGGTTCTCGGCGGTGGTGAGCTGTCCGAAGCTCTGCTGGCCCTGCGGCACATAACCGATTCCGCGCTTGACCCGTTGCGAGGGAGAGAGTTTGGTGATCTTCTCGCCGTCGAAGGTGATGGTGCCCGACTTGGTGGGCAGCAGCCCCACCGCCGCGCGCAGCAGCGTGGTCTTGCCCGCGCCGTTGTGGCCCATGATCGCGACGACGCTGTCGTCGGGCACGGTCATGCTGACACCGTGGATGACCTCGGTGCGCCCGTATCCGGAACGGATGTCGTGTAGCTCAAGCATCGGCCGACTCCTTGTCTGTCGCGACCAGGGTCGCGGTGCCGAGATAGACCTCTTGCACCTTGGGATCGGCCTGCACCTGTTCGACGCTGCCCTCGCTGAGGACCTTGCCGCCCGCGAGCACGGTGACCGAGGTGGCGAAGGACCGCATGAAGTCCATGTCGTGCTCGACGACGACCACCACGCGATCACTGCCGATGCGGCGCAACAGGTTTCCGGTCTCCTCGCGCTCCTCGGCGCTCATGCCCGCGACGGGCTCGTCGAGTAGCAGCACCGACGCGTTCTGCACCAGCAGCATGCCGATCTCGAGCCACTGCTTCTGCCCGTGCGCGAGCACCCCGGCGGGCTTGTCCCGCAGTGCGGTGAGACCCGTTGTCTCCAACGCCTCTTCGATACTCGGCAGCACGGACTTGCGCATACGCAGCAGCGACAGTGCCGAACGCCCGGCGCCCGCCGCGATATCCAGGTTCTGCAACACGGTGAGCTGCTCGAACACACTGGCCGTCTGGAAGGTGCGCCCGATGCCGAGGCGCGCGATCTGGTGCACTTTCTTGCCGAGGAGTTCGGTGCCCGACTTCTGCGCCGAACCGGTCGCCGGGACGAGGCCGGTGATGGCATCGATCAGCGTGGTCTTGCCCGCGCCGTTCGGGCCGATCAGGAACCGCAGGTCGCCCTGCAGCACCGTGAGATCGACATCGGTGACGGCCTTGAAACCGTCGAAACTGACGGAAAGACCACGAATTTCGAGGTAGTCGCTGTCCATGCCCGCGTTACCGCCGGCTTTGGGTTCGAGTGTCATCGCGCTTGCACCTTCTCCTCGGTGACGACGGCGGCGGGTTCTTCCGGTGCGGGTGGCAGCTTCTTACGGCTGTCGAGCCAGCCCTTGAACATCGGCCACAGCCCGGCCAGCCCGGCGGGGATGAAGCCGACGACCACGATGAACAGGATGCCCTGCATGTAGGTCCAGCCCGACGGGAACGACTCCGACAGCGAGGTCTGCGCCCAGGCGACGCCGATCGCGCCGAGAATCGGCCCGAGCAGCGTGGTGCGGCCACCGATGGCGACACCGATGAGGAAAGCGATCGACGGGATCACGCCGATGTCGGCGGGGGAGATGATGCCGACGATCGGGGTGAACAACGCACCCGCGATCCCGGCGAGGAATGCCGCCACGACGTACGCGACGATCTTGATGTTGGCGGGGTCGTAGCCGAGGAAGCGCACCCGCTCCTCCGCGTCCCGCACCGCGACGAGCAGTTCGCCGTAGCGGCTGCGGTTGAGCTGTCGGATCAGGGCCACCACCACGAGCAGCGTGGCCGCGGCGATGAAGAACAGCATCTGCCGGTTGGCCGGGTCCGAGAGCCGGAATCCGAAGAAGGAGCGGAAGTCCGACAGCCCGGTGAAGCCGCCGATGGCCTGCTGACCGGTGAGCAGGATCGCCAGCGCCGCGGCCAGTGCCTGGCTCAGGATGGCGAAGTAGGCGCCGCGCACCCGGCGCTTGAACACGCCGTACCCGAGCACGGCGGCGACCAGCGCGGGCAGCACCAGGATGCCGAGGATGGCGACCGGCGCGGAGCTGAACGGCTGCCAGAAACCGGGGAGTTCGCTGATGCCGGAGATCTCCATGAACTCCGGGACGTCGTTGCCGAGGCGGGCGGCGTCGGCGAGCTGCATGTGCATGGCCATGATGTAGGCGCCGATGCCGAAGAACACGCCCTGGCCGAGGGTGAGCATTCCGCCCCGGCCCCAGGCCAATCCGATGCCGGCGGCCACGATGGCGAAGCAGATGAACTTGGCCAGTAGGTTCAGGCGGAAATCGCTCAGCACCGCAGGGGCGACGGCGAACAGCAGGATCGCCGCGACGCCGAAGCCGAGTAGTGGGGTGAGCCGCGGGTATTCGCGGAGACGTTCGGTGAGTGCGGTCATGCCAGGCTCCTCGTCCGCACGGTGAACAGGCCCTGCGGGCGGACCTGCAGGAAGACGACGATCAGCACGAACACGATCACCTTCGCGATGGACGCGGTGGTGGAGTATTCGATGAACGAGTTGAGCAGGCCGAGCGCGAACGCCGCGATCACCGTGCCCTTGATCTGGCCGAGGCCGCCGATCACGACCACCAGGAACGCGTCGATCAGATAGCTCTGGCCGATGGTGGGGCTCGTCGAACCGATCAGGGTGAGCGCCACACCGGCGACGCCGGCCAGTCCGGAACCGATGAAGAACGTGCTGATATCGGTGAATCTGCTGGAGATGCCGCTGGTTTCGGCCAGTCCGCGGTTCTGCACGACGGCGCGAATCCGTCGACCCATGGGGGTGGTCTTGAGCACGGCGGCCAGGGTGGTCACCGCGACGATCGCCAGCACCAGGATGAAGATGCGGGTCTTCGGCACGACCGCGCCCGCGATAGTGATGCCGCCACTGAGCCATTCGGGCACCAGCACGTTCTTGGCGGGTGCGCCGAAGATGTCACGCGCGGCCTGCTGCAGCACGAGTCCGACACCGAAGGTGACGAGCAGCGTGTCCAGCGGCCGGTCGTACATGTAGCGGATCAGCCCCATTTCCAGGGCGGCGCCGAGCAGGCCGCCGATGAGGAAGCCCATCAGCAGGGACACGACCAGCGACACTCCGGCCGATGAGAAGACTTGTTGCACAACGTAGGTCGTGTAACAACCGGCCATGATGAATTCGCCGTGCGCCATGTTGATGACGCCCATCTGACCGAAGGTCAGTGACAGGCCGAGCGCGGCGAGCAGAAGAATGGATCCCAGACTCAGCCCGGTGAAGAGCTGACTGATCAGCACGTCCATTGCAGTGGACTCCTTGGAAAGGGGGCGGTGTGGGACGCGCCCTGACTCAGAGCGCGTCCTACCTCGGTCGGGCTACTTACTTGAGGCCCTTGGCCCACTCGTAGGACTTCAGGTACGGGTCCGGGATGATGGCCTTGCCGGAATCCCAGACGGTGTAGATCAGGCCGTCGGGGCGGATCTCGCCGATCCGGGCGGTCTTGGTGATGTGGTGGTTGGAGCCGTCGATGGTGACGGTGCCCTCCGGGGCGTCGAAGCTCACGCCGTCGGCCGCGGCCTGAATGTCGGCCACCGCGAACGACTTGGCCTTCTCGACGGTGTTCTTCCACAGGTAGACCGAGGCGTACGCGGCTTCCATCGGGTCCGAGGTGGGCTTGTCGGCGCCGAAGGCGGCCTTGTAGTCGGCGACGAACTTCTTGTTCGCCGGGGAGTCGACGGTCTGGTAGTAGTTCCAGGCGGTGAGCTGGCCCGCGATGTTCTGCGCGCCGATGCCCGCGACCTCTTCCTCGGCGATCGACACCGAAACCACCGGCATCTCAGCGGCTTTCAGGCCGGCGTTGGTGTACTCGCGGAAGAAGGCCACGTTGGAGTCACCGTTGAGGGTGTTGAACACCGCGCCAGCCTTGGCGGCCCGCACCTTGTTGACGATGGTGGAGAAGTCGGTGGAGCCCAGCGGGGTGTAGTCCTCGCCCTTGATCTCGATACCGTTGGCCGCGGCGTAGGCCTTGATCTCGCGGTTGGCGGTCTGCGGGAAGACGTAGTCGGAGCCGACCAGGTAGAGGGACTTGATGCCCTTCTGCTTCAGGTAGTCCAGCGCGGGGATGATCTGCTGGTTGGTGGTGGCGCCGGTGTAGAAGATGTTCTTGGAATCTTCCAGGCCCTCGTACTGCACGGGGTAGTAGAGCAGCGAGTTCAGGCTCTCGAACTTGGGCTTCATGGCCTTGCGGCTCGACGAGGTCCAGCCGCCGAATACCGAAGCGACACAGTCGGAGCTGATCAGCTTCTCCGCCTTCTCGGCGAAGGTCTTGGGGTCGGAGGCGCCGTCTTCGAGGACGATCTCGATCTTCTTGCCGAGCACGCCGCCCGCCGCGTTGATCTGGTCGATCGCCAGCTTGGTCGAATTGGCCACGGTGACTTCGGAAATGGCCATCGTGCCCGACAGCGAGTGCAGCGAGCCCACCTTGATGGTGTCCTTGCTGGTGTCGACGCAGGAGGCGGCGGTCGAGCCGGTCGACGCGTCGTCGCGCGCACCACAGCCGGTGAGCAGCAGGCCGGCGACGGCCACCGCGGCAGGCACGACAAGTGCCTTGACCAAACGGGATTCAGACATGGGGCGGTTCTCCTCATCAGGTGTAACGGCGGCGCCACACGCGCCACAACGAATACCGCCGCTGTCTGCCCCGGAGACTGGATGTACACCGAGTTGTATACAGAAGCTGTATTCGTGATTCGAGACAGTAGAGGGAACTTGTTGCACCCGAATGTCTCTCGGTCACGTGCCCGTTTCGTCTGTTTCGTCCGTGTGAATTGTTCGTCCGCGGCAGCTGCCGAAGGGTCGCCTTGCCTACGGTTGCGTAGGGCCGCACAGGTGCGGCACGCTTCGATTTGTACAACGTCGAGCCGCCGAGTCACACGGCAATCGGCCGTGTGCGGTCAGTCGAGGAGGGCCCAATGGGGCACTACAAGGCGAACGTGCGTGACATCGAGTTCAATCTGTTCGAGGTCCTGAACCTGGACAAGGTTCTGGACACCGGCGCCTACGGCGACCTGGACTCCGATACGGTGCGCCAGCTCCTCGACGAGGTGAAACACCTGGCCGAGGGGCCGATCGCGGACTCGTTCGCCGAGGCCGACCGGCACCCGGTGGTGTTCCACCCCGATACCCACGACATCACCGTGCCCGATCCGCTGCGTAAGACGGTGGACCTGGTGCACGAAGCGGGCTGGTACCGCCTCGCCATGCCGGCGGGTATGGACGGCACCGCCGCCCCGAACGCGCTGATGTGGGCGATCAACGAGCTCATCATCTGTGCCAATCCGGCGGCCAGCTTCTTCAACATGGGCCCGATGATGGGCTCGGTGCTCTACGAGATCGGCAACGACGAACAGAAGCGCTGGGCACGGGGCGGGTTCGATCGCGGGTGGCAGGCGACCATGGTGCTCACCGAACCGGATGCCGGATCCGATGTCGGCGCCGGTCGCACCAGGGCTGTGCCGCAGCCCGACGGGTCATGGCACATCGACGGGGTGAAACGGTTTATTTCCGGCGGTGACGTGGGCGATACGGCCGAGAACATCTTCCACCTGGTGCTCGCCCGGCCGGAGGGCGCCGGCCCCGGCACCAAGGGGCTTTCGCTGTTCTACGTGCCGAAGTTCCTCTTCGATCCCGAGACGCTGGAACCGGGCGACCGCAACGGTGTGTACGTGACCGGGGTCGAGCACAAGATGGGGATCAAGTCCTCGCCGACCTGCGAAGTGACCTTCGGCGGCACCGCGGTGCCCGCCAAGGGCTGGCTGGTCGGCGACGTGCACAACGGCATCGCGCAGATGTTCAAGGTGATCGAGAACGCGCGGATGACGGTAGGCGTGAAGTCGTCCGGGACGTTGTCGACCGGGTACCTGAACGCGCTCGAGTACGCCAAGACGCGGGTGCAGGGCGCGGATCTGACGCAGGTCGCCGACAAGGCGGCGCCGCGCGTCACCATCACCCATCACCCTGATGTGCGCCGGTCGCTGGCCATGCAGAAGGCCTACGCGGAGGGGTTGCGAGCGGTGTATCTGTATACCGCCGCGCACCAGAACACGGATGTGGCGCAGCTGGTGTCCGGTGCCGATCCGGAGACCGCGCACCGCGTGAACGATCTGCTGCTGCCGATCGTCAAGGGCGTGGGATCCGAGCGCGCCTACCAGCTGCTCGCCGAGTCGCTGCAGACGTTCGGCGGCTCCGGCTATCTGCAGGACTATCCGATCGAGCAGTACATCCGTGACGCCAAGATCGACTCGCTCTACGAGGGCACCACGGCGATCCAGGCCCAGGACTTCTTCTTCCGCAAGATCATTCGCGATCGTGGCGTCGCCCTCTCCCACGTGAACGCTCAGATCGGCGTCTACCTGGACAATGACACCGGCCGTTTCGCCACCGAGCGCGCCCTGCTGCGCACCGCCCAAGCCGATGTCGGCGCGATGGCCGCCACCCTCACCGGCTACGCCATGGCGGGCCGGACCGAGCCCACCGAGCTCTACAAGGTCGGCCTCGGCTCGGTTCGCTTCCTGATGGCGGTCGGTGATCTCCTCATCGCCTGGCGCCTGCTGGTCCAGGCCGACATCGCCGCCGCCGCCCTGGCCTCCGACGCCGCACCGCGGGACCGCCCCTACTACCAGGGCAAAGTCGCCGCGGCGAGCTTCTTCGCCAAGAACGTCCTCCCCGAACTCACCGCCACCAAGAACATCCTCGCCGCCATCGACAACGACATCATGGCCGTCCCGGAAGAAGCTTTCTGAGCAGCTATTTGATGAGGTACGGCGAGACCGAGCTGCGGTGTTCGCTGATGTCGAGGGCCTTGCCCAGCGGCGGGAAGGCGCGCTGGGGGCAGTTGGAGCGCACGCACACTCGGCAGCCCGCGCCGATGGGGGTGGCGTTGGCTTCGCCCAGGTCGATGCCGTCGGCGTAGACGACGCGGCCCGCGTGGCGCAGCTCGCAGCCGAGGCCGATCGCGAAGGTCTTGCCGGGTTGGCCGTAGCGGGTGGCGCGACGTTCCACGGTGCGCGCGATCCAGAGGTATTTGCGGCCGTCGGGCATCTGGGCGATCTGGGTCATGATCTTGCCGGGGTAGGCGAAGGTCTCGTAGACGTTCCAGAGCGGGCAGGTACCGCCGCTGGCCGAGAAGTGGAAACCGGTGGCGGACTGGCGCTTCGACATATTGCCCGCGCGGTCGACGCGTACGAAGGAGAACGGGACGCCGCGCAGGGTCGGCCGTTGCAGGGTCGACAGGCGGTGGCAGATGGTTTCGAAACTCTGCGAGAAATGCGCCGACAGGCGTTCGATGTCGTAGCGGAAACTCTCGGCTACTTCGTGAAAGTGCGTGTAGGGCAAGACCATCGCGGCCGCGAAGTAGTTCGCCAGGCCGAGCATCGCGAGTTTGTGCGAGGCATCGGAGGCGAAATTGCCCTCGTCGACCAGTTTTTCGAGGAGCGGGCCGCATTCCAGGTAGGCGAGTTCGGCGGCGAGTTTGAAAGTGCGCTGCCCACCGGACAGGTGTGGGGAGATCTCGAGCTGTTTGGTCTCGGGATCGAAATGGTGCAGCACGCCCTCGCCGAGGTCGATGCGCTCGCTGATCCGCACGTCGTGCGCACGCAGCAGGCGCACGATCTCGGTGCTCACCTCGCCACCGTGGAACCGGATGCGCGCGGTGAGATCCTCTGCGGCGGTATCCAATTCGTGGATGTAGTTCTGGCGCTGATAGAAGTAGTCGCGCACTTCCTCGTGCGGCTTGCTGATCGCGGCGCTGCCGGAACCGTCGGCGAACCGGTCCTCGGTGGCGGCGGCCAGCTGCGCGCTGGTGTTGCGGTAGCGGTTGTGCATGGCTACCAGGGCGCGCGCCATCGACGGATGGGCGGAGACCATGTCGGCGATCTGCTGGGTGTCGGCCTCGATGCCGAGCTCGGCGTCCATCACCACTTCGGACAGCTCGGCGATGAGCCGGGTGTCGTCCTGGGCGGAGAAGAAGGTGGGGTCGACGCCGAAGACCTCGTTGATGCGCGTCAGCACCGGCACGGTGAGCGGTCGCACGTCGTGTTCGATCTGGTTCAGATAGCTGGCCGAGATCTCCAGTTTCTGCGCGAGCGCGACCTGGCTCAGCCCACGCTCGGTCCGCAGCTGGCGCAGCCGCGCTCCGACATAGGTCTTGGCCATATGTCCAGTTTAGGGGCGGTTTCGCAGGCTTGCCAATGGATTCTTAACAACCGGACTCGAGCTCTGTGTCACACCCTCGCGATACTGTCGTGGGGTGCTGTTCAGCGATGTCGTCACGGCCTCCGCGGCCGTGCGGGCGACCCGGTCGCGCAAGGCGAAAACCGCCGCGCTGGCCGAGCTCTTCGGTGCTGCGGACCCGTCCGAGATCGGGACCGTGGTGGCGTGGTTGTCCGGCGAGCTGGTGCAGGGCCGGATCGGGGCCGGGTGGCGCACGGTGGCCGGGCTCGACACACCGCCCAGCGGCGACGCGAGCCTCACCGTCGGCGCGGTGGACGACATCTTCTCCCAGCTCACCGGCCTGAACGGCAAGGGCTCGACCAACCGGCGCCGCGAATTGCTGACCGCGCTCTTCACCGCCGCGACCGAGGAGGAACAGTCCTTCCTGGTCCGCCTGCTCACCGGCGAACTCCGGCAGGGCGCGCTCACCGCGATCGTGGTCGAGGCGCTCGCACAGTCCACCGGCATCCCCGTCGACGTGGTGCGCCGGGCCCATATGCTCTCGGGCCGACTCCCCGTCACCGCGATCGCCGCGCTCGCCGGGGGCGAGCAGGCCCTGGCCGCGTTCCGTCTCGAAGTAGGACGTCCGGTAGCGCCGATGCTCGCCTCACCCGGCGGTTCGCTGGACGAGGCCCTCGCCGAGCTGGGTTCCGACATCAGTGTCGAACACAAGCTCGACGGCGCCCGCATCCAGGTGCACCGCGACGGCGACCAGGTGTGGGTCTTCACCAGAACCCTGCGCGACATCACCGAGGGCGTCCCCGAACTCGTCGATCTGGTCAAGTCCCTCGACTGCGCCACCGTGGTCCTGGACGGCGAAACCCTCGCCCTGACCGACGCGGGCCGCCCACGCCCGTTCCAGGAGACGATGAGCAGGTTCGCCACCCTCGGCGATCCACGCCGGTTACACCCGTACTTCTTCGACTGCCTGCATCTCGACGGCACCGACCTCATCGACGAACCGCTGCGTGTCCGCCGCACCGCTTTGGAACAGGTCGCGGGCGAACACAGCATCCCCGCGCTGATCGCACCCACCCCGGAGGCTGCCGCCGACTGCTATGACGACGCGCTCGCGGTCGGCAACGAGGGTGTGATGGTCAAGGCACTCGATGCCCCGTACGCCGCGGGCCGCCGCGGCAAGGCCTGGCAGAAGATCAAGCCCGCGCACACCCTCGACCTACTGGTGATCGGCGCCGAATGGGGTTATGGCCGCCGCACCGGGTTCCTGTCCAACCTGCATCTGGCGGCCCGCGATCCCGAGACCGGTGAGCCGGTGATGGTCGGCAAGACGTTCAAGGGCCTCACCGACGAACTGCTGCGCTGGCAGACCGAGGAATTCCCGCGCCACGAAACCCACCGCGACGGCCAGGCCGTGTACCTGCGCTCCGAACTCGTCGTCGAGATCGCGCTCGACGGCGTCCAGACCAGTACCCGATATCCGGGCGGCGTCGCGCTGCGCTTCGCCCGGGTGGTGCGGTACCGGCCGGACAAGGAAGCGGGAGAGGCCGACACCATCGAGGCGGTGCGCGCGCTCGGCGTGGCCGCCGGCTGAGCTCCGCCGCTGGTCGTGCGACTTACCCGCAACAGTTTGGCAATCCGGCGGCAGCATACGACACACTGTTCCGGTGAGCGCCGAACTAATGGTCCTGTTGATCGTCATCGTCACAGCTCTCGCGTTCGACTTCACCAACGGATTCCACGACACGGCCAACGCCATGGCGACCTCGATCGCCACCGGTGCGCTGAAGCCGAAGACGGCGGTCGCGCTCTCGGGCGTGCTGAACCTGATCGGGGCGTTCCTGTCGGTGGCGGTCGCGGCGACGGTGGCCAAGGGGATCGTGAAATTGGACGATGTGGGCGGGCAGGACCTGCTGGTAATCGTCTTCGCGGGCCTCGTCGGCGGCATCCTGTGGAACCTGCTGACCTGGCTGCTCGGCCTGCCGTCGAGTTCCTCGCACGCCCTGTTCGGCGGCCTGATCGGCTCGACGATCGCCGCACTCGGCTGGAACGGCGTGATCTGGGCATCGGGGTCGGACGGCGTGCTGATCAAGATCGTGCTGCCCGCGCTGCTCGCGCCCGTGATCGCGGCGATGGTGGCGGCCATCGGCACGTTCGTGGTGTACCGGATCACCCGTGGCGTCGACCAGGAGAAGTCCGAAGAGGGTTTCCGCTGGGGCCAGATCGGCTCGGCCTCCCTGGTCTCGCTGGCGCACGGCACCAACGACGCGCAGAAGACGATGGGCGTCATCTTCCTCGCGCTGGTCGCCTACGGCTCGCTGGACAAGGACGACCACATGCCGCTGTGGGTGATGGCCGCCTGTGCCGTCGCGATCGCCCTCGGCACCTATCTCGGCGGCTGGCGGATCATCAGGACACTCGGCAAGGGCCTGGTCGAGATCGAGTCGCCACAGGGCCTGGCCGCCGAGTCGACCTCGGCGGCGATCATTCTCACCTCGGCACACTTCGGCCTGCCGCTGTCGACCACGCAGACCGCGACCGGCGCGATCCTCGGCACCGGCATCGGCAAGGGCGCCGAGGTGCGCTGGCGGGTGATGGGCCGGATGGCCGTGGCCTGGATGCTGACTCTGCCGATGGCGGGCATCGTCGGCGCGATCTGCTGGGCGATCGCCAACGTCATCGGTGGACTCCCCGGTGTGCTCGTGGTGTTCGGCCTCCTGATCGCCGGGGCGCTCGGAATCTATCTCCGGTCGCGCCGTGACCCGGTCGGCACTCACAATGTGAACGAATGGCCCGATGGCCGGCCACCCACCTCGGCACAGGCGCCGATCGACCAGAACCATGCCGGGTAGAGGGGAGCGATCATGCACACCGTGATCACCAATCTGAGTTCACTGTGGGAAGTGGTGCTCGCCGCGCTGGTCTTCGGCGCGGGTGTACCCGCGGTCTTCGCCTTCGCTGTGCGGTGGTGGGGAAATGCCGAGACCGTCGACGCCGAGGGCCGAGTCCGGCGCAACTATCCGGCGCTGGCGGGTGCGGTGGCCTGTCTGGTCCTCATCGTCGTCGTGGTGATCACCGGAATCCTGTTCACCGCCAAGGCGTTCATCGCCCACCAGTTCGGCATCCACCTGTTCGGCCAATCATGAGTGAGGAAGCCATGACCGATCCGAACCCCACCCCCGCGACCCCGCCGGTCCGTGGCAACCTGCTCTCGCGGGTGCTCGGGTGGCTGCGCGCGGGCTATCCACAGGGCATTCCCCAGTCCGACTATGTCGCCTTGTTCGCGGTGCTGCACCGCCACCTCACCGACTACGAGGTGACGGTGATCGGGGAGAAACTGGTGGAGGCGAATCCGAATCGGGAATCGATCAGCGAGGCCGAAATCGCGGCCGCCATCGCCGATTTCGCGAAGCAACAGCCCGCGCCCGACGACGTCTCGCGGGTGGCTTCGCATCTGGCCGCCGGTGGCTGGCCGTTGGCCGAACCACTCGACGACGGCGAACCCACTACCGAACAGAATTGATCATCCACTTCGACAATTCCGATACGCCAGCGGAATTCGCTCGCGGCGACAATGACGAATCGCCCGGCTGTCCGGCGATCGCGCGCTAGCATGCATCCGTGGTTCGGCGTGCGGATGTAACCGATAGTGGTCGTAGTTACGGTGGATTGTCGCGCCAGCAGCGAGTCGCGCTACGCCGCAACAGGTTGACCGACGCGGCGCTGGAACTATTCGGTACCCAGGGATATTCGTCGACCTCGATCGAGCGGCTGTGTTCGACCGCGAATGTGTCGACCCGCAGTTTCTACGAAGACATCGGTAGCCGCGAGGCATTACTGATCGCACTCGTCGACCGGTTGAACGCGGCCGCGCTACGCCGCCTCGACGAGGCATTGGAACACACCAGCGAACAGCCGCTGGTGGTGCGCGTGGTGGAGAGTTTCCGCGCGTTCCTGGCGGTGACCTGCCGTGATCGCCGGGCGGCGCGGGTGTTCTATGTCGAGGTCGTCGGGGTGAGTCCGGTGGTGGAGGAATGGCGGCGCGCGCAGCGGCGGTCGATTTCGGCACTGCTCACCCGGGAAGCGCAGCGCGCCGCCGAACGTGGCGAAGCGGAATCGCGCAGCCTGCACCTGTTCGGCCTCGCGGTTATCGGCGCCGTGAATTCCCTCGCCCAGGAGATGGTGCACGCCACCGTTCCCGGCGACGCGATCTCGGTCGACGAGATCTGCGAGGAGATCGCCTATTTCATCCGCTCCGGGCTCACGGTGCGCACCGCGGTCGCGCCCACCACGTAGCCGGCGACAACGCAAAAGCGGGAGGCATCCGAATCCGGATGCCTCCCGCTTTCAGTGGGAAATCAGATACCCATGCCCTGAGCGAGCAGCGGCCACGACTCGTGCAGCGCCTGCTCCCAGTACGGCCAGTAGTGGGTGCCCATCGGGGTGAACTGGTAGGTCGCCGGGATACCCAGCGAGTCCAGCTTGGTCTTCAGGTTCTGGCTGCAAGCGTTGGTCGCCGCTTCGATGCCGATACCGAGACCGAGGTTGATCACGCCCATCGGGCCGGGCGAACCGTTGAGGTAGTAGGCCACGTCGGCGTTGGTCGGCATGCCGCTACCGCTGGAGATGTAGAGGTTGGTGCCGCGCAGCTTCTCCGCGTTGATGACCGGGTCGTTCTCGACCCACGCGGGATCGTTGTCCGGGCCGTACATGTTCGCGGTCTTGCCACCGGCCCAGGTCTCCACGGAGAACTTGACGGCCTGCTTGCCCATCGGGTCGGCGATCTGCGCGCAGCCACTGTAGGCGGCGACGGACTTGAACAGACCCGGGTTGGCCTCGGCCAGCTGCAGCACCGAGGTGCCGGAGGTGGACAGGCCGGCCAGCGAGTTCAGACCGGTCGAGCCGAGTGCGGCGTCGATCAGCGGGGGGAGCTCCTGGGTGAAGAAGGTGCTCCACTTGTTCAGGCCCAGCTTCGGGTCTTCGGCTTTCCAGTCGGTGTAGTAGCTGCCACGGCCGCCGATCGGCTGGATCACATTGACCTGCTTGTCGGCCAGGAAGCTCAGCGCCTGGGTCTGCGCAGCCCAGCTGGCGGTGCCCTCACCGCCGTCGAGGCCGTTGAGCATGTAGAAGTTGGGGGCCGGCTTGGACTCGTCGACGGGACGCTGCACGTCGATCGTGATGTCCTTCTTCATCGCCGCCGAGTACACCTTCAGATGCCACACGCGTCCGTCTTTGACGATGGACGACACGGCTGAGGGCTTCTCGGGCTCGGCGGTCGCGGCGCCACCGGCGACAACGGCCACCGACAATGCGGCGGTCAGAGCCACGGCGGTGGTGCGCAGCGCGGCCACGGTACGTAGTGCAGAGAGCTTCATCGAACAGTCGGTTCCAGTCCACGGGCCCTGTCGGGCACGTCATCGCAGTGCTTCCCCCGGTCGCCGAGAGCATATGCGCTCGACGCCTGCAGGGCTGTCAGATCCTCCGACACTCTATGTCCTCTCACATGAGCGAATCGTTACCGGTTCACTTTTATGGTGACCTCGAGCACGGTTTACGGGGGCGCAATCTGGGCTGTGATTCGGAAATGCCGCCGCAACCAGGCGCTCTTATGGTGACGAGCATGGGTAAGGAAATCCCCGGTAGCGCGACCACCGGGATCGAGATCAGTGGGTTGAGCAAGACCTTCACAGTGGGCCGCAACACTGTCAACGCGCTGGACTCGGTCGATTTGCGCACTTCTCACGGCGCATTCCTGTCTTTGCTCGGGCCTTCGGGCTGCGGCAAATCGACGGTGTTGCGGATTCTGGCCGGCCTGGACGAACCGAGTGCGGGCACCGCGCGGATCAACGGCATGTCCCCGGAACAATTGCGCGGTGGAGCCGAGCTCGGTATCGCGTTCCAGGATTCGGCGTTGCTGCCGTGGCGCAGTGTGGAATCGAACATCCGGCTGCCGTTGCAGGTGGCCGGGCTGCCCGCCGAACCGGACCGGATCGCCGAACTGATCGCGCTGGTCGGGCTGGAGGGGTTCGAGAAGGCCAAGCCCGCGCAGTTGTCCGGCGGTATGCGCCAGCGGGTTTCGATCGCGCGAGCGCTGGTCGTGCAGCCGTCGGTGCTGCTGCTCGACGAACCGTTCGGCGCGCTCGACGACATGACCCGGCAGCGATTGAACCTGGAACTGCTGCGCATCTGGACCGAGAAGCCCGCGACCACACTGATGGTCACCCACGGCATCGGCGAGGCGGTGTTCCTGTCCGACGTGGTGGCGGTGATGAGTCCGCGACCGGGCCGGGTACTGGAGCTGGTCGAGATCGACCTGCCGCGTCCGCGCACGCCCGAGATGATGCGCACGCCCGAATTCCACAAGCTCTGTGACTACCTGTCCGAGCTGCTGTTCGGGCGGGGTGGGGTGGCATGAGTGTGGCGACAACCCGGCGGATCCCGGCCGATATGGGCCGGGCGGCCGGGGCGCTGGGCGTGGTGGTGCTGATCGCCCTGTGGTGGGCGCTGGCCGCCGCCGGAACCGCGGGCGGGACGATTCCCTCACCGTGGCGGGTCCTTTCGACCATGTGGTCGGACGGGTGGGGCCTCTACGGACCCAACTTCCAGGTCACCGCGATCGGGGCGTTACAGGGCTTCCTCTGGGGCAACGTGCTCGCGATCGGGATCGCGGCGCTGATCATGCTGGTGCCGCGGATCGAACCCCTCGCGACCCAGCTGGCCATCCTGAGTTACTGCACGCCGCTGGTGGCGCTGGGCCCGATCATCCTGGTGGTGTTCGGCGGGCGCACGCCCACCGTGTTCCTGGCCGCGATGTACTGCTTCTTCACCACCATGGTCGGCGCGGTGAGCGGATTGCGCTCGGCCGATCCGGCGAGCCTGGATCTGGTGCGCGCCTACGGCGGTGGCCGCTGGCAACAGCTGTATCGGGTGCGAGCCATCGCCGCGCTGCCGAATACGTTCGCCGCCTTGAAGATCGCGGCGCCGTCGGCGGTGCTCGGCGCGATCATCGGTGAGTATCTGGGTGGCGTCGACAGCGGCATCGGGGTGGCGCTCACGGCGGCCCAGACCGCCTACAACGTGCCACGCACCTGGGGCATGGCGATCGCCGCGGCCGCGCTGGCCGGGCTCGGGTACCTGCTGGTGGCGGGCGCGGCCCGCCTGATCACGCCGTGGACGACGGTGGAGGAGGGGCGATGACCACCACCGTCGCGCGCCGGATCGGCCGCTTCCTGCTGCCGCTGGCGACGTCGCTGATTCTGTTGCTCGTCATCTGGACGCTGTTTCTTCGCCTGTTCCCCCAGATCGGGCCGCGAGTGGGCAAGACGCCGTCGGATGTCTGGGCCTACCTGGTCACTTCGGCGGGTGCGCCTGCGGCCCGGCAGGCGATCTTCGACGACCTCGCGATCACCCTCGGTGACGCGGCATCGGGGTTCGTCGTCGGGATGCTCGGCGCGATCGGCGTCGCCGCGCTGTTCGTGCTGTATTCGGCTGTGCGGCAGACGTTCATGCCGGTCGCGATGCTGTTGCGGTCGGTGCCGCTGGTCGCCCTGAGTCCGATCGTGGTGCTGATCTTCGGCCGCGGCACGGCGGGGGTGACGGTGCTGACGGCGATCGTCGTGTTCTTCCCCGCTCTGGTGATGATCATGACGGGCCTGCGCGAAGCGCCCCGGCAGGCAATGGAATTGGTGACGGCCTACGGCGGCACGCGGTGGACGCGACTACGGATGGTCGCGGTGCCCGCCGCGCTGCCGTCGGTGTTCGCCGCGGCCAGGGTCTCGGTGCCCGGCGCGTTGATCGGCGCCCTGCTGGGTGAATGGCTCGGCAGTGGAACAGGATTGGGCGCGAGCCTGGTACGGGCCATCCCGATGTTCCAGTACAACCGGCTGTGGGCGTCGATCGTGGTGGTCACGGTGGTATCGGTGCTGCTGTACGCGATCGTCGGCGTGATCGAGAACGTGGTGCTCGCCCGCTTCGGCCCGAGCGCGGGAAAGTAAGGAATAGCGGCGGAACGTGGCCGCAAAGAGAACGAAACGCACCGAACCTACATTCTGCGTATGAACAGTATCGACCGTCGTTCCTTTCTCCGCTTTTCCGCATTGACCGGCGCGGCGCTCGGCGGCGCCGGGCTGCTCGCCGCCTGCGGCGGTAGTTCGGCCACTTCCTCGAACGGCTCGACCGACGACGGCTCGAAATTCGGCAAGGTCGCTGTCCAGTTGTCCTGGATCAAGAACATCGAATTCGCGGGTGAGTATTTCGCCGATTCGAAGGGCTATTTCAAGGATGCGGGATTCGGTGCGGTAGATCTCGTCGCGGGTGGCGCGGCGTCGACGTCGGTGGAAGCCGGTCTCGATACCGGCAAGATCTGGCTCGGCCTTTCCGCGCCACAGACGACCGCACCCGCCGTACTGGAAGGACTACCCGCCAAGATCGTCGGCGCGACCTATCAGAAGAACCCGTTCGCGATCGTGAGCTCGGCGGGCAAACCGATCAAATCTCCGGCGGAGATGAAGGGCCGCAAGATCGGCGTGCAGGACACCAATCAGCTCATCTTCAGCGCTCTGCTGGCGGCCAACGGCATCAGTCCCGGCGATGTCACCGTGGTGCCCGCGCAGTTCGATCCGACCCCGCTGGCCAACGGTGAGGTCGACGGCTGGGTGAGTTATGTGACCAACGAGCCGATCACCCTGGCCGCCAAGGGCTTCGCCAACGATCACTTCCTGTTCGCCGACTTCGGCCTGCCGCTGGTCGCGGAGACATTGACTGTCAGCCAGCACACCATCGACAACGAGCGCGACAAGCTGAAGGCCTTCCTGACCGCCCAGATCAAGGGCTGGAAGGACGCTGTCGCCAACCCGGCCGAGTCCGCGCGCCTGGCCGTCGAGGTCTACGGCAAGGACCTGAAACTCGATCTGGCCGAGCAGACCAAGGAGGCCACCGCGCAGAACGACCTGGTCGTCTCGGCGTCGACCAGGACCGACGGCCTGCTGACGATGTCGGACGCGCTGATCGAGCAGAACATCGCCGCGCTGCGTACCGCCAAGATCGACATCAAGGCCGACCAGCTCTTCGACCTGTCCGTGCTGCGCGAGGTGTACGCCGAGAACCCGGGCCTGAAATAGAACTCGGTCGGCGCCGCTGCCTCGCGGCGCCGACCGGGTACATCAAATAGCCATGCCCACAGCGGCGGTCGACCCGTAGTCGCGCTGAGCCGCGAGGCGCAGACCCGCGCGGGAGGCGAGGAAGTCGGCGGTGATGAAGACCGCGGTCTCGGCCGGGGTGCGCGGGCCGGACTCGAGGCCGGCCGGTACGTGCACGCGCGACAGAGTCGGCTCGTCGAAGCCGCCCGCGCGCAGGTCGTCGAGGCGACGAGCCTGGTCGGCGGGGGTGCCGAGGGCGGCCAGGTATCCGAGCTCGGGTAGTCGTAAGGCGACGGTGAGCAGCGGGATCTCGAAGCGCGGCTCGTTGGCCAGCACGACGATGGCGGTGCTGCTGTCGACCTCGCCCGCGGCCGAGAGGGTGTTGAGGTAGCGGTGCGGCCAGTCGACGACCACTTCGGCGCCGGGGAACGAGGCCGGATCGGCGAACTCGGGACGCGAGTCACAGATCGTCACCCGGTAGCCGATCATCCGCGCCTGCGCGACGAGGGTGGCGGCATAGGCGTTGGCGCCGAAGATGATCAGGCGCGGCGGCGGGCAGTACGAGGCGACGAACAGATCCGACTCGGGCAGCGCGACGAGTTCGGTCGCGTGCTTGCGATCGGTGACCAGATGCTGGCCGATGACATCGGGATCCTGATTCCACACCACGGTGAACACGGTGACCCGGCGATGGGCTTGGATATCGGCGGCGATGGTGGGGAATTCGGGAAAATCGCGGCAGGAGAACGGTTCTACGAAGATGTCGACGAGTGTTCCGTCGTCGGCGCTCGATTCCAGACCGGTGAGCATGCTGTAGCGACGCAGTTGCCGGACGCCGGTGCGACCCGCTTCCAATGCCGCTTCGTAGACGGTCTCTTCGAGCCGTCCGGAGGCGATCGATCCGAAGACGCCACCGTTGGGGGTGACGAGCATCGAAGAGCCGATGGGCAGGGAATTGGTGCCGATGGTACGGACAACGGTGGCAAGGCCGCCCGTACGGCCCGAATGCCACACTCGCAGAAGGTCATCGACGATATCGCGCATATCTCACAACTCCGATCACCGTGCGCCGACTTCCGGGAAATCGCGATCGGTCCCTGTCGCCAAGTCGTCGCACGTGACGCACACCATATCCTGTCGACCGCCCAAATAGGAACCGGCCCCGATATCGCCTGCGGCTACTTCGGAAATGGCTTCCCAGTGCTTGTTCTCGATCACAACGGGGTGTCCAGGTGTGTTGTGAAACACAGCACGGGCAAGTCCGCTCTTGCTCGCGCGTGCCGCGGCGAGCACTCTGGCGACCACATCGCCCCCGATATCGGGGATATCGACGGGCAGAAACGCCACGTAACGGGTGTTCGTTTCGGTGGCGGCGCGCAGGCCCTCGCGCACCGTCGCGGAGAGTCCGGTCGCCCAGTCGGCGACCCACCGGCATCGGGTGCCGCCGGGCAGTCCGAGGGCGGCCGGATCGGGTCCGGTCGCGCCGAGCAGGACGACCACCGGATCGCAGCCGCCGTCGCGCAGGGCGGTGATCGCCGAACGCAACCAGGCGCCGTTCTCGGCGAGTGCCTTGGGTTTGCCGTACCGCGTGCCCGCACCCGCCGCGAGGACGATGCCCGTGCACGAGGCGTGCGCGGAACGGTCGAGTGGAGGCATGTGAGCGAAGGTAATGACGCAATGTTGCCGGTCGATTACAGCAGGGGAGCGCACCGACGACGACACGCCGACGTGATGGACTGCACATCGGTGGCGGCGGGCCGGGGATCGCGCGATGCTGGATCGATGACGAGCGAAGGGCTGAGCCTCGCGGGTTTCAACGATCTACCTGCGAAGACTGCCGAAGAAGCACTGCTTGCCTGTTGCTCGGCGCCACGCTGGGCGCGGGCGATCGCGGCCGCGCGTCCCTATGCCACCACCGAAGCGCTGTTGGCGGCGGCCGATGCGGGAACGGCCGCACTCGACGACGCCGAGATCGACGAGGCGCTGGCCGGTCACCCGCGGATCGGCGATCGCCCGACCTCGGCGGCCTCCGCGCGCGAGCAGTCCGGGGTGGCGGGCGAGGACGTGCGCGTAGCCCTGGCAGAGGGCAATCGCGCCTACGAGGCGAAGTTCGGCCATATCTACCTGGTCTGCGCGGCAGGTCGCAGCGGCGAGGAGTTGCTGGCGATCTTGCGCGCGCGGTTGGACAACGATCCGTCTACTGAAAGGCAGGTCATGCGAACAGAACTGACGAAGATCAACCGGCTGCGCCTGGCGGGGCTGGTGGCGGCATGACGAGCGTGAGTACCCACGTGCTCGACGCCGTGCGCGGGGTCCCCGCCGCGGGTGTCGCGGTGTTGCTGATGCGCGGGGAGCAGCGGCTCACCGAGGCGCTCACCGACGCCGACGGCCGGGTGAAGGAGCTGGCGGCCGGACTCAATCCGGGTGACTACCGGCTGTTCTTCGATACCGGCAGCTACTTCGCGGCGCAGGGCACCGAGACCTTCTATCCGGAAGTCTGCGTCGCGTTCACGGTGGGTGAGCAGCCGCATCTGCATGTGCCGCTGCTGCTGTCGCCGTTCGCCTTTTCCACCTACCGAGGGAGCTGAGATGGCACTGTCCGGTCCGATCGTGTTGACCGACAATCGATATGGCAAGGCCGAGAATCGGGTTGTGCGTTTCTACAAAGAGAACGCGCGCCACGAGATTCGCGACGTGAACGTCTCGACCACCCTGCGCGGTGATTTCGAGGCGGCGTACACCGATGGTGACCAGCGTCACGTCCTGCCCACCGACACCCAGAAGCACATGGCCTTCGTGTATTCGAAGAAGCCCGGTCTCGACACCATCGAGGACTACGCGATCGCGCTGGGGAAGCATTTCGCCGACTCGGTCGATCCGGTGTCGAGCGCGCGTATCGACGTGGACTCCTATGGCTGGCAGCGGGTTTCGGTCGACGGTGCCGAACACGATCACACCTGGGTGCGCCAGGGCCCCGAGGTGCGGACGGCCGCGGTGACCGTGGCGGGCAAGGGCGCCGAGCAGCAGCGGTGGGTGATCGGCGGGATCAAGGACCTGGTGCTGCTCAAGTCGACCGGATCGGAATTCGCCGACTTCCTCACCGACGAGTACACGACGCTCGCGCCGACCCACGATCGCGTGCTCGCCAGTTCGCTGGTGGTCCAGTGGCGGTTCGCCGAGACCAGCGGATTCGACTGGGACGAGGTGTACGCCGGGATCCGCGCCACGCTGCTCGAGCTGTTCGCCACCACGTACTCCAAGGCGTTGCAGCAGACGCTGTACGCGATGGGAACAGCCGCGCTGGAACGCTTTCCGGTGCTAGCCGAGATCCGGTTGTCGGCGCCGAACAAGCACCACTTCGACTACGACCTCGCGCGGTTCGAGATCGAGAACAAGGGTGAGGTCTTCTGGGCGGCCGACCGGCCGTACGGCTCGATCCACGCCACCCTGGCGCGTGCGGACGCGCCCGATGCGGGGATCGCGTGGCAGCCGTGAGCGCACCCGATCTGCTGATCCACGGCTGTGCGGTGGTGACCGTCGACGCGGCGGGAACCGAGTATCGCGACGGGTGGGTCACCGTGCGCGGCAACAAGATCGACGCTGTGGTCGCGGGTGTGCCGCCCGAGTTCGGCCCGGAGGTCGCGCGGATCGACGGGCGTGGCTGCGTGCTCACGCCCGGTCTGGTCAACACCCACCACCACCTGTACCAATGGATCACCCGTGGGCTGGCCGCCGACAACACGCTGTTCGAGTGGCTGACCACGCTGTATCCGGTGTGGGCGCGGATCGACGAGAAGTCGGTGCGGACGGCGGCCACGGGCGCGCTGGTCTCGCTGGCGCGCAGCGGGTGCACGACGTCGTCGGATCACCACTACGTGTTCCCGCGCGGCGGCGGTGACCTGCTCGCCGCCGAGATCGGCGCGGCGGGCGAGGTGGGGCTGCGCTTCCACCCGGCGCGCGGGTCGATGGACCTCGGCCAGAGCAAGGGCGGGCTGCCGCCCGACACCGTGGTGGAGTCGATCGACGACATCCTCGCCGCGAGTGCGGCGGCCATCGAGGACTGGCACGACCCGTCCTTCGACGCGATGGTGCGGATAGCGCTGGCCCCCTGCTCGCCGTTCTCGGTGACCGCTGATCTCATGCGCGAGTCCGCGGCGCTGGCCCGTTCCGCGGGCGTCCGGCTGCACACGCACCTCGCCGAAACCCTCGACGAGCAGGACTTCTGCCAGGAGAAGTTCGGGTGCACACCCGCCGAGTACATGGAGCGGCTGGGCTGGCTCGGCGACGACGTGTGGTACGCCCACGCCGTGCACCTCGACGATCCGGCGATCGCGGCGATGGCTCGCACCGGGACCGGGATCGCGCACTGCCCGACCTCCAACGGCCGGTTGGGTGCGGGGATCGCACGGACCGCCGACCTGGTGGCGGCCGGTGTGCCCGTCGGCCTCGGGGTCGACGGTGCGGCCAGCAACGAGTCCAGTTCGATGATCGAGGAACCGCGCAACGCGCTGCTGTACGCGCGGGCGGTCGGCGGTCCGCGGGCGATGACAGTGCGCACGGCGCTGGAGCTGGCGACCATGGGCGGTGCGCGGGTACTCGGGCGGGCGGACGAGATCGGGTCCATCGAGCCGGGCAAGCTGGCGGATCTGGCGCTGTGGCGGCTGGATACCCCCGCGCACGCCGGTATCGAGGACCCGGTCGTCGCGCTGATCCTCGGCTCGGCGCCGCCGCTGGCCGCGTTGCTGGTGAACGGGCGCGAGGTTGTCCGCGACGATGTCGTACTGACGGTGGACGAGGCGGCGGTGGGGGCCGACGTGGCCCGGGCCCAGGCGACGCTGCTCGCCGGTGCGTGATGCGGCCCGGCCGGGGCGTGCGTTGATGCCGCGCGCGTCGGCGTGCTGATCTGCGGTTTTGCCCGGATCGGCGCACACTGGATGGCGTACACCGGGTTAACCGCGGCGCAATCTGGCGCGGGTTTCGTGCAACATCGTGGCAACTCCCGGCCCCTACTGTGGCCGGTGAGGTTAGCGAGGTGAACGTGGATCTGGACACTGTTTCCGAGATTGTTCTCGCCCGCGAACGCGCCGATCTGGCGCAGATCGGGGCGGGCAGCGCGGTACTGGCGGGCGGTACTTTCCTGTTCTCCGAACCGCACGATCACCTCGACACGCTCGTCGACATCACCACCCTCGGCTGGGCGCCGCTGACCGAGTCAGCACCGGGGCTGGAGATCGCCGCGACCTGCACACTGGCGGAGTTCGCCGGTGCCCGTCCCGGCCGGGAACTCGGCACCTCGACCATGCGACCGGAGTGGCCGGGTACGGCGCTGTTCGCGCAGTCCTGCCGGGCGCTGCTGGCCTCGCACAAGATCTGGCGCACAGCGACGGTCGGCGGGAACGTATGTCTGTCACTGCCCGCCGGCGCGGTGCTCGGCGCTCTCGTCGCCTTGGATGCGACCGCGGTGATCTGGCCGCGCGGCGGTGGCGAGCGACGAATCCCTCTGCGCGACTTCGTCACCGGGCCGGGGGAGAACCTGCTGGGAGCGGGTGCGGTCGTGCGCTCGTTCGTCGTTCCCACCGCGAGCCTGCTGGCGCGCACCAGCTTTCGCAAGGTGGCCTTGGCTCCGCTCGGGCGTTCCGGGTCGGTGGTGATGGGCAGGCGTGCGGCCGACGGCCGGTGCGCGATCACCGTCACCGCGGCGACCGTTCGCCCGATCGTTCTCGACTTCGATTCCGTCCCTTCGCCATCCGAGCTGAACGATGCGCTGGCCGACATCGATCCCGACGTGTGGTTCGACGATCCACACGGTGCGCCGGACTGGCGTGAGCACGTGACCGGGTTGCTCGCCGCAGAGGTGGCCGCCGAACTCCGGGAGGTGTCGTGAGTTCAGCGCGTGGCGTCGTAGGCGGCGCGGGCGGCGAGCACCCGATCCATGTGCTGCTCGGCCCAGCCCTTGATGGTGCGCATCACCGGCAGCAGGTCCTCGCCGAGCGGAGTCAGCCGGTACTCGACGCGGACCGGCACCTCGGGCAGCACGGTGCGGGTGACCAGGCCGTCGCGTTCGAGATTGCGCAGGGTCTGGGTGAGCATCTTCTGGCTCACCCCCGCCAGCCGCTGGTTCAGTTCGCTGTAGCGCAGCGAACCGTCGGCCAGCGCGTTGATCGCCAGACTCACCCACTTGTCGCCGATCCGGTCCAGCAGCTGGCGCGCCGGGCATTCGGCCACGTAGGCGTTGTAGGCCGCGCCCGCCTCGGCGCGGCGCTCGGCGGCGGTCCGCGTACTCATCGCTCTCCTTCGCGTGCGGTACGCACTTCGCAGTGCGTACTTCCCGATAGAGAGTAGCTCTCCCTAGGTTCGGTCAGTACCTACGGAAGAGAGAGATCATCATGCGCGCAGTTGTCGTCCATACCTTCGGCGGACCGGAAGCACTCGAACTCGTCGAGGTGCCGGTGCCCGCGACGGGGCCAGGTCAGGTGCGGATCCGGGTGTCGGCGGCCGCGGTGAACCCGGTCGACGCGGTGACCAGGGCGGGTGCGCTGGTCGACGCCGGTCTGATGGCGCCGCGACCGGTGACCGGGATCGGCTGGGACGTGGCGGGCGAGATCGACGAGGTCGGCGCCGGGGTGCCCGGTTTCGCGGTGGGGCAGCCCGTGATCGGCCTTCGTGATCTGCTCGACCGGTCGCTGGGCAGCTACGCGGACTACCTCGTGCTCGACGCGTCGGCGGTGGCAGCGGCTCCCGTCGGCCGCTCGGCGGCGGAGGCCGCGACGCTCCCGCTGAACGGGCTCACCGCCTTTCAGGCGCTCGATCTGCTCGATCTCGACGAAGGCGACAGTGTGCTGGTGACCGGCGCGGCAGGCGCGGTCGGCGGTTTCGCGGTCGAGATCGCCGCGCGGTGGCGTGGGCTCAGGGTGATCGCGCAGGTCGGCCCCGAGGACGCCGGCTTCGTGCGCGGGCTCGGTGCGAAGTGGGTAGTGCCGCGTGAGACGCCAGACCTGGCCGAGGCGGTCCGTGCGCTGGTGCCCGGTGGTGTGGATGCCGTCCTGGACACGGCGGGCCTGAGCGCCAGAGCTCTTGCCGCAGTGCGCAACCGGGGGTCGTTCGTCACCGTCGTCGGTGGCGCCGACCCGACTCCGTTGCGCGGCATTCGCGTCCACCACGCCTGGATCAGTGCCGACGGCGCGGCCCTCGCCACGCTCGCCGGCTACGACCTCGCCTTGCGCGTGGCCGCCACCCTGCCGCTCGAGCAAGCCGCCGATGCGCACACCCGACTGGCCCGAGGCGGCCTGCGCGGCCGCATCGTGCTGACCACGGAACACGGAGGTGGTTCATGAGGCTCGATATCGACGGCCGCGCGGTCGAAGTGACCGCGCGGCCCGGCCAGTGCCTGCGCACGCTGCTCCGCGAACACGGCGAGCTCGCGGTCAAGAAGGGCTGTGATTCCGGCGACTGCGGCGCCTGCTCGGTGCTGCTCGACGGCGAGCCCGTCCACTCCTGCCTGACCCCGGCACACCGCGCCGCCGACCGCGCGGTGACGACCGCCGCCGGACTCGGCGACGCGGACGGACCGAACCCGGTGCAGCGCAGCTTCGTCGAGCACGCCGGGTTCCAATGTGGTTTCTGCACCGCCGGAATGGTGGTCACGGCATCGGGTCTGGCCGCCGCTCGTCCCGGCACAGCTGTGGACAACTCGGCTGTGCAGGCAACCACCGACGCGGAACACGCCGAACTGCTGAAGGGAAACCTATGCCGCTGCACGGGTTACCGAGCCATCGCCGATGCGCTGGCCACACCCTGTGCATCACTGTGCACAACTTCCGAGGCGCCCCGCGCGGGGCAGTCGCGTGGCGATGCGGATTACGACGTGATCGACGCAGACGCGGCAAGCGGTGGCAGGCTGATTATCGACGACCTCTCGACAACAACCACCACGGGCGCTGACACGGACCCGAATGTGGATGAATCGGCCGATGGGGAGTCGGTGACCGAGGGCCCGGCCGAACGCGCGAAGCAGCGACCGTTCGATGACACGGCGAGGGCGGCCAGATCAGGTGGCGCGCGCCCCGGTGACGACCTGACGGGGTCGGTCGTCGCGGAGGGACCCGGTGTCGAGTCCTACGTGACAGGCGGCCGGTCGGCCGACGAGGTCACCACGGTATCGGCGGCGCAGGGGCCGGACGTCGGGGCCTCTGCCGTGTCGGTCGTGGCGGCGCGGGTCGGTGGGGTGATGCGGCGAAAGTATCGGCCGGGGCAGATCGGGGACGGGGTGGGGGCGCCGGCGGGAGCGCGGATCGTCCAGGGTGGGGAGGCGTTCACGATGGACGTGGTGCCGGGGGCCGGGGAGCAGATGCCGCCGGTGGCTCCGTGGCATCTGGCTGTGCTGGCCAGTCCGCACGCGCATGCGCGGATCGTCTCCATCGACGTGGCCGCGGCGCGGGCGGTGCCGGGTGTGCACACGGTGTTGACACATGTGGATGGACCGCGGACCGCGTTCTCCACGGCTCGTCACGAGCTGCGCGAGGACGATCCGGACGACACCTTCGTGCTCGACAGCACGGTCCGGTTCGCGGGGCAGCGGGTAGCCGCGGTGGTGGGGGAGACCCTGGACGCCGCACGTGCGGGGGTGCGAGCGCTGCACGTGGAATACGAGGTACTGCCCGCGGTATTCGAGCCCGAGGCAGCGATGGCCGATGGTGCGCCGCTACTGCATGCCGACAAGCCGGACTCGGCACGGATCGCCGATGCGCGACGCAATCTGATCGCCGAGATCCACGGTGGTGTCGGCGATGTCGAGGCCGGTATCGCACAGGCCGCGAAAGTGGTCAGCGGCGTGTGGAATTCGCCGCGCGTGCAGCACGTGCACCTGGAGACCCATGGTGGGATCGGCTGGCTCGACGACGCGGGCAGGCTCGTCGTTCGCTCGAGCACCCAGGTGCCGTTCCTGGTACGCGACGAACTGTGCCACCTGTTCGGGCTGGATCGAGACCGCGTGCGGGTGTTCGCGACTCGCGTCGGCGGCGGCTTCGGGGCGAAGCAGGAAATGCTGGCCGAGGACCTGATCGCCTTGGCCGTGCTCCGCACCGGGCATCCCGTGCAGTACGAGTTCACCCGCACCGACGAGTTCACCTCGGCCACGTGCCGTCATCCGATGCGGGTCGCGGTCACCGCGGCCGCCGACGCGGCGGGCATCCTGACCGCGCTCTCGGTGGACGTCCTCGCCGACGCGGGCGCCTACGGCAACCACAGCGCGGGCGTGATGTTCCATTCCGTCGGCGAATCGGTAGCCGTCTACCGCTGCCCGAACAAGCGGGTCGACGCACAAGCGGTGTACACCAACAACGTTCCCTCCGGCGCGTTCCGAGGCTACGGACTCGGCCAGGTGATCTTCGGCGTCGAATCGGCGATCGACGAACTGGCCCGCGCACTCGGCGTCGACCCCTTCGAATTCCGCTGCCGCAATGTGGTGATCCCGGGCGACCGGTTCACCGCCGCCGAAGTCGACGAGTCCGACCTGACTTTCGGCAGTTACGGCCTCGACCAGTGCCTCGACACCGCCCAGCGGGCGCTCCTTCGCGGCAACGGTGTCGCCGCGCCCGGACCGGATTGGCAGGTGGGGGAGGGCATGGCGGTGGCGATGATCGCGACCGTGCCCCCGCGCGGACATCATGCCGATGCCACGGCGACCCTGCTGCCCGACGGCCGCTACGAAATCGGTGTCGGCACCGCGGAATTCGGCAACGGCACCACAACCGTTCATGCCCAGCTCGCGGCGACGGCACTGGCCAGCACCGCCGAGCGAATCGTGATCCGCCAGTCCGACACCGACGTGGTCGGCCACGACACCGGCGCGTTCGGCTCCACCGGCACCATGGTCGCGGGCAAAGCCTCCTACGCGGCGGCGCTCGAACTGCACGCGATGCTGCTGGCCAGGGCGGCGAAGGTGAGCGGTCACCCCGAACGCGACTGTCTGCTCGAAGCGGGCGGCGTGCGCTGCGGCGACGAACTGATCACCGCGGCGCGACTGCTCGCCGACGGCGAGCTCGTCGCCCACGGCACCCACGCGGGCACCCCGCGCTCGGTGAGCTTCAATGTCCACGCGTTCCGGGTGGCGGTCCGGCCCTCGACCGGTGCGGTACGGATATTGCAGTCGGTCCAGGTCGCCGACGCGGGCACGGTGGTGAACCCGGTGCAGCTGCGTGGGCAGGTGGAAGGCGGCGTCGCCCAGGCGATCGGGACCGCGCTCTACGAGGACATGCGATCCGAGGCCGGCGTGGTGACCACCCGGACGCTGCGCCACTATCACATTCCGCAGTTCGCCGATCTGCCCCGCACCGAGGTGTATTTCGCCGAAACCAGTGACGAACTGGGCCCGCTGGGTGCCAAATCGATGAGTGAGTCCCCCTACAACCCGGTGGCACCCGCCCTGGCGAACGCGATCCGCGACGCCGTCGGTGTCCGCCCTTACCGACTACCGATGACCGCCGATCGTGTGTGGCGGGCCGTCAAGGAAGGAACCGCCGGGTGAATACTCGCCTGCCCGAACATATTCGAGCCCGCATCGACTCGGTGCTCGACTCCGTCGACGCCGAACTGCGCGTGCGCTACCCAGGAGCCGGTGACCGGGTCCAGCCCGTGCACACCGCCTACGTGCCGGCCGACCGCGCCACCGCGCAGACGCCGACCGAGTGGGGCGCCACCGCCTTGGAGCTGCTGCATCGCCACGCCGACTTCCTCGTCGGTCTCGATGTCACCGGTTCGCTCCCGGCCGTGCGCCGTCAACTCACGGACCGGCCGGTGCAGGACATGCGCATCGACTTCGAAGACGGTTACGGATTCCGGGCCGATGACGAAGAGGACGCGGCGGCGAAGGCGGCGGGCGAGGCGCTGGCGGCGTGGGCCGACAAGCCCGGCGCGCCGGTCTCGTTCGGTGTTCGGACGAAAGGTCTGGCGTCGAACGAACGCCGGCGCGCATTGCGCACTCTCGAACTCGTCCTCGACGGGGCGGGTGGCGCACTGCCCGGATTCGTGTTCACGGTGCCCAAGATCCGCGCCGCGGAACAGGTGTCGGCGATCGTCGACCTGTGCACCGGACTCGAGCGCGGCCACGGCCTGCCCGAACGGTCGCTGCGTTTCGAGCTCCAGATCGAGAGCCCGCAGGCGATCATCGCCCCCGATGGCACCGCGCCCATCGTCAAGATGATCCACCTGGCCGACGGACGCTGTAGCGCACTGCATTTCGGTACCTACGACTACACCGCCGCCTGCGGCATCGCGGCCACCGATCAGGCCCTCGACCATCCCGCCGCCGACTACGCCAAGTCGGTGATGCAGGTCGCCGCCGCGCAGACGGGGGTGTGGATCTGCGACGGCTCCACCCAGATCGTCCCCGACGCCGATCCCGAAGCCGCCTTGGCCAACCACCACCGCCTGGTCGATCGGGCCCTGCGCCGCGGCTACTATCAGGGCTGGGACATGCACCCCGGTCACCTGGTCACCCGTTGGCTCGCCACCTACGACTTCTTCCGCGCCGCGTGCGAGGTGGCGGTGCCGCGCCTGATCGCCTACCTGGACCGGCGTGGCGGGGGTGTCATGGACGAGCCCGCGACCGCCGAAGCCCTGGCGAGCACGGTGCTGCGCGGCCTGCGTGCCGGTGCGTTCACCGAGGCCGAACTGCTCGCCGACGCGCCGGGCCTGACCGGCGAGGTTCTGCTCGATCTCGTCGCTCGACGGGTGCGCGCGACGTGACGAAACCGCTACAAATAGCGGTATACCAGTAATATGGCACCCGACCCCAGGAGGCACCCGTGAGCCGATTCACCGGCAGCGACGATTTCACCCTGCTCCCTGATCTGGCCGTCCGCACCCTGGGCGGTTCCGTGATCTGGGCGAACGACGAATTCTTCGCGGAGAAGGAGAACCTGGTCAGCCCGGGTCCGTCGGAGTACCAGCCGGCGACATTCGGCCACAAGGGCCAGGTCTATGACGGCTGGGAGACCCGCAGGCACCGCGGCAAGCCCGGTGACGATTCGGCCGTCGTTCGCCTCGGCGTGCCCGGTGTGATCCGTGGCGTCGTGGTCGACACGGCCTGGTTCAAGGGCAACTTCCCGCCCGAGGTATCGCTGTCGGCGCTGGCGATCGAGGGCTACCCGCCTGCCGAGGAAATCGCCGCCCGCACCGACTGGGTGACCCTGCTCGACCGCGTGAAGGTCGGTGGTGACAGCCGCAATCCGTTCGCCATCGACGACGAGAACCGCTGGACCCATGTGAAACTCACCATGCATCCGGACGGCGGCGTCGCCCGCCTGCGCGTGCACGGCGAAGGCCGCCCCGATCCCGCGCTGCTCGGCCTCGGCCCACTCGATCTCGCCGCGCTGGAGAACGGCGCCCTCGTGCTCGACTGCTCCAACCGGTTCTACAGCTCGCCCAACCAGCTGCTCTACCCCGGCCTGGCCAGGGAAATGGGCGACGGTTGGGAGACGGCGCGCCGCCGCGACGACGGAAACGACTGGGTACGAATCCAACTCGCCGGACCAGGGGCGATCCGGCTGGCCGAGATCGACACCTCCTGCTTCCTCGGCAACAGCCCCGGCGCGGCATCGCTCACCGGATTCACCAGTGACGGAACCGAAGTCGAGCTCTTGCCGCGCACCGACCTGCTGCCCGATACCCGCCACCGGTTCGTGCTACGGCCCGCGGCCGCCTCCGTCGTGGAGGTGCGCCTCGACATCTATCCCGACGGCGGGCTCGCGCGGCTGCGCCTCTACGGGGAGCTCTCCGCATGAGTCGTGATTTCGTCGGGTACGGGCCGAATCCGCCCGACCCGCAATGGCCCGACGACGCGCAGATCGCCGTGCAGTTCGTGCTGAATTATGAAGAGGGCGGCGAGAACAACGTCCTCGACGGTTCGCCGCATTCGGAGACCTTCCTGTCCGAGATGACGCCCGCCGATGCCTTCCCGAACCGGCACATGAGCATGGAATCGCTCTACGAATACGGTTCGCGCGCCGGGTTGTGGCGGGTGCTGCGCGCCTTCGAGCGGCGTGACCTGCCGCTCACCGTCTTCGCGGTGGCGCGCGCCATGCAGCGCAATCCCGAAGCGGTGGCGGCCTTTTCCGAACTGGGCCACGAAATCGCCTGCCACGGCTTGCAATGGAAGTCCTACCAGCTGATCGATCGCGATATCGAACGTGCCGATATGGCCGAGGCGATCCGCATCCTCACCGAGCTCACCGGCTCCGCTCCACTCGGCTGGTACACCGGCCGTGACTCCCCGAACACCCGCGAATTGGTCGTCGAACACGGCGGTTTCGTCTACGACTCCGACTCCTACGCCGACGATCTGCCCTACTGGACCGAGGTGCGCGGCCAGAACCACCTGGTGGTTCCCTACACCCTCGACACCAACGACATGCGCTTCGCCTCCGCGGCGGGCTTCGCCAACGGCGAGGAGTTCTACGCCCACCTGCGCGACGCCTTCGACGTCCTCTACCGCGAAGGGGCCGAGGACACCCCGAAAATGCTTTCCGTGGGCCTGCACTGCCGGATCGCGGGCCGTCCCGCCCGCACCGCGGCACTGGAACGGTTCCTCGACCACGTCCAATCCCACGATCGGGTGTGGATAACCCGCCGCATCGACATCGCCGAACACTGGCGCAAAGTGCATCCGGCGGCCGTCCGACTCCTGGGCAACTGACGCGAAACGTCGACCCCCGCACGGGGGTCGACGTCGGCGCCTAGGCCAAACCGCAGCGTTCGATATTGCTCAGCGTGATCTGGCGATCGGATTCCTTGGCCTGCGGAACGCGGTTGTAGGCGCCCATGGAGTCCATGTAGCTGACGAACGCGTCCGCGATCTCCTCCGGCGTCGCATCCGGTTTCGCGGCGCGGACATTGTCGACCAGGGCGCGCGTGGTCTCGCACTGCTCTTCGGGGGTGAAGATCGGCGGCGGGTCGGCGTGCGCGAAAGCCGGTGCGAGCAGCAGCACGAAAGCGGCCAGGGCGGCGGATCGAATAATTCTCACTCCGGCGACTCTACGTATCGAAACCGCAACGGCCCCAAGCTACTCGGCGTAGCGCGGGGCCGTTGTCGTGCTCGTGGTCAGGCGAACAACGCGCTGACGAAGGGGAGGGAATCGACCAGGGAGGCGTTGACGGTGCCGTCGTGGTCGGTGGGATAGGTGTGGAAGGTGACGGGCTGGCCGTTGGCCTGGAGGACCGCGGCGTAGCGGAGGGTTTCGGGGGTGACCACGTCGGTGTCCCGCAGGCCCTGGCCCAGGAAGAGCGGGCGGTCGAAGCCGGATTCGGGCAGGCCCATGTAGCGCGTGAGCAGGCCGTGGACGTCGGGGATCGACGACAGTGGGCGGGCGAACATGCTGCCGACCGAGGGCTTCGCGGCGGCCAGCTCGTCGCCCAGTGGGCCGATGCAGCCGGTTTGGGCGCGGGCGAGCCAGGAACGGCCGGTCTCGGTGAGCAGGCCGTCGATGTTCAGGTCGGGGTAGGTGGTGCGCAGGCCGCTGAGGATGTACAGGACGTACGCGGTGAGGTGCGAGCTCAGGGCGATCGGGGGCACGCCGGGGCCGATGAGCCCGATGACGTCCTCGATGTAAGCGGGCACGCCGGTGCCGACCGCGCCGCGGTAGTCCAGGTCGGGGCCGCCGAATTCGGTGGCGTAGCGAGCGGTGAACACCGCGGCGCCGCCGCCCTGGGACTGGCCGACCACGGCCCACTTGTTCGACAGCGACGCGTACTGCTCGGTCGCGGCCTTGACCCCGTCGACCACGTTGTGCGCTTCGGCGATGCCGTTCAGGTAGGGATGTTCGCCGGGTCCGCCGAGGCCCGCGTAGTCGGCGGCCACGATCGCGTAGCCCTGCTGCAACCAGGTACCGAGGTAGGCCCAGTCCCGCTCGACCGCGGCGGGCCCGGCCACGCTGTAGGCGCAGTCGTCGCCGAGTCCGACGGTGCCGTGCGCCCACGCGATCACCGGCCAGCCGCCCTGCGGCGCTTCGCCCGCGGGGACGTACACGGCCGCGCTGGTGGTGGTCGGCTGGTCGCCCGCGGTGGTCGAGCGGTAGAGCAGGCGTTCGGCGCGGGCCGATCCGGGCAGGGTGGCCGCGGGGGACAGTGACTCGACGCCGACGACGGTGCCTGCCGCCTCGGTCGGTTGCGCGCTCGCCACCGGCGCCAGGCTCAGCGCCGCCGCCAACACGGTCAGCGTTGCCGCCGTGATCCTCGGAATCCTCATGGGCCCACTCTTTCGCCTCGGTGGATGAGTGTCCACTTCCGGGGCGATGCGGATCGATACCCGCGGCGTGACCGAATCGAGTGACGACACGCACATCATTCGTGTCCGGCGTGGTGTGTGAAACGACTCACAGACTGCCAGGCTCGGGAGTGTCGGCGTGCGCCCACCTGATGATCGCTAACAGTACAAGCGTTATGCTAAAACTCCAGGTCAGCGCTACTCGCTGGTAGGCGGAGTCCTTGCAATCAGCCCGCTAATTTCGCAAAGTTAGCAAACGCGTCGGCAAAACTAGCTGAGATTCACACAACCAACAGGTAGACGGCCATTTCTGGGTGTGCCATTGTTTGGAAGTACACCCCTTGGGCCCTAGTAAGTCCTAGCAAGCCTGCAAATTGCTCCAGCAGTACGAGATGTGCAACCGAAAGCGTTCAGCCACCGGTTGATTCGCACGCCGACTGCGTGGAGCACCGACCACACGAGGAAGTGGAGTCAAGAGATGTCTCTCCCCGGCACCCCGAAGACCGCAGCGGAAATCCAGCAGGATTGGGACACCAACCCGCGTTGGAAGGGCCTGACCCGCACCTACTCCGCCGAGCAGGTTTCCAAGCTGCAGGGCAACGTCGTCGAGGAGCACACCCTCGCCCGTCGCGGTTCGGAGATCCTGTGGGACCTCGTGAACAACGAGGACTACATCAACTCGCTGGGCGCCCTCACCGGCAACCAGGCCGTGCAGCAGGTTCGCGCCGGCCTGAAGGCCATCTACCTGTCCGGCTGGCAGGTCGCCGGTGACGCCAACCTGTCCGGCCACACCTACCCGGACCAGTCGCTGTACCCGGCGAACTCGGTTCCCGCGGTCGTGCGTCGCATCAACAACGCCCTGTCGCGTGCCGACGAGATCTCCAAGGTCGAGGGTGACGAGTCGGTCAAGAACTGGCTGGCCCCGATCGTGGCCGACGCCGAGGCCGGCTTCGGTGGCGCCCTGAACGCCTACGAGCTGCAGAAGGCCATGATCGTGGCCGGCGCCGCCGGTGTGCACTGGGAAGACCAGCTGGCTTCGGAGAAGAAGTGCGGCCACCTCGGTGGCAAGGTGCTGATCCCCACCCAGCAGCACATCCGCACCCTGACCTCCGCGCGTCTGGCCGCCGACGTCGCCGACGTGCCTTCGGTGATCATCGCCCGCACCGACGCCGAGGCCGCCACCCTCATCACCTCCGATGTGGACGAGCGCGACCGTGAGTTCCTGGACGGCACCCGTACCGCCGAGGGCTTCTTCGGTGTGAAGAACGGCATCGAGCCCTGCATCGCGCGTGCCAAGGCCTACGCCCCCTTCGCCGACCTCATCTGGATGGAGACCGGTATCCCGGACCTCGAGGTCGCGCGCAAGTTCGCCGAGTCGGTTCGCAGCGAGTTCCCGGACCAGCTGCTGGCCTACAACTGCTCGCCTTCGTTCAACTGGAAGGCGCACCTGGACGACGCGACCATCGCGAAGTTCCAGCGTGAGCTCGGCGCGATGGGCTTCAAGTTCCAGTTCATCACCCTGGCGGGCTTCCACTCGCTCAACTACGGCATGTTCGACCTGGCGCACGGCTACGCTCGCGAGGGCATGACCGCGTTCGTCGACCTGCAGGAGCGCGAGTTCAAGGCCGCTGCCGAGCGTGGCTTCACCGCCATCAAGCACCAGCGTGAGGTCGGTGCCGGCTACTTCGACACCATCGCCACCACCGTCGACCCCAACACGTCGACCGCCGCCCTGAAGGGCTCCACCGAAGAGGGTCAGTTCCACTGATCCCCCTCGGGGTTGCTTTGACCGGCAACACCTTTCCTCTACTCCGGTAGGGGTGTACGCCCTCCCACGCCATACAGCCCTGGCGTGGGAGGGCATCCCTATACTTTGGTCGCTATGACCTCCCCAGCCACCCCACAGCCAGACACACAGCAGGAGCGGGACGTGAGCAGCAGCGAGAAGATTCAGCGCGTTGGCATCATCGGCGCCGGACAGATGGGCGCCGGCATCGCGGAGGTGTGCGCACGCGCGCACGTCGACGTCCTCGTCTACGAGACGACCCGTGAACTCGCCGCCGCGGGCCGCGCCCGGATCCTGCGTTCGCTGGACCGTGGCGTGAGCAGCGGCAAGATCACCGAGCGGGAGCGGGAGCAGGCGGCCTGGCGGCTGCGCTTCACCTCCGATCTCAGCGACTTCGCCGACCGACAGCTGGTGGTCGAGGCCGTTGTCGAGAACGAAGAGGTCAAGACGGCCATCTTCAGCGAGCTGGACAAGGTCGTCACCGACCCCAACGCCGTGCTCGCCTCCAACACCTCCTCGATCCCGATCATGAAGATCGCCGTCGCCACCGCGAACCCCGAGCGCGTGGTCGGTCTGCACTTCTTCAACCCGGTGCCGGTGCTGCCGCTGGTCGAGCTGGTCACCACGCTCAAGACCAGCGAGCCGGTCGCCAAGCGCGCCGAGCAGTTCGCCGCCGAGATCCTGGGCAAGCAGATCGTGCGCTCGGCGGACCGCTCCGGTTTCGTCGTCAACGCGCTGCTGGTGCCGTACCTGCTCTCGGCCATCCGGATGGTCGAGTCGGGCTTCGCCACCAAGGACGACGTCGACAAGGCGATGGTGCTCGGCTGTGCCCACCCGATGGGCCCGCTGGCGCTGACCGACCTCGTCGGCCTCGACACCGTGAAGTCCATCGCGGACTCGATGTACTCGGAATTCAAGGAGCCGCTGTACTCCGCCCCGCCGCTGCTGATGCGCATGGTCGAAGCAGGGCTGCTCGGTAAGAAGACCGGAGCCGGGTTCTACCAGTACGGCAAGTAGAAGTTTGCTCGCCGGAGGCCACCGACATCAGCTGAGACGCGATGCCGGTGGCCTTCGGCCTTTTCCGGGGTGTTTGCAGGGGAAACGGCGAAGGGTCGCTCTCGCGGCCTAAGCTGCTGTTGCCGGACGCGCTCGCGCATCCGGAGCTATGTCGAGCGCAGCGTGTGATCGAAAGGGAGTATCGGCGGTCATGGTCAACGTCACCGATGGATTCGGGTCGAGCGTTCTCGGATACCCGAGGATCGGTCCGCACCGAGAGCTCAAGCGTGCGCTCGAGTCGTACTGGCGCGGATCGATGGAGCGCGAGGAACTGCGCCAGGTAGGTCGCGATATCCAGGAGCGTCAGTTCAACGAACTGGCCGCGACCGGACTCACGCAGGTGCCGGGCAACACCTTCTCCTTCTACGATCACATCCTCGACAACGCGCTGTTGTTCGGTGCGGTGCCCTCGCGATTCAAGGAGTTCGCCGACGGGCTCGACCCGCTCGACTTCTACTTCCTGATGGCGCGCGGCAACCCGGACACCCCGCCGCTCGAGCTGGTGCGTTTCTTCGGCACCAACTACCACTACCGTCAGCCCGAACTCGACGCCGACACCACGTTCTCGCTGCATCCCGAGGCTCTGCTCGACGAGTGGGACCGGGCGGCCGAACGCGGGATCGAGCTGCGCCCGGTGGTCCTCGGACCGGTGTCCTTGCTGCTGCTGTCGAAGGCCGGGCATGTGCCGGGCGAGGCCGAGTTCGACACGTTGAGCCTGCTCGATCAGCTGCTGCCGTTCTACGAAGAGCTGTTCGAGATCCTCGCCAAGCGCGGGTCGACCTGCGTGCAGCTCGACGAGCCCTGCTTCACCGGCGAGCGCACTCCCGCCGAGCTCGCCGCGTTCGAAAAGGCCTACAACCAGCTGGCGAAGGCGCCGCTGCGTCCGCGCATCCTGGTCACCGGGCAGTACGGCGACTTCGGTGAGGCGCTGCGGATTCTGGCCGCGAGCAATGTCGAGGCCATCGGACTGGACCTGGCCTCCTACCGGATGCAGCCGGAGGAACTGGCGGCGATCCCGGGGATCAGGCGCAAGCGGATCTACGCGGGTGTCATCAGTGGCCAGAACGTGTGGCGGGCCGACCGTTTCGTCACGCTGAGCTACCTCAACGCGATCGCCGAGGTGTGCCCGGATCTGGTGGTGTCGACCGGCACCACGCTGCTGCACGTGCCCTACGACGTGCTCGCCGAGTACGACATCGAAGGCAACGTCGCCGACCGGCTCGCCTTCGCGAAACAGAAGGTGGGCGAGGTCGTCTCACTCGCCAAGGCGCTCACCGAGGGCCCGTCGGAGAACTGGCGCAAGCGGCCCACCGAGGTGCACTTCAAGCAGAAGCACGCGGTGCGCCAGCGGGTGTACGCGGTGACGCCCGAGATGCGCGAACGCGCGCCCTACGACGTGCGCGCGGCCGCGCAGCAGGAGCGGCTGAACCTGCCGCTGGTGCCCGCCACCACGCTCGGTTCGTTCCCGCAGAGCGGCAAGCTGCGCCAGGCCCGCCACGAGGTGGCCTCGGGCCGGCTGTCCGAGGACGACTACCGCAAGCAGGTCGAGGCCGAGATCGAGGCCACGATCCGGCTCCAGGAAGACATCGGCCTCGACGTGTTCGTGCATGGTGAGCACGAACGCAACGACATGATCCAGTTCTTCGCCGAGCAGCTCGACGGTTTCGCCACCACCCGCTTCGGCTGGGTGCAGGTGTACGGCTCGCGCTGTGTGCGACCGCCGATCGTCTACGGCGATGTGGCACGGCCCGCACCGATGTCGGTGGAGTGGACCACCTACGCGCAGTCGCTGACCGACAAGCCGGTGAAGGGCATGGTGACCGGGCCGGTCACGATGCTGGCACGTTCGTTCGTCCGCCAGGATCAGCCGCTCTACGAGACGGCCGACCAGGTGGCGCTCGCCATCCGCGACGAAGTGGTCGACCTGGAGAAGGCCGGGATCGCGATCATCCAGGTCGACGAACCCGCCATCCGTGAGCTGCTCCCCGCCCGCCCGCACGGCCGTGAGGAGTACCTGCGCTGGGCGGTCGGCGCGTTCAAGCTGGCCACCTCCGGCGTGCGCCCCGACACCCAGATCCACACGCACATCGGCTATTCCGGCCGCACCGAGGTGGTCGACGCGATCGACCAGCTCGACGCCGACGTCACCGCGATCGTGGCGACCCGCTCGATCGAATGGGTCATCGAGGCGCTCACCGAGGACCTGTCCTCCGGCCACGGCCTCACCCACGGTGTCGGCCCCGGCGTGTACGAGAGCCGCTCGGCCCGCATCCCCGATATCGACGAGTTCGACGAACTGCTCACCCAGGCCGCGAATGCCGTGACCCCGCAACGGTTGTGGGCCAACCCCGACGGCGGCCTCAAGACCCGCCACTACTGGCAGCTGGAGCCGTCGTTGCGCAACATGGTGGCCGCGGCGCGCCGGGTCCGCCGCCGCGCATTGGCCGCGCAGGCGGCCGCCGCGACCGAGGAGTAAGCGAACAAACAAAAGGGCGCACCGGATTCCGGTGCGCCTTTTTTGTCTGGGCGCGGTACTCGAACGGGCGCGGCGTGATCGGAATTCGTGTGCCGGGCTCAGGTTCTGGTGATCGGGGGGAGGAGGTAGGTCTGGTCAAGGACTGGTGGCTGGGGCTCGTACATGCGCATGCAGGGGCGGAAGTCGCCTTCGGGGGCGGGGAGCCAGTTGGCGCGGGCCTTGGGGTCGGTGGGTTCGGCGTGGCTGATGGTGATGGTGAGGGGTCGATCAGGGCGATCGAGTACACCGTGTCGTTGTTGACCGAGACGAAGGTCGCCGTGGCGCCGGCGAGGGTGCGGGCATGGGAGAAGTCGTTGAACGGTGTCGCGGGAATATCGCCGATGCCCTCGCGGAGCATTCGCTCGATCGAATCGAGGTTGAAGACCAGGGGGAATCCGTACAGATAGGCCTGTGCGGTCCAGTCGGGGACGTTCTGATCCGGCATGTGCGCTCCTCGTCCTGGCGTCCACGTCGCGCGACCGTCGTCGGACTGCGCGACACCAGCATCCGCCCGATGCGCGATCGGCGCACATCGCCCGGACCGGGTGAGATCGCCGCGTGCCGGTTCGGTGGTGGAGCGCGTCAGGCGCGGATCATGGCCCGGGCGCCCGCGGTGAGCTCGGCCGCGGAGGGGGCGTTGTCCGGGTCGATCAGCCATTGCAAGAGCAGGCCGCCGATCATCGTCTGCAGGATCGCGCCGACATTGCTGTCGCCGTCGCCGAAGGCCTCGGTCAGGCCGCGGCGGGCACGTCCCTGCGCGTCGGCGAGTTCGGCGCGCAGCTCGGGCGAGTGCAGTGCCTGGTTCAGGCATTCGGCGTTGGCGTGCCACAGCGGCGCGTTCTCGACGAACGAGGTGATCAGGCTGTGCCAGAACGCTTCGAGGCGGGCGGTGGGATCGGTCGGGTCGTCGGCGGGCAGCGCGTCGAGGATCTGCGTCACCGCGCTCGCGCTGGATTCCAGCATCGCCTGTTGGAGCAGCTTGTCGCGGGTGCCGAAGTGGTAGTTGATGGCCGCGAGGTTCGTGCCGGAGGCGGCGACGATGTCGCGCACGGTGGTGCGGGCGTAGCCGCGTTCGGCCAGGCATTGCTTGGCGGCTTCCAGGAGATCTTCTCGCGTTCCCACTCGCGCACGATAGCAAGTCGCGCATACATCTGTTTGTGACATCGGTTTCAAACAAGCGTCAGTGACAAGTGTATGAAACAGATGTATGTTTCGACCATGACCTCTCGGCGACGTATCTCCCCGTTCGAATCCAGCTACTTCGGCATCGGCACGACCATCGGCAGCGTCCCCACCGGCGGGATGCCGCTGTTCCTCGGCACCACCGTGCACGGCGAGCTCGACCCCGCGATCCTGCGGACGGTGCTCGACGAGCTCGCCGCGGCGCATCCGCTGCTGCGCAGCCGGGTGGTGACCGAGGACGGTGCGGGCTATTTCGTCCGCGACGACGCGTTCCGGCCTCGGCTGGACCTCGTCGAAGGTGGGGAGGCCGAATATCTGGCGCTGGTCAACGGGCCGCGGGACTGGAGCGACGGACTGTTTCGCGCGTACCTGCTGCGGGCGGGCCTGCGTCAGCAGATCGTGTTGGCCATCCATCACGGAATCTCCGATGGCAGATCAGGATTCGCGTTGCTCGGCCAGCTGTGGCGGCACTACACGGCGCACGTGACGGATAAGGCTGTGCCGGAAGCGGAATCGGATCAGTCGATGCCCGAGGCCATGGATACCCGGTTGGCCGAGGTGGTTTCGGTCGAGGCGGCGCAGGCGTGGCTGGCCGAGGTCAGGGCGGGCGCGGCGATGATGAGCCCCGAGGACGCGCCTCGAACACTGCCCCGTGACGGTACCGACACCGATCGGCTCGGCCGATTCGCGATGCAGCGCATCGAACTGACCGCCGAGGAGACCGCCGAACTGGTGGCGGCGGCGCGCTCCCACGGTCTCTCGGTGAACAGCGTGCTCACCGGTACGGTGCTGGCGGCCGTCCGAACCCGGTTCCCCGAATCGGGCAGCGTGCCGCTGTTCTGCGGCTACGCGGCCGACGTCCGCGCGGAATTCGACCCGCCGGTGCCCGTCGACACGATCGTCAACTACGCCTCGGGCGGGGGCACGCTGGTCCTGGCGACCGGCGAGACCACTCAGCTCGAACTCGCTCGTTCGGTCGACACCGGCCTGCGCGCCGGCCTGGACCGTCGCGAACCCGCGCTCTTCCCCCTCGCCACCCAGCTCGTGAACGACGACGTCACCGCCGCCCTCCTCACCGCGCCGCCGACCTTCGCGCTCTCCAACATCGGCCGCGTCCGACCCCATTCGATCCCCGACCACATCGCGTTCGTCCGCGACGACATCTACGCCATGGGCCCCGCCATGCCCCCGAAACTCACCGCCTTCACCATCGCGGGCCGCCTCACCCTCCAGCTCGAATACGACACCACCCTCTACAGCCGCCCCCAGATGGAAAAGCTCCGCCTCACCCTCATCGAACTTCTGCACACTCTCGAGTGACGTCGTTCTCAGCGGCCACGGGTCAGTTGGGTGTTCCGTACGCCAGTACTACGTCGACGATTCGGGTGGTGCCGTTGGGGGAGGTCACCTCGAGCCGGATGGGGTCAGCGGGTTTGCGGGTGTTGATGGCCGCGCTCAGCGCCTTGGCGGTGGTGATCGAGGTGCCGTCGACCGCGGTGATCACGTCGCCGATGTTGATCCCGGCTTCGCGAGCGGGCTGGCCGTAGAAGGCCCAGCTCACCTGGGCACCTGCCGGTCTGGCATCGATCACCTGCACGCCGAGGGTGGCGGTCGGGCCGATGTGGACGGTGTCGGTGGGCGTCCCCGAGCGGATCTGCGCCACGATCCGCATGGCGGTGTCGATGGGGACCGCGTAGCCGTTGGGCGGTTTTCCCTGGGCTCGGGAATCCTCGCCCGACGCCGCCGTGATCACCCCGACCACCGCACCGGACGCGTCGGCCAGCGCGCCGCCGGACTGCCCGCCCATCACCGGTGCGGCGATCTCCACCATCCCGTTCAACGCCTTGCGGGTGAGGTCGGCGGAGTTCATGGCGACGATCGTGGCGTCCAGATCGGTGATCGGACCGGCGACCGAGGTCGGCTCGCCGCCGTCGCCACCCGCGTCACCGATCGCGAGCACGTCCTGGCTGATCCGCAGATCAGCCGAGGTGCCCAGGCGCGCGGTCGGCAGGTCCGTGGCCCCGCCCAGCGACAGCAGCGCGATATCGGCGCCGGAGTCGTAGCCCAGGACGGTGGCCTCGTAGACGAGACCGTTGGCGATATCGGTGACAGTCAGCGCCTCGGCGCCCTTGATCACGTGATGGCTGGTGAGGATCTGCCCGTCGGGGGTGAGCACGATCCCCGACCCGGCCGCGCCGATCCCGAAACCGGCCGCGTCGACATCGATATTGACCAGCGCCGCTCCCACCTGCCCGGCGACCAGCGCGGGATCGAGCGGCACCAGCACGGGCGCCTGTGCCTGCGCCACGAACTCCGGCTCGACCACGGCGATCTCCCCGCGATACCCGAGGAACGCGCACACCCCGAGCAGCGCCGCCATCATCGTCACCAGCACTCGTCCGACACGCTTCACAGCACATGTCCTCTCTCGCGAGCCGACCAATCCATTGTGACCCGTTTTCGGCGTCCGCCGGTCTCGATACGGACGCGGTGGTTGGCAAAGACACGCATGCGGCTGTAGGCATGTAGCCATGAGCACCGCTGCCGCCTACGCCAAGCCCTCTCCCGACGGGGCCTTCGAGAAGGTCACGATCGAACGCCGCGAAGTCGGTCCCGACGATGTGCTGATCGATATCAAATACGCCGGTATCTGCCATTCCGATATCCACACCGCGCGTGACGAGTGGGGTGGCGCGCAGTATCCGTGCGTGCCCGGTCACGAGATCGCGGGCATCGTCGCCGCCGTCGGCTCGTCGGTGCACAAGTACCAGGTGGGTGACCGGGTCGGCGTCGGCTGCCTGGTGAACTCGTGTGGCAAGTGCGTGCCGTGTCTGGCGGGTGAGGAGCAGTACTGCACCAACGGCCCCACCTGGACCTACAACTCGAGGGTGCCCGAGTCCGCGCAGCCCGGCGGCTACACGATGGGCGGCTACTCCACGCAGATCGTGGTCGACGAGAGCTTCGTCGTCTCGATTCCCGAGGGCATCGGACTCGATGTCGCCGCGCCGCTGCTGTGCGCGGGCATCACGCTGTTCTCACCGCTGAAGCACTGGAACGCGGGACCGGGTAAGAAGGTCGCGATCATCGGGATGGGCGGGCTCGGGCACGTCGGCGTGAAGATCGCCGCGGCGCTGGGCGCGGAGGTGACGGTGCTCAGCCAGTCGCTGCGCAAGCGTGACGACGGCCTGCGCATGGGCGCGCACCACTACTACGCCACCAGCGACAAGGAAACCTTCCGTCAGCTGCGCGGCCAGTTCGACCTGATCATCAACACGGTGTCGGCCGACCTGCCCATCGACAGCTACCTGCGCCTGCTCGCCCTCGACGGCACGCTCGTGATCCTCGGCCTGCCGGAGCACCCGATGAGTGTCACCGGGCGCAACCTCGCCGGTTTCCGCCGGTCGCTGGCCGGTTCGATGATCGGTGGCGTCGCGCAGACCCAGGAGATGCTGAACTTCTGTGCCTCGCACGGCATCGGCGCGGAGATCGAACTGATCTCCGCCGACGAGATCGACTCCGCGTACGACCGCGTGGTCGCCAGCGATGTGCAATACCGGTTCGTGATCGACACGGCCACCGTGTAAGGCGCGCGCGCCGACAGGCTGTCGGCGCACGTCCTGGGTAGCGTGACATCCGTGGTTGCCCAGGACGAATCCGCTGAACCCGCCGCACAGTCCGTCGACATGAGCGCCCTGCCCGCCTTCTGGTCGGTGCGTACACCGCCGCGCTGGCTGCCGCGGGCACTGCTGTACGCGGTGCTCGCGGTTGCCGCGTTGATCGCGGCGTTCTGGGTGCTCGGCAAGATGCAGGGTTTGCTGACGGTGCTGCTGGTGTCGATCTTCCTGGCGTTCGCGATCGAACCCGCGGTGAATTGGCTTGCCGCGCGCGGTGTTCGGCGCGGCGCGGGCACCGGCGCGGTGTTCCTGGTGGTGCTGGTGGTGATCGTCGCGTTCGTGTGGACGCTGGGCGCGCTGCTGGTGAACCAGGTGACCATGCTGGTGACGAACGCCCCGGACTACGTCCAGGATCTGGTCGACTGGGTCAATTCGACCTTCCATCAGGATATTTCGGGCGACGACCTGACCAAGTACGCCTCGGAGTGGAGTTCCACGATCGAGAAGTATCTGGTCGGTCTGGCCGGAAACGTCTGGGGCATCGGCACTGTCGCGATCGGCGCGCTGTTCCAGCTGCTCGGGGTGCTGCTGTTCACGTTCTACTTCGCGGCCGACGGACCGCGTTTCCGCACCTGGGTGTGTTCGCTGCTGCCGCCGAAACAGCAGAAGCATGTGTTGCGGGCCTGGGACATCGCGGTCGAGAAGACCGGCGGCTACATCTATTCGCGCGCACTGCTGGCCCTGTGCTCGGCGATCGCGCACTACGTCGCGTTGCGGGTGCTCGATGTGCCGTCGGCGTTCGCCCTGGCGTTGTGGGTCGGCGTTGTCTCCCAGTTCATTCCGACTGTCGGCACCTATATGGCCGGCGCGCTTCCGGTACTCGTGGCGCTGGTGCACGACCCGATCTCGGCGCTGTGGATCCTGTTGTTCATCATCGCCTATCAGCAGTTCGAGAACTATGTTCTGCAGCCGCGCATCACCGCGACCACCCTGGACATGCATCCGGCGGTGGCCTTCGGGGCGGTGATCGCGGGCGCCGCGCTACTCGGTCCGACCGGCGCCCTGCTCGCCATCCCCGTCACCGCCACGCTGCAAGGATTCGCGGGTGCCTACGTGCGGCGCTACGAAGTCACCGAGGAGGCCGAGGCGCCACCGGCCAAAAAGAAGAAGCGCAAGAAGACCGAGCCCGAAGCCGCATCCACCGACGAATAGGCAGCGCATGGCGATCCTGTTGTCCCTGGTGTCGATGTTGTCGACGCTGTTCGGCGGTTTCGTCGCCATGCGGATCGGCGACCGCAAGCACCTGGTTCTCGGGCTGGCCGCCGGGGTGATGTTCGGTGTGGTCGCGTTCGACCTGATCCCCGAGGCGCTGGAACAGTCCGACGGCATGTTCCGGGGCATCCCGTACGTGTTGATCGCCGCGGTGCTCGGCTTCCTCAGCCTGCACGTGATCGAGCGCGCGGTCGCCGTCCACCGCGGCCACGAGCAGGAATTCGGTACGCACAAGCACGGTCTCGAGTCGGTCGGCCTGCTCGCGGCGGGCGGCCTGATCTTCCACAGCACCCTGGACGGTTTCGGCATCGGCCTCGGCTACCAGGCGGGCGCGGCGGTCGGCCTGTCCGTGGCGATCGCTGTCATCTGCCACGACTTCGCCGACGGTTTCAACACTTTCACCATCCCCACCGTCTACGGCAACGCCCGCAAACGCGCCCTCACCCTGCTGGCCCTCGACGCCATCGCGCCCGTGATAGGCGCCATCCTGGGCACCCTGATCCACGTCCCCGAAAACTGGATCGGCCTCTACATGGGCTACTTCGCCGGCTTCCTGCTCTACCTCGCCACCGCCGACATCCTCCCCGAGGCCCACGCGGGCCACCCCTCCCGCCTGACCCTCCTGTGCACCCTGTTCGGCGTAGCCGCCATGTTCGCCGTCGCCGCCGTCAGCCATTGAGCAACATCAGACACAGCCTGACCGGTCGTGCGGTGTGGCGGCGGTAGCGTTCGGCGGATGGACACACTGAACTCGGTGATCGTCGATGTCAATGATGTGTTCTGGAACTGGCTGCTGATTCCGCTGGTCGTGGTGGCGGGGGTGTACTTCACCGTGCGCAGCGGGGTGGTGCAGGTGCGGATGTTGCCGGAGATGTTCCGGGTGGTGGCCGAGAAGGGGCCGACAGCGGCGGATGGGAAGAAGGCGGTGTCGGCCTTCGGGGCGTTCAGTATCTCGGCGGCGGCTCGGGTGGGCACGGGCAATATCGCGGGGGTCGCGACCGCGATCAGTGTCGGTGGGCCGGGGGCGGTGTTCTGGATGTGGGCGATGGCTACGGTCGGGGCCGCGTCGGCGTTCGTGGAATCGACGCTCGCCCAGCTCTACAAGCGGCGCGAGAGCGAGCCGGGCACCTTCCGCGGCGGTCCGGCGTACTACATGGAGTACGGGCTGCGCCGTCGGTGGCAGGGACTGGCCTTCGCGGTGATCATCACCGTGACGTTCGGATTCGTGTTCAACGCGGTGCAGTCCAACACCATCGTGGCCACCGGGCGGGCGTCGCTGTCGGCGCTGGACGGTGACTGGTTCGCGCCGCTGGTCGGGCTCTGCCTGATCACGTTGCTCGGGGTGGTGATCTTCGGCGGGGTGCGCCGGATCAGCCACATCACCGAGGTGCTGGTTCCGGTGATGGCGGTGGTGTACCTGCTGCTCGGCATCGCGGTGGTGGCGCTGAACATCACCGACCTGCCGCGGGTACTCGCCGATATCGTCGGCGGGGCGTTCGGGCTGCGCGAGGTGGTCGGCGGCGGAATCGGGACCGCGCTCGCGCAGGGCATCCGGCGCGGCATGTTCTCCAATGAGGCCGGACTCGGGTCCTCGCCCAATGCCGCTGCGGCGGCCGATGTCTCGCATCCGGTGAAGCAGGGTCTGGTCCAGTCGCTCGGTGTCTACTTCGACACCCTGCTGATCTGCTCGATCACCGCGTTCATCATCCTGACCACCGACCCCGATCTGTCCGAGCGGCGCAGCGCCGACCTGACCCAGAGCGCACTCCAGGCGTCGCTGGGCAGCTGGGCGGGCCACGTGCTCACCGCGGTGGTGTTCCTGCTCGCGTTCAGCTCGATGATCGGCAACTTCTACTACGGTCGCGCCAATATCGAATTCATCACCACCCGTCCCCAGGTGCTCACCGCGTTCCGAATCCTGGTGCTGGTGGCCGTCTTCGGCGGCGCGCTCGGCTCGGTGAGCCTGATCTGGAACCTGGCCGATGTGTTCATGGGCGTGATGGCGCTGGTCAACCTGGCCGCGATCCTCCCGCTCGGCGTCATCGCGTTCCGCCTGCTCGCCGACTACCGCGCGCAGCGCAGTGCGGGTGCGGACCCCGTGTATGTGCACAGTGCCGACATCGCCGACCCGGCGGGCGTGCAGTGCTGGCAGGCAACGATTGCGTCGAGCTTGCCCGGTAAACCCGCCCAGTAGTGGTAGGCATGGGAAATGGCGAAACAGTGGACCGAAACGGCCGATATCGCGCTGCGCGCCGACGGTCAGCGCGTCGCTGATCTGGACACCTCGAGCACGCCGGGCTTCAGCGGCGGCAAGCGCCTGGGCAAGGAACTACTCGCCGAACGGGCGACGGTGCTCTCGGTCTTGCAGGAGAAGCTGTTCGCGCACGGCCGCACCGGTGGACAGCGCAGCGTGCTGCTGATCTTGCAGGGCATGGACACCGCGGGCAAGGGCGGCATCGTGCGCCACGTCATCGGGTCGGTAGACCCGCAGGGCGTCGACCACGCGTCGTTCGGCGTGCCCACCGAGCTGGAGAAGCAGCACGATTTCCTGTGGCGCATCCGCAACAAGCTGCCCGCCCACGGTCAGATCGGCGTCTTCGACCGCTCCCAGTACGAGGACGTGCTGGTGGTGCGGGTGCACGACCTCGTGCCGCAGGCGGAGTGGGAGCAGCGCTACGACCAGATCAACGCGTTCGAGAAGGAGATCGCCGACGCGGGCACCACCATCGTGAAGGTCGCCATGTTCGTCTCCCTCGACGAGCAGAAGAGCCGGCTGCGCGAACGGCTGGAACGCCCGGACAAATACTGGAAGTTCAACCCCTCCGATATCACCGAACGCGCCTACTGGCCCGAATATCAGAAGGCGTACCAGGCCGTTCTCGACCGCACCAACACCGATTACGCGCCCTGGTACGTGCTGCCGTCGGACCACAAGTGGTACGCGCGCCTCGCGGTCACCGAATTGCTGATCGCCGCGCTGGCGCAGATGGAACTCGACTGGCCGCCCGCCGACTTCGATATCGCCGAGCAGTTGCGTCGACTCGACGAGTCCTGAATACGGGCAAGACGAGCATTGCGGAAACTCTCAGGTTCGGCCCGCATGATGTTCCCGGTGGGGAGCCAACGAGCGAAAGGCGTGTGACGACGGTGAGCACGGGCAAGAGCCCCTCGGGCAGGAATCCGCTGGCGGCGGCCGAGGCGGCCGACAAGAAGCGCAAGATCGCGATCCAGGTCGGCGTCGCCGCCGTCCTGGTCGCGCTGGTCGCGGCCATCGGCATCGGCATCGCGGTGAACAAGTCCGATTCCGACAAGGAATCGTCGACGACCTCGGCGGCGCAGCTGCCCGCGACGGGCGGGGCGGTCACCGAGACCGGCACGGTCGTGATCGGCAATCCTGATGCCAAGGTCAAGGTGCGCGTGGTCGCCGACCTCCAGTGCCCGGCCTGCAAGCAGTTCGAGGCAGCCAACGGTGCGACGCTCGCCAAGGCCGCCGCCGACGGCACTGCTTCCGTCGAGTACCAGATCATCTCGTTCCTCGACAAGGCCTCGACCGATCAGTATTCCTCGCGCGCGGCCAACGCGTCGTTCTGCGTGGCGAAGTCCGATACCACCAAGTACCAGTCCTGGTTGCAGACCATGTTCGAGAAGCAGCCCGCCGAGGGCGGTGCGGGTCTGAGCAACGACGAGCTCATCGAGATCGCCACCGACGCGGGGTACACCGATCCGGCCGTGGCGACCTGCATCAACGACAAGCCGTACAACGACTACATCCAGCAGGTCACCCAGACCACGCTGCAGAGTGGCGTGAAGTCGACGCCGTCGGTGTACATCAACGGCCAGCTGAACCAGACCGACGCGATCTTCACCGAGAACGGCCTGGCCCCCGTGATCGCTGACGCGGCGAAGTGATCACCGCCCCCGCCCGCTCGGCCTGGCTGCTGCTGATCGCCGGGCTGGCGGGCTGGCTGGCGTCGTTCACGCTCACCGTCGAACGGTTCAAGCTGTTCGTCGACCCGAACTACGTGACCTCGTGCAGCATCAACTCGGTGCTGTCGTGCGGGTCGATCATGAAGACCGACCAGGCCGCGGTCTTCGGTTTCCCCAACCCGCTCATCGGCGTCGTCGGGTTCTCGGTGGTGGTGACCCTCGCCGTGCTGTCGGTGGTCGGTGTGGGCTTCCCGCGCTGGATCTGGGGCGGGCTGTGGCTCGGCACCGTGCTCGGCATCGCCGGACTGTGCTGGCTGATCTTCCAGAGCCTGTACCGGATCAACGCGCTGTGCCCGTACTGCATGGTGGTGTGGGTGGCGGTGCCGGTCCTGTTCGCGGTGACCACACAGGAACTGTGGGGCCGGTCGCGTGGGGCCATGGGGATCCTCGCCGAATGGCGCTGGACCCTGGTCGTGGTGTTCTACGCGGTGGTGCTGCTGCTGGTGTTCCTGAAGTTCCAGGACTACTGGCTAAGCCTGGTCTGACACGGGCTTGGTGGCGTCCACGTATTGCATGAAACGGTGGACGCGCTGGTCGATTTCGGTCAGTCCCGCGCGGGCGAACAGCTTCGGGAAGGTATCGCGGTCGAACAGGCGCAGGCCACTCAGGCTCGCGGCCAGGCTGCTCGCCGAGCCGAAGAGGTTGTCCTCGGCATAGCTGGTGCTGATCGCGATGCGCCCGCCCGGGGCGAGGACACGGATCATCTCGCGGGTGGCGACCAGCGGATCGGGGATCAGGTAGAGGGCGCCGAAACAGCAGACGGCGTCGAAGGTTCCGTCGGCGAACGGCAGCATGCGCGCGTCGCCGCGGACATAACCGACGCGCGGGCTCGCGTTGTCGGTGGCGGCCTTGGCCAGCATCGGCGCCGAGTAGTCCAGGCCGGTGACGAAACCGCCCTTGGTCAGGTACTCGCTGAGGTAGCCGGTGAAATTGCCTGGGCCGCACGCCACATCGAGCACCTTCATGGGGCCGCTCAGACGCAGGGCGCCGACCGCGTCGCGGCGGTCGGTGCCGGTGGTCCGGCCGCTGGCGAGGTAGAACAACGTGGGTCGCCACGCGTGCTCGTACACCGCGGCCAGCGCCGGGGCGTTCATCGTCCTGCGGGCGAGATTCACTGGCGCGCGACCTCGATGGTCATCCCGGCCTCGCGCAGCCGCGCGGTGAGCGCCTCGCCCATCGCCGATGCGGGGGTGAGCACGCCCGCGCGCTCGGGCAGGGTGTCGAAGGCCAGGCTCAGGCCGCTCTGGCCGAGCAGGACGGCGGTGGCCTGGTAGCCGGGATCGCCCGTGCCGGAGAAGGTGGCCTGGTATCTGGCGCCGGAGCTGGTGCGGGCGAAGGTCTTCATGGTGAACCACCCACTGCGGCGGGCCTTTTCGCTGGGGCCGGTGCCGGGCTTGGGCAGAATCCGGTCGAGCAGCTTGCGGCCGAGCGACACCCGCGACAGTGCCGCCTGCGACGCCATCGCGGCCACCATGCCGCCCGCGATACCCGCGGCGACCAGCGGCGCGGCGGCCGAGGTACCCGCGTTCATCACCTCGCGATAGCGGAACTGCTTGCCGTAGACCCAGCCGAGCAGGCCGTTGGTGCGGCGCACGACCTTGGTGTTGTGCGAGGCCATCACGAACGTGGTGACCCAGCCGTTCAGGCTGGGGTCGATGCTGTCGGCGCGGGCCAGCGCCTGATCGGACTGACGGCCGACATCGGGTTCCATGCTGCGATCCGGGCTCAGCGAGTACGGGTGGGCCAGGATCTTGCCGCGCGCGGAATCGGCCGCGACGTCCTCCATCATGGCGCGCCCGGAATCGATGGTGCCGCCGCTCACGCCGCCCTTGAGATAGGCGACCAGGGTGGTGTCCTCGAGCTCGCCGGTGTTGTCGGCGATGGTGGCGCGATAGATCTCGTACACGCTCAGATCCGACGGAATCGAGTCGTAGCCACAGGAATTCACGATCTTGGCGCCCGAGTCGACCGCGGTCTGCTCGTACTTCTCGATGGCGTCGTGGATGAACAGCGGCTCACCGGTGAGGTCGGCGTAGTGGGTGCCCGCCGCGGCACACGCGCCCAGCAGGGGCATGCCGTAGCGCAGGTACGGTCCGACAGTGGTGACCACGACCTTGGTGCGCTCGGCCATCGAGGCCAGCGATGCGGGGTCGCTGGAATCGGCGACGACGAGTTCCCATGTCGCGGCGGCGGGCCCGAGCTCGTCGCGGGTGGCGGCGAGCTTGCTCGCCGAACGGCCCGCCAGGGCGATCCTGGCGTCGGCCGGGGCCGCGGTGAGCAGGTATTCGGCGGTGAGTTTGCCGACGAAACCTGTTGCGCCGAACAGGATCAGGTCGAACTCACGGTGCTGCGGCATGACGCGCCTTTCGAAAGATGATTCAGGGCTTGGTGGCCGGTGCGCCGGCCTTGCGGGGGGCGCGAGTCTTCTTCACCGGTTTCGGTGGATGAGTGGCGAGCCAATCGCGGTGGGCCAGACCGAGTTCGGTGACCGGCGGATCGCCGTAGAGCCATTCCCTGGCGATCACATGCCAGTTGTTGGTGCTGTCGAGCTGGCCGAGCATGCCGAAGGTGAGGAAGTCGGCGCGGCGCGAGAACAGGTGTTCGGGCGGCAGATTCTGCTGCTTCATGCCGGTGAACTCGCTGGCCCTCGGGTCGACGGCGAGCAGGAATGCGCCGCTGGCCAGTTCCGGGGTGATGGTGAGTTCCTCGTCCACCAGACACCATTCCGAGGCGGCGAGCACGTATTCGAGGCATTCCTCGGCGCCGATCTCCTCGGGCGAATCGATCACGCCGCGATCGATCATCAGCTGCCGCAGGTCTTCCGCGCGGTCCTCGGCGGCCGCGCGCAGGCACTGGATCTCGAATCCGACCAGCTTGGGGTCCATCCGGTTGAACAACCCGAAATCGAGGAAGGCGACCCGGCCGTCACGGGCGAGCAGCACATTGCCCGGGTGCGGGTCGCCACAGAACTCGTTGAAGCTGAACAGCGAGCCGACGTAGAAGCGGTAGATGATCTCGCCGACCCGGTCACGCACCGCGGCGGGCATTTTCCGCACCTCGTCGAAGCCGTCGCCGTCGATGAACTCGCTGACCAGCACGCGGGTGGTCGACAGCTCGGGTACCGAGGACGGCACCACGATGAACGGGTGGTCGCGGTACAGGTGCGCGATCTCGGCCTGGGTGGCGGCTTCGGCCTGGTAGTCGAGCTCGCTCTCCATGTTCAGTTTCAGCTCGTCGAGCACCGCGGGGGTGATCCACGGCATCGCCGAGGCCAGCACCCGGCGAAACATGGTGAGGTTCTTCAGATCCGCGCGCACGGCCGCGTCGACCCCGGGGTACTGGACCTTCACCGCGACAGCACGGCCGTCGTTCAGCGTGGCCCGGTACACCTGGCCGATCGAGGCGGCGGCGATCGGCTCCGGATCGAATTCGGCGAAGATCTCCGCCAGCGGGGCACCGAAATCCTGCTCGATCACTGTGCGCATGGACTCGAACGACACCGTCGGCGCCGCGTTGCGCAGCACGGCCAGGCGCTGCTGGAACCGCTCGCGATGGTTCTCCGGCACCAGATCCAGGTCGAGCACCGACATCATCTGGCCCAGCTTCATCGCGACGCCCTTCATGGTGCCCAGCACCATGACCACCTGTTCGGTGGTGCGGATCATCGACTCCTCGGCCATCCGCGCGCGCACGGCCTCCGAGCGGCCGCGCATCGATAATCTGGTCTTCTTCGAGCGGATGACCGACCCCGCCGCGACTGCCCCCAGCTTCGTCCCGCGGGCAAGCCGGGAAGTCGGCACGTTCTTCGCCATCGAGATACCTCCGTTGGTGCCGACGCGCACGGCGGTGACACAAGCCACAGCGTCCCGCCCGGGTTCAGCGTAGCCAACCGCGCGCCGTTGTCGAGCTCGGCTCCCTCGAACGCGGGAAATCCCGGGTCAGGGCGACTGTTGCGGCATTTCGGGGAGCGGATGCGGCTGTGCGGTGAAGATCTCGGGTGAGCCGCCCGCGCGGGCCATGCCCTCGATCGCACTCCAGGCCATCATCGTGAGGTAGTCGATGACGTCCTGACGCGGCATGGACTTGTCGGTGGTGGTCCACCAGTGGGTGGCCAGCTGAATGCCGCCGACCAGCACATACGACCACAGCATCGCGCCCTCGGTGCGGATGCCCTTGGCGCCCGCCCGGTCGACCAGCACCGTGGTGACCACCTCGGCGAAGAGGCGCTCGAACTCCGCGAGCGAGGACTTGTCGCCCGCGGCATTGCTCATGATGAACCGGTAGACCTCGGGGTCGTCGTCGACGGTGCCGACGTATTCGGTCATCGCGGCGCGCACGAGTTGGTATTCGTCGGCGTCGAGACTGATCGCGCCGTACACCCGGGGCAGCAGCGTGGTTTCGATGAACCGCTGCATGGTGGCGTGGACCAGGTCGTTCTTGTCCGCGAAGTAGCGGTACAGCACGGTCTTGGACACGCCGATCTCGGTGGCGATCTCGTCCATGCCCGCCTGGCTGCCCCGCGCGCGGATGGCGTTGAGCGTGCCGTCGACCAGCTCCTCGCGGCGGTCGATCTTGTGCTGTCGCCACCGACGTTTGCGGCCGTCGGCCTGGCCGCCGCCGCGCACACTGGCTCGGCTCGACTGCTCGCCGATCTCGACAAGGTCTTCGGTGGACAGAACAGCCCCCTCGTGATCGATGTTGGCGTCTTTAGTGAACAGCTTAGGCGCGCCGGTGTGGGGTGGCGCTCCTTTGGCCCACGTTGCGGCATTTACCACACTCGAGTGCTTATGCGCGCGTACGACAAACCGCGCGGTTCGCCGTGTCGTGGGCGACGCCACGCGGGGTTGGCGGCGGCGCACTCGCCGTGCGCACAGCAGAATGGGGGCTATGGAGAAATCTCCCGGCAACACGGCGGTTCTCACGCCGCGCACCGAGCCCGCCGCACAGCCCGCCGGCTTCGCGGTGATGACCGACGAGGCGGGCAAAAAACGTGACCTGTTCAAGATGAAGGCGCTGGCGACCAGTTTCCTGCTGGTGGCCAGTGTGATCTACCTGCTGTGCCGCTGGCTCGAATCGCGCGGCGGCGGTGGCGAGTGGGTGGGCTATGTCCGCGCGGCCTCGGAGGCGGGCATGGTCGGCGCACTGGCCGACTGGTTCGCGGTCACCGCGCTGTTCAAGCACCCGCTGGGTCTGCCGATCCCGCACACCGCGATCATCCGCAAGAAGAAGGACCAGCTCGGCGAGAGCCTCGGCGCCTTCGTCGGCACCAACTTCCTCGCCCCCGACGTGGTTTCGGCGCGCCTGGACTCGGCGCAGATCTCGTTGCGGGTGGGCCGGTGGATGGCCGATCCGGCGCACGCGGCCCGGGTGGCGCAGGAGAGCGCGACGATCCTGACCGCGGTGGTCAACACCCTGCGCGACGAGGACGTCGAGCAGATCATCGACAACACCATCGTCAAGCGGATCGCCGAACCGCTGTGGGGGCCGCCGCTGGGCCGGGTGCTCTCGGAGATGATCGCCGACAACCGGCAGCGGCCGCTGATCGACCTGCTGGCCGAGCGCGCCCATCAGTGGGCGCTGGGTTCCCAGGACACGATCGACCGGATCGTGGTGCGCGATGCGCCGCAATGGGCACCGAAATTTGTCAATACATTGCTGTCGGAGCGAATTTATCGGGAACTCGTCGAGTTCACCTGGAAGGTGCGCTCCGATCCTGATCACGAATTGCGCCGGGCCGCCGATCGCTTTCTCCAGGATTTCGCCGAGGACCTGCAACACGACGACGCGATGATCGCCAAGGCGGAGAAGGTCAAGGCCGAGATCATGGGCCGCGAGCAGATCACCGGAATGGCCGAGGCCACCTGGCGGGCGGCGAAGCGGTTGATCTTGGAATCGGCCGAAGATCCCGATTCCACCCTTCGGCGCAAGGTGGCCGAGAATGTGCAGCAGCTCGGCGAGCGCCTCCGCGACGACCCGGAGATGCGTGGCAAAGTGGACGGGTGGATCGATCGCGGTGCTCGCTATCTGGTCGGTAACTACTCCGCGGAGATCACGACATTGGTGACCGATACGGTCGCGCGCTGGGATGCCGACGAGGCGAGCAGGAAGATCGAATTGCAGGTGGGTCGGGATCTGCAATTCATCAGGATCAACGGCACGGTCGTCGGCTCACTCGCCGGCCTGGCCATCTACACGATCTCGCAGCTGCTGTTCCACTGAACGACCTGGTAACCGGGGCTGCGTACGCGTTAGCCGACCGGGTGCTAACTGTAGTGCTTGCAATAGCTAGCACCCTGTTCTACTATTGGCCTTACAACGCCAGAAGGTGAGCGATGACAGACCAACCCGAGAGTCGTGTAGCGCACGCGGCTCAAGATATCGGAGGTTTCATCAGGGCACAGCGCGAAGGTGCGCAGGTGTCCCTGCGTCAGCTCGCCGCTCTGGCGGGGGTAAGTAATCCGTACCTGAGCCAAATCGAACGCGGATTACGTAATCCCTCCGCCGAAGTACTCGCGCAGATCGCCAAGGCACTGCGGGTTTCCTCGGAGGTGTTGTATGTGCGGGCAGGATTTCTGGAGCAGCGTCCGCACAGCCCGGTCCGTGACGCCCTGCTCGCCGACACTTCGGTGTCCGAGCGGCAGAAACAGGTGTTGCTGGAAATCTATGAGTCGTTTCGCCGGGAAAACGGGGAAGAAGCCGGCTCAGGGGGGAACGAACGAGACACTGACGTTTCGTTCACGACAACTGACACTCCGCCACACCAGGAGACTGAAGACTGATGACCGAGAAGACCGCCACTGTGACCAAGCCGCTGTTCGCCACCGTCGGCGCCGGTGACGCCATCTACGCCGCCGTGAACGACGTCGTCGCCGACGTGCGTGGCCGCGTTGCCACCGCCGACCCGAAGGCCCGCGTCGAAGAGGCCCGCGAGCGCATCGCGAACGTGCCCGCCGACGTGCAGGCCCAGTTCGACACCCTGCGTGACCGTATCTCCGGCCTGCCGTCGGAGCTGCCGGAGGACCTCGCCGAGCTGCGCGAGAAGTTCACCCCCGAAGAGCTGCGCAAGCTGGCCGAGCAGTACTACCGCCAGGCGCTCGACATCTACGCCGATCTCGCCGTTCGCGGCGAGGAGACCGTCGACCGGCTGCGTGCCAACCAGGCCGTCGACGAGCAGATCGGCCGCGTCGAGAACCTCTACAAGGATGCCTCCGCTCGCGCCGAGGATGCCCTGACCAAGGTCAACGACCTGCTGGGCCGCACCAAGGCCGAGGCCGAGGCTGTGGCCGACAAGGTCGACGCCGTGGTCGAGGCCGAGGTCGTCGCGGTCACCACCGAGCCGGCTCCGGCCAAGGCTCCGGCCGCCAAGAAGGCTGCTCCGGCCAAGAAGGCCGCTCCGGCCAAGAAGGCTGCCGCGCCCAAGAAGGTCTAGCCTTCGCGCATCACCGCTGACAGCGGCCCCGTACACCAGGTGTGTGCGGGGCCGCTGTTCGTATGATGGGGGTGTGAACATGGTGAATGGGATGACCTCGCTGATTCTGCTGATCCTGTGGATCGGCGCCTTCGGCGCGACGGTGTTCGCGCTCATTCACGCTGTGCGCCAGCGTTCGGATGCCTTCACCGCCGTCGACAAGATGACCAAACCGATCTGGCTGGCCATTCTCGGTGGTGCGCTGGTGTTTCTGCTGATCGGCATCGGCGGGCTGGGGATGCTGTCGTTCATCGCGATCATCGCGACCGGGGTGTATCTGGCCGATGTGCGCCCGAAGGTCGACGAGGTGCAGCGCGGCCCGCGCTGGTAAATAGCCCTCAGAAGGGCTCGCGGGTGCGTGGTACGCGGTGTTACTGTATCTATCAGTAACACAAAGGAGTGTGCCGATGCGCGCAAAGTTGCCGACGGCTCTGGTGAACCTGGTCGACCGGGTGTCCACCGTGGTCGAGACCACCCTCGCGGCCCACCGGGCGGATCTGCGGACGCGGACGCACGGGATCGCGGCCTTCGATCCGCCGCGGATGCCGTACGACGTGATCCCCGTGGTCACCGCCGACGGCGCCCGCCTGCGGGTGCACGCCTACGGCCCGGTCGACGCGCCCGTCATCGTGTTCGCCCACGGCTGGACGTGTTCGATCGAATACTGGAACGCCCAGATCAACGCCTTCGCCGGCGAGTACCGCGTGGTCGCCTACGACCAGCGCGGCCACGGCGAGAGCACCAACGGCTACGCCCGCCCGAGCACCAATCTGCTCGCCGACGACCTGTGCGACGTGCTCGACGCCGTGCTGCTGCCGGGTCAGCGCGCGGTACTGGCCGGGCACAGCATGGGCGGGATGACGCTCATCGCCTGGGCGGGCCGCTACCCCGAGCGGGTTGCCGAACAGGCCGCCGCGGTGATCCTCACCAACACCGGCGCGCACTCGCTGGTCGAGGTGTCGACCATGGTTCCCGGTCTGAACATCCCGCTGCGGATTCTCGGCGGCCGTTCGATGCCGACGCCGGACTGGCTCGGCAAGCTCATTCTCGGCACCCCGGTGGTGTTCCCGCCGATCAAGCCGGTGCGCTGGATCTTCGCCCGGCAGGTGATGACCCTCGATACCTCGCGCGAGAAGCTGAATTACGCGCTGTCGGTGGTGCGCGGCTGTCCGATGATGACGCGTTCGCGCTACGGGTTCCTGCTCACCGAGCTGCACCTCGGCGATGACGCGAAGAATTTCTCGGTCCCGACCACCGTGCTCGCGGGCGATCGCGACGACATGACCCCGGCGATCCACGCCGAGCGCCTGGCCGCGCTGCTCCAGGAAGCAGGCACGCTCGCCGGGTTCAAGGTGCTGCCGACCGGACACCTCGGCAATGTCGAACGCTTCGACCTGTTCAACGCCGAGGTGGCCCGAGTGCTGGCCGCCGTCAACGAGCCCGTGCGCGCCCTGGCCTGACCGCCTGCGAGAATCGGCGGATGAGTTCTACCGCTGTGACCTCGGACGACCGTCGGTTCGTGCTGACCCTCGGGTGCCCGGACCGGCCGGGCGTCATCGCCCGGATCTCCTCGTTCATCGCCGGCTTCGGCGGCTCGATCGTGGAGGCCGGGTATCACTCCGACGGTGACATCGGCTGGTTCTTCACCCGCCAGGCCGTGAAGGCCTCGACGGTGCCGTTCTCCATCGACGAGCTGCGGGTGCGCTTCGCCGAGGTGGCCGCCGAGTTCGGTCCCGAGACCGAATGGCAGCTGCACGATTCCGGTGCGCCGCGGCGCGCGGTGCTGCTGGTCAGCAAGGACGGGCACTGCCTGCACGACCTGCTCGGCCGCGCACAGGCCGGTGAGCTGCCCGCGACCATCGAGGCCGTGATCGGCAACCACCCCGACCTCGCGGGCATGACCGAGGCGCACGGGGTGAAGTTCCATTATGTGCCGTTCCCGAAGGACCCGGCCGAGCGCGGTCCGGCCTTCGAGCAGGTGCGCGACCTCGTCGACTCCCACGACCCGCACGCCGTGGTGCTCGCCCGTTTCATGCAGGTGCTGCCCGCCGAACTGTGCGAGCACTGGGCCGGGCGCGCGCTCAACATCCACCACAGCTTCCTGCCCTCGTTCGTCGGCGCCCGGCCCTATCACCAGGCGTATGCGCGCGGGGTGAAGCTGATCGGGGCGACCTGCCACTACGTCACCGCCGAGCTGGACGCGGGGCCCATCATCGAGCAGGACGTGATCCGCGTCGATCACGCCGACGACGTGCGTGACATGGTCAGACAGGGACGTGACATCGAGCGGGTCGTGCTCGCGCGTGGACTGCGCTGGCACCTGGAGGGCCGGGTGCTCGTGCACGGTCGCCGCACGGTCGTCTTCGAATGACCTATAGGTCGTAAAACGGTGCCGGATAACGGAATTCACCGGTCACGGCGGAATCGTAGGCCGTGAGCGGGCGGACCTGGAAGTACGGCGCCCACTCGGCTTCGTCGGGCACGACGCCGAGCCGCGCGCCGGGGACGAAGCCGAAGCGGGCGTAGTAGTCGGGATCGCCGACCAAGCCGACGACCGATTCGTCGAGGGCGTCGGCGGCGCCGAGGGCGGCGTGGACCAAGGCCGAGCCGACGCCGGACTTCTGATGCTCCGGATCGACGCCGAGCGGACCCAGCGCGAGCACCGGGAACGGGCCGATTCCGGCTCTGGTGAGACAGATGTGCCCCACGACGGTGTCGTACTCGAGGGCGACCAGCGACAGCGTGGGCATCCACGACTCGTCGGTACGTAGCGTCTCGACGAGGGCGTGTTCGGGTGGTTCGGTGACGGCCGGATCGCCCGCGTAATGCGGGGCGAACGCGGCGCGGTGGATCGCGGCGATCGCCGGGGCGTCCGCTGGGGTCTCGCGACGGATCAGCACAGGCTTAAGTCTCCAGGATTTGGGTACGGGAGCGCAATGATGTGCCGTGCCCGATGTTCCGGACTCGGCCGCGCGTGTGCGATGCTCGGGAAATGACTTCCGCGCCGCTGACCCGGGCCGCCGTGGCCGACATGATCGACCACACCCTGCTCGCGCCGGAAGCCACTCCGGCCGAGGTCGACTCGCTGGTCGTCGAGGCGCGCAAGTTGGGGGTGTACGCGATCTGCCTGTCGCCCTCGATGCTGCCGGTGCGTGCGCCGGGGCTGGTGGTGGCCACAGTGGCGGGTTTCCCTTCCGGCAAACATCATTCGCTGGTCAAGGGCGCCGAGGCGCGGCTGGCCGTGGATCAGGGCGCCGCCGAGGTGGACATGGTGATCGACGTGGGCGCCGCGCTGGCCGGTGATTTCAACGCCGTGCTCGCCGACATCATCACCGTGCGCGAGGCGACCAGGGATCGGGCCGTGCTCAAGGTGATCATCGAGTCGGCGGCGCTCACCGATGCGGCGATCGTGGGCGCGTGCCGGGCGGCCGAGCAGGCGGGCGCCGATTTCGTGAAGACCTCCACCGGTTTTCATCCCGCGGGCGGTGCCAGCGTGCACGCGGTGCGGTTGATGGCCGAGACCGTCGGCGGACGACTCGGGGTGAAGGCCAGCGGCGGAATCCGCACCGCCGCGGACGCCGCCGCGATGATCGAGGCCGGTGCTACGCGTCTCGGGTTGTCGAAATCGGCCGCGGTCCTCGACGGTTTTCCCGACTAGACGAGGTTGTCCCGAGTCGTCACCGCCGCGCACGCTCAGCAGGTGAACCCGGACTGCTGAGCGGACGGGTCGCTCTCGAGTGCGGTCTTGCCGCCCGAAAGGTGCACGCTCACACCGTCGTCGGTGACCTTGACCTCCTGCGCCCGCAGGCCGAGCGGGTAGCTCTGCAAGCTCTGGGTGAAGGTCTCGACGATGTCCTGCACGAGGTCGGTGGGCAGGCCGATGCCGAGTATCTGCGCCGACTTCGTCTCCACCGTGACGTTGCCGTCGCGGACCATCGGCTGCACCTCCAGCTGGGCGAGGCCGCCGAGCACATCGAGAGTGAGCACTCCGGTGCTCGCCGAGGAGCTCACGCCGCTGACCATGGTGCCGAGGGTCTCGCGGATGCCGTCGTTGTTCCAGGTCACGTCGGCGGTCGAGCTGTCGATGGTGCCGCCGCCTCGGCCGCGGTCGACGAGCTCGATGTCGTTGAATTTCGCGTGCACCACCATCCCGACAGCGGGGCCGAACTTGTTGTCCTCGCTGTCGACGGTGATCGTGCCGACCTTGCCGTCCACATACGACAGCAGGATCGGGCGCGGACCGAAGCCCACGTCGATGCTCGAGCCCATCTGTTGCTCGAACGCGCCGCTGATACAGCTCGAGATCTTGTGCCGGGCATAGGCTTCGGTTCCGCCGATGGCCGCGACGAGCAGAACGGCGACCACGGCCAACGCGATCACCAGAGAGCGCCGACCGATCCTGGGGCGAGGGGGCTTTTGTGTGGTCATGGCATCGGATTCTTCCCGATCTTTCTGTGTCCGCTCTGAGGACGTAGTGAAAGCCTTCACACAAAATGTGACCTGGCGCACGCAACCGGGCGTAATCTGGGTTGCATGACTGGCGAGGGCGCGCGCCGGGTGGCGGGGACAGCGGATCATCGATGGCGGGTGCTGCGGCGCCTCGCCGGACGGCACGCGGGTTTCTTCACCACGCGTCAGGTGTTGCGTACCGGCTGCGAATCGCAGGTCAGGGCGGCCCTGGGGGACGGGTCGGTGACCAGGGCCGGGGTCGGGATGATGCGGCTGGGCCAGTGGCGGGTGGGGCCGCTCGACGAGTACGCGATGTGGGCGGCGTGGTTCGACGGCGCGGCGGCGGTGTCGTACCAGAGTGCGGCGGAACTGCACGGAATCGGCAGGTTACAGCCTCGGTTTCTGCACCTGTCGGTGTCGGCGGGTCGCCCGCCGGTGACCCCACGGTTGGTGCTGACCCGGCGCAAGCTCTGCGCGGCGGACGTCGAGTCGGCAGGGCCGTTTCTGGTGACCACGCCGGTGCGCACGGTCCTGGATCTGGCCGAGACCGAGATCTCGCAGTCGGCGCTGGACGAGGTGGTGGCCGACGCGGTGGCGATCCACCGGTGCGATACCGACGAGATCTGGTGGGGTGGGCAGCAATTGGCGCCGCGGGCGTCGGCGCGGGTGCGGCGGGCGTTAAGCCGGGTCTGACGGGGCGACCACGTCCCAGGGCACCGACAGCACGCAATCGCGCATTCGCCGTTTGTAGGTGTGGACCGGGAAACCGCTGGCGCGCAGCATCTCCGCCGCCGCACGCCAGCGGATGCGAGGGCCGTACGGCGCCATGGCCGCGGCACGCTCCCAGGCCCGGTCGGCGGCGGTGAGGAGCGTGTGCACGCGTTCGCCGGGAATGTTGCGGTGGATCAACGCTTTCGGCAGGCGCTCGGCGATGTCGGAGGGCTGGTCCACGGTGAACGGATCCCAGGCCAGCGTCAGGGAGAGGGGGCGGTGTCGGTCGAGCAGGACCCAGGCGCAGCGGCGGCCGAGTTCGTCGCAGGTGCCGTCGACGAGCAGTCCGTCGGGTGCCAGGTTGGACTGGATGCGCGACCACGCGTCGGGCACGGCGTCCTCGGGATATTGGCGCAGGACGTTGAACGCGCGGACCAGGGTCGGTCGCAGGCCCGCCAGCTCGAAGCCGCCTCGGGCGAACCGGACGCCGTCGCGGGGTGCCACGACGCGGGCCGGGTCGATCTCCAGGCCGACCACCTCGAGGTCGGGGCGGACGGTGCGCAGCCGGGCGGCCAGTTCGAAGGTGGTCCACGGTGCGGCGCCGTAGCCGAGGTCGACGACCAAGGGGTTGGAGGATTCACGCAGTGTCGTGCTGACGAGTTCGTCGTTGACGAGCCAGCGGTCACTGCGGCGCAAACGGTTGACGCCGGTGGTGCCGCGGGTGATGGTGCCGACCGGCGGGAGGGCCTTGCGGCTGGGGGCCACGGGCGTCGAGGCTCTCCGGTGCGTCAGACCGACTTGTCGGCGGTCTGATTGTCCAGGTAGCGCAGGGTCTCTTCCTGCTCGGCGCGGAACAGGTCCACCAGGTTCACCAGCATCAACTGCTCCAGGCGCGGGCCGACCATGGGGATGAAGACCTTGGCGGTGGGCGAGAAGCGCATGGTGGCGCCGGTGTCGGTGGGGAACAGGCGGATGGTGCCGGTCAGGCTGCCGGGGCCGGCCGGAATCGAGGCGGAGAACTTGCCCTCGGTCTCGTCGTGGGCGAACGGGCCCCAGCTCTCCTTGCGGGTGATCACCATGTCCTTGCGCATCACGGTCTGGGCGATCTCGGGGAGCATCTCGCGGGGCAGGGTGTGGTGCAGGACCACGTCGATGCCGTCGTCGGTGACGTCGAGGCTCACCACTTCGTTGTTGGGCGCGTACTTGCGCATTTCGGCGACGCGGGCTTCCCAGTAGTCCCTGCTCTGGAGGGCTGCGTACAGCTCTTCGGTGGTGTGCAGGGGGTAGCGAGCCGAGTAGTCCAGTCTGCGTGCCATGGCAGAACACGTTACGTGGTTGGGGTGCGGGCGGAGGGAAGAGGTGGGTTGTCTGTGCTCGGTCCTATAAATCGATGCCGACGGTTACCGGTTCCGGCTCCAGCGTCACGCCGAACCTTTCCTGGACGCCCGCGCGCACGGTGCGGGCCAGGGCGACGATGTCGGACGCGGTCGCGGTGCCACGGTTGGTCAGAGCCAGGGTGTGCTTGGTCGACAGGCGCGCGGCGGCGCTGTCGCCGGGGAAGCCCTTCGCGAAACCGGCGCGTTCGATGAGCCAGCCCGCCGAGAGCTTGGTGCCGTCGGGTGCGGGATAGGTGGGCACCTTGACGTCGTCGCCGACGTGCGCGGCGATCGCGGCCAGTACCCGCGGCAGCTGCTCCTCGGTGACGACCGGGTTGGTGAAGAACGAACCGGCGCTCCAGGTGTCGTGGTCGGCCGGCTCGAGGACCATGCCCTTGCCCGCCCGCAGGCGCAGCACTTCGGCGCGCACCTGCTCGACCGGGCGCGTCTCGCCGTCGCCCGCGCCGAGCACCTTCGCCAGCTCGCCGTAGCGCAGCGGCGCGCTCATCCCGCTCGGATCCAGGGCGAATTCCACCGCGAGCACCACCGCGTCGTCGCTGTGCTTGAGCACGCTGGTCCGGTAGCCGAAGCCCAGTTCGGCGGGTTCGGCCCAGCGCACGTCCCCGGTCGTGCGATCGAGCAGGCGCACCCGGCGCAGCAGCGACGCCACCTCCACGCCGTACGCGCCGACGTTCTGCACCGGTGTCGCACCGGCCGAACCCGGAATCCCGGACAGGCACTCCAGCCCGCCCAGCCCGGCCGCGACGGTCGCCGCGACGACCTCGTCCCAGTTCGCGCCTGCCTCCGCCACCACATTGTCGGTTCCCAGCTCGACGCCGGTCGTGCCGACCAGCACGACCACGCCGTCGAAGCCCGCGTCGTCGATGAGCAGGTTCGACCCGCCCGCCACCAGCAGCACTGCGATACCGGCCGCGTCCAGGGCCTTCACCGTGGCCACCAGGGCCTCGGTGCTCGCGCATTCGGCGAGCAGCGCGGGCCCGCCGACCCGCAAGGTCGTCAATTCGGACAAACGCACCGAATCGCGGACCTTCGCGCCGGTATCGGCAAGCAGGTCACGCAGCTGATCGGAGGACACCACCCGTGTTGTACGCACGTCCGCAGACGGTACCGTGTCGAGCATGGCTACACCTCTGGCGTTCACTGCCGGCTACACGCATTCCGTCGATGCGGTGCGCGCCGCGTACTCCGACGAGCAGTACTGGAAGGCCCGGATCGCCGAGGTCGGCGGGCCCGGTGCCCGGCTCGACGCCTTCGCCGTGGACGGCGACCAGGTCCGCGTCCAGATGGTGCAGTCCATCCCCGCCGACCAGCTCCCGCCCGCCATCACCGCTGTGCGCCCCGGCGACCTGATCATTCCGCGCACCGAGACCTACACCGGCACCGGCGGCATCTTCGAGGCCCACGTCGACGGCGCCCCCGCGGTGGTCCGCGGCACGGTGACCATGGCACCCGACGGCGGCACCGGCTCCACCACCGCCATCAACGGCACCATCGAGGTGAAGATCCCGCTGTTCGGCGGCAAGATCGAGGCGGCCATCTCCGAGCGCCTGATCGAACTCCTCGGCAACGAGGCCACCTTCACCGAGGAATGGCTCAACCGGTAGTAGCGGTCTCGGTGAGACCGCGCTCACGGGGTGTGGGTCGGTAGCTCGGCGTACATTCGATGCGTGAGCAAACATTCGGTAACCGATCTGTTGCGCGCGCGGGTCACCGCGCGGCGTAATTCGTCGGCGCACAGGCGTGAAGTGGGCGTTCGGGGCGGGCGATCCGTGGTTGCGGTGAGCGTGCTGGCGGTGCTCGTCGTGCTCACCGGGTGCACCGTCGACCGGCAGGGCGAGGCCGCCGAGGCGGCTCCGGTGGCGCAGGTCACCATCGCGCCCACCCCCGGAGCCACCGATGTGGATCCGGTCGCGCCCGTGTCGGTGACGGTCGCGCACGGCACGATCGACCAGATCGCCCTCACCAATGCCGGCGGCAAACAGATCACCGGTCAGCTCAGCCCCGACCGCACCACCTACAAAGTCTCCGAACCGCTCGGCTACGGCGCCACCTACACCTGGGCCGGTACGGCCATCGGCGCCGACGCGAAACCGATCCCGATCGACGCCACCTTCACCACGATCAGCCCCCAGTCGACCATCCCGGCCACGATCAACATCGGCGACGGCCAGGAGGTCGGGATCGCGGCGCCGATCATCCTGAAGTTCGCGGGGCCGGTCACGAACAAGGCGGCCGTGGAGAAGGCCCTCACCGTCACCACCGACCAGGGCACCGAAGGATCATGGGCCTGGCTGCCCGACGACGGCGGCTCGCGGGTGCACTGGCGTCCGAAGGACTACTGGACCCCCGGTACCACCGTGCACGTCGCCGCGAAGCTCTACGGCGTCGACCTCGGCGGCGGCGCCTACGGCGACTCCGATGTCACCTCCGACTTCACCATCGGCCGCAGTCAGATCGTCATCGCGAACGCGCCGAGTCACCGCATGCAGGTGGTGCGCGACGGCGCCACGATCTTCGATTTCGCGGTGTCCTACGGCGAAGGCAACGAGCCGCGCAACGTGACCCGCTCGGGCGTGCACATCGTCACCGAGAAGTACGAGGACTTCATGATGTCGAATCCGCCGTACTACACCAACGTTCGTGAACGCTGGGCCGTCCGTATCTCCAACAACGGCGAATTCATCCACGCCAACCCCGAATCCCTCTCGGCGCAGGGTTCCTCGAACGTCACCAACGGCTGCATCAACCTCTCACCCGGTGACGCCCAGGCCTACTTCCCGACCGCCCTCTACGGCGACCCGGTGGAGGTGACCGGCACCTCGATCGAGCTGTCCCAGGCCGACGGCGACGTCTACGACTGGGCCCTCGATTGGCCGACATGGAAGTCCATGTCCGCCTTGCCCGCCGAATAATCCCGCACCTGCGCCGTCGTGCCGCGGTGGTTCGAACGCCACGGCACGACGGCTCGCCGGCCCCTAGCGTCGGGGCAGGAGCAGCGCTGGGACGAGCGCCAGCGCGATCATGACGGGCGCGATCAGATAGGTGTGCTGGAACGCGTCGGCCAGGGCGGGAGCGAGTTCGGCCCGCTGGTCCGCCGTCATGGCGTGGAGCGCCTGGAGGCCACCCGTCACCGGGAGCAGCGCGCCCAACGTCACCGAGGCCACCGCGGTCCCGATCGCCATCGACGTGGTGCTGATCATGTTCAGCACCGTCGAACCGGCGGGCTGCTGCTCGCGGCTCAGCGGCCGGGTCGCCGTGGTCATCACCGGCATCAGAGTCCCGCCGCCGCCCGCGCCCATCAGCACCATCGTCAGGCACAGCGCCCAGTACGGCGCGTCCGCGTCGAGCTGGATCACGAACAGCACGAAACCGGTGAGCGCCACCGTGATCGACGCGGGCAGGTACCGGCCGGGCGGAATCCGGTCGATCAGCCTGCCCGCCACCTGCATGGTCGCACCCGATGCCAGGGCGAACGGAATCCCCAAAGCGCCTGCCACCAGTGCTGACTCACCGCGCACCACCTGGAAGTACAGCGGCAGCAGCAGCATCGAACCGAAGTAGCCGCCGGCGAACACCGCCAGCAGCACCGCGGAGGTGCCGGTGATCCGGTTGCCGAGCACGCGCAGATCCAGCAGTGGCACCGAGGTGGTCAGCGAACGGCGCACGAACGCGGCGATCAGGCCGACCCCCACCAGCAGCGGCACCAGCACCGCGGGCGTGGCGAATCCGGCACTCTCGCCCGCGGCGGTGACGCCGTAGATGACCAGCGCCAACCCGGGCGACATCAGCAGCAGCCCACGGATGTCGAGCGCCCGCGGCGGTTCCGGGGCGTCGTCGGGCACCACCCGCACCGCCAGCAGTAACACCAGCGCGCCCAGCGGCAGATTGATGAAGAACATCCACCGCCACGACACCTCGTCGATCAGATATCCGCCGATCACCGGGCCCAGCAGGGGGCCGACCAGAATGGCCAGACCGAGCGTGCTCATCAACTGCCCGAGGCGGTCGGGCCCGGCCGCGCGCAGCAGGATCGTCATGGCCACCGGCATCAACAGCCCGCCGCTGGCGCCCTGAATCAATCGGAAAGCGATGAGCGACTCGATGTTCCACGATAGCCCGGCCAGCACCGAGCCGACCACGAACGCGCTGATCGCCGTCAGATACAGCCGCTTGGCGCCGAATCGGCCGACCAGCCACGCCGAGGTCGGCACCACGGCGCCGAGGGCGAGCGAGTAGCCCGTGGCGACCCACTGGATCGTGCTCAGGCCCGCGTGGAACTCCATCGACAACTTGTTGATGGCGACGTTCACGATGGTCTGATCGAGCGTGGCCATGATCATGCCGACCACCAGGACCAGGGCGATCCGCATCGGAGCGCGGCTGGTGGCCGGTTCGGCGGTGGTGATCACGGCGCTCACTTCCCGTACGGCTGGGCGAGGCGGGCGGTGCGCAGAGCTTCGCCCCACCAGGTGAGCTGGTCGAGCATGGTCGCCGCGGCGGCGTCGGCATCGTTCGGCGCGGACAGCTCGCCCGCGTCGTCGAATCGGCCCCACGGATTCGGGAAGCAGACCGAGTCGCGCACGGTGACGGCGTGGAGTTCGGCGAAGACCGGGCGCAGGTGTTCCACGGCGCGTAGTCCGCCGGAAATGCCGCCGTAGGAGACGAAGCCGACCGGCTTGGCCTGCCATTCGGCGTGGTGGGTGTCGATCAGGTTCTTCAGCGTGCCGGGGTAGCTGTGGTTGTACTCGGGCGTCACCACCACGAACGCGTCGGCGCGCGAGAGCTTTTCGGTGGCTTCGGCGACGGAAGGGTGATCGGTGGCGGCGCCGAACGCGTGTGGCAGTTCGATGCCGGCGGTGTCGACGATGTCGACGGTGACGGTGTCGCGCAGGGCCGCTTGCCGGACGAACCAGCTCGCGATCGTCGGACCGAAACGCCCCTCCCTGGTACTGCCGATGACGACCGCGAGCCGCAGCGGGCTGATTGCGGTTCGGGCGTGGTCAACCGTGGCGCTCATGACGTTCCTCTTCGTCGGTGACGGCCCCTCGGCCGCCGCTGCGCTCTACCGTCCTACCTCAACGGTCATTGAGGTCAAGCCGGAAAAGATATCGGTGGTCCGGGAATACTTTTCGGCTTATGCTGCTTATTGCGTTCATACGCAGATAAGCAGCCTTGAAGGGCAGGCATCATGAGCACCTCACTGTTCGCGCACCGCGACTACCGATTGCTGTTCACCGCCCAGGTCGCGGCCCTGTTCGGCACCGGACTCACCACCGTCGCCCTCGGCCTGCTCGCCTACGAACTGGCAGGCGGCAACGCGGCCATCGTGCTCAGCACCGCGCTGACGCTGAAGATGGTCGCCTACGTCACCGTCGCGCCGATCGCGGGCGCCTACGCCGGCCGGCTGCCGCGCAGGCAATTCCTGATGGCGCTCAACGGTGTGCGCGGCGCGATCGTGCTCGCCCTGCCCTTCGTCGACCAGATCTGGCAGATCTACGTGCTCATCACGCTGCTGCAGATCGCCTCGGCCGCCTACACCCCCACCTACCAGGCGGTTCTGCCCGACATCCTGCCCGACGAACGCGACTACACGAAGGCGCTGTCGGCCGCCCAGCTCGCGGCGACGATGGAAACGCTGCTCAGCCCGATGCTGGCGGCGCTGGCCCTGAGCCTGATCAGCTTCCACTGGCTGTTCGTCGGCACCGGCCTCGGCTTCGCGGTGTCGGTTGCCCTGGTGACGGCCGCGCGCATCCCGAACGCGGCGGTCGGTGACGGCGCGATCGCCGAGCGGCTCGCCGCCGGGCTGCGGCTGTTCGCGGCGACGCCGCGACTGCGTGGACTGCTCGGATTGAACCTGGTGGTCGCCGCGGCGGGCTCGGTGGTGATGGTCAACACCGTGAACTACGCGCGGGATGTGCTGGGCGGCGACCAGTCCGGCGTCGCGCTGCTGCTCGCGGCGAACGGTCTCGGCACGATGTTCATCGCGCTCACCCTGCCCAAGATCCTCGACCGCCGCGGTGAACGCCCGGTCATGCTCACCGGGGCGGCGGTGCTGCTCACCGGCCTGACCGCTGCGCTCGTTCTCTCGACCCTGCCGACGGGTGAGTGGCACTGGCCCGCCGCCCTCACCACCTGGGCCACCATCGGCGCCGGCACCGCCCTGATCCTCACCCCCACGGGCCGCGTCCTGCGCCGCTCCGCCCGACCGGAAGACCGTCCGGCCCTCTTCGCCGGCCAGTTCTCCCTGTCCCACCTCGCCTGGCTGATCACCTACCCGATCACCGGCTGGCTGGCCACCACCGCCGGCTTCACGGCTACCTGGGCGACCCTGGCCGTCATCGCCGGCATCGGCACCGTCGCGGCGATCCGGCTGTGGCCCCGCCACGACCCGGCCGAGATCACCCATATCCACGAACTCGGCTCGGTCGACCCGGCGATCCTGGCCGACGCGATTCAGGTCGGCCCCCGGCACTTCCAGCACACCCACCCCTACGTGATCGACCCCGACCACCCGCGCTGGCCTGCCAAGACCCTGGCTTACGCCTGAACCCGACCGGAAACGAACGACCCCTCGACTCGACGGTCGGGGGGTCGTTCGCGTCCGGTGGGCCGGACGGGGGAATCGGAGGCGACTACGCCTCGACGGACTCGCTGGCGCGTTCCTTGCTCAGCGCGACGGCCTGGTCGGTGCTCAGGCCCTGCTGCTTGGCCAGCAGGTCGCGGATCTCGATGAGCAGTTCGGTCTCGGTGGGCTCGGCATCCTTGGTGGTGCCGAACTTGTTCTTCAGCGACTTCATCGGGAGCATCAGCACGAAGTACAGCACCGCGGCGACCATGAAGAAGTCGATGAACGCGGTGATGATCGGGCCGAGCGCGATGAACGTCGCCGGCTTGTCGGCGATCAGCTGGACGCCGAGGCCCAGTTCGTTGGTCGAGCCGAACACCGCGAGCAGCGGGTTGATGAGTCCCTTGCTGAACGAGGTGACCACCGCGGTGAACGCGGTACCCATCACGACCGCGACCGCGAGGTCGATGACGTTCCCGCGCATCAGGAAATCTTTGAACCCACTGAAAACAGACTTCATACCGAGCATCGAACTTCTACTCCTAGGGGCTGGCTAACGGCAAACGGCGATGTTAATGCCAGTTCGGGTATCGCGGCGAATTCGCAGCAACGATCGAACCGCCCGCTCCCAGTATCAATTCCCACGCCCACTCTCGCCACTCGAACGGCTGTCGCGCCGGATTCGCCTGTCCCGCGCGCGGATTGACCGCCCGGCTCGTCGCGTCGTGCGACGGGCCGGGCGGCGAACCCGACGAGTCCAGGTGTCGAGTCTCACGTTTGAGGGGAGTAAGTGGTGCCGAACTGGGGAAACGTACTCAGGAGCGGCGGGCGAAGGAGCCGGGGCCTGCTTGGTCTCGGGGTTTGACGACGATGGTGTCGAGGTTGACGTGGGGAGGGCGGGTGGCCACGAAGCCGACGATTTCGGCGATGTCCTGGGCGTGCAGGGGATCGATGCCCTCGTAGACCTTGGCGGCGCGGTCGGCGTCGCCGTCGAAGCGGACCAGGGAGAACTCGGTTTCCACGGCGCCGGGGGCGATCTCGGTGAGGCGGACCGGCTTGCCGAGCAGCTCACCGCGCAGGGTGCGGTGAGCGACGGCCTGGGCGTGCTTGGCGGAGGTGTAACCGGAGCCGTTGTCGTAGGTGTGCAGGGCGGCGATGGAGGTGATGGTGACGATCAGGCCGTCGCCGGACGCGATCAGCTTGGGGAGCAGCGCCTTGGTGACGCGCAGGGTGCCCACGACGTTGGTCTCCCACATCCAGCGCCAGTCGTCGAGGTCGGCGTCGATGACCGCGGCCATGCCCTTCGCGCCGCCGGCGTTGTTGACCAGCACGTCGACGTGGTCGATGGCGTCGGTGAACGCGCGCACCGATTCCTCGGAGGTGACGTCGAGTTCGATGGCGGTGCCGCCGATCTCCTCGGCGAGGCGCTGCACGCGGTCGAACCGGCGGGCACCGACGTAGACGTGATAACCCTGTTTCGCCAGTTCCCGGGCGGTGGCTTCACCGATTCCCGAGCTGGCCCCGGTGACGACAGCGGTGCGAATGCTCATGTTTGCCGATCTTATTCGCCCGGGATTCCCAGCCGCCATGGCTCCGATCACGGTGATGTCAGGCGTTCGCCGCGGCCGTGCGCGGCTGGGGAATCCTTCGTGACCGCGCCGATTAACCTGTCGGTATGGCTATTCGCGATGCTGTCAGTGCCGATGGAACGAGGATCGTCTACCGGGTGATCGGTACCGGTAGGCCGCTGGTGCTGCTGCACGGGTGGGCCGGGAATCTGCGGTGCTGGGGGGCGGCCGCGGACGAGCTGGCCGAGCGCTATCGGGTGATCGCGGTCGATCTGCGCGGTCACGGGTACTCCGACGACCCCGGCGCCGGTTACGACGACCCCAAGGCGTGGGCGGGCGATGTGGCCGCGGTGCTGGCCGCCGAGGGTGTCGACGCCGGTGCGGTGCTGCTGGGCTGGTCCTATGGTGGGATCGTCGCCACCGACTACCTCGCCACCTACGGCACCTCGGCTGTCGCCGGTGTCGTCTATTGCGGCGCGCCCGCCCATATCGGGCGCGATGTGCCCGGTGCGGCACCGGGGCCGTCGATGGAGAAGGCGATTCCGGGCGTGTTCGACGAGGCCGCCGGGCGGGCGGTGCGGGCGTTCTCGGTGTTCGGCAATGCCAATACCGGGCCCGGCGCGGACAAGGGCGTCGACGCGCAGCGGTTGTTCGGCGGCAGTCTGGCGACCCCGCCCTCGGTGCGCAAGGCGCTGTTCTACCGCACGATCGACAACACCGAAACCCTGCGCGCCCTGGATGTTCCGGTTCTGGTGCTGCACGGCACCGATGACCCGGTGGTCCCGGCGGCCAATGGTCAGTACATCCTCGACAATGCCCCTGACGCTCGCGGTTCCTTCTGGGAAGGCGCTCTGCACGGGCTGTTCATCGAGGACCGGCCACGCTTCCTCGCCGAGGTCAGCGCGTTTGTCGACGCTCTGGAGTGAGCTCGGCAGCCCGCACCTGCTCTGAATCGACAATGTTTCAGAAACATGTCCGGGGCAGGTGAGGCCGACCTACTCTGAAGCTCGACGGCCATGTCCCACGGCCGGGCATGGAGGTGGCGCATGAGCGTCTTGACGCGATGTGTGCCGGCTCTCGTGGCAGTCATGGTGTGCGCCGCCCCGGTCGCCGGAGCGAGTCCGGCCACCGACGCCGCGCGGCTGATTTCCGTCGAGCCCGGTCCCGGCTGCGTCGTCGAGCTGGTGGTGCACTCCGCCGCCATGGCGAAACCGGTGACCGTCGCGGTGCTGCCCGCGGCCGACCGTTCGGCGACCGCGCCCGTCCTGTATCTGCTCAACGGCGTCGACGGCGGCGTCGGCCCGTCCGGTGACTGGCGCGACGGCGGCAACTGGCTCACCCGCACCGACGCCGACACCTTCTTCGCCGGCAAGCAGGTCACCATCGTGATGCCGATCGGCGGCGCGGGCAGCTACTACGCCGACTGGCAGGCCGACGACCCCGTCCTCGGCCGTCAGCGCTGGACCACCTTCCTCACTCGCGAGCTGCCCCGCGTCATCGACCGTGAGTTCCACGGCACCGGAGCCAATGCCGTTGCGGGCGTGTCGATGGCGGGCACCGCCGCCTTCCAGCTGGCGCTCGCCGCGCCCGCGCTGTACAAGGCGGTCGGTTCCTACAGCGGCTGCGTCTCCACCAGCGGTCCGCAGGGTCATGCCATCGTCAACACCGTCGTCTCCGGCCAGAACGGTGACCCTGTGAACATGTGGGGACAACCCGGCGACCCGCTCTGGGCCGCCAACGACCCCTTCCTGCACGCCGAGCGCCTGCGCGGCCTGGCGATCTACGTCTCCTCCGGTACCGGTCTTCCCGGTGTGCTCGACACTGTCGACGGGCCGGGGCTACACGGTGATTCGATGAAGCTCGTCGACCAGCTGATCATCGGCGGCGCGCTCGACGCGGTCACCGCGCTGTGCACCCAGCAGCTCGCCACCCGCTTCCACGACCTGGCCATCCCCGCCACAGTCGACCTGCGCCCCAACGGAACTCACTCCTGGGGCTACTGGCGCGAGGATCTTCGTCACTCCTGGCCGCTGTTCGCCGCGGCCCTGCGCGTCGGCTGAACGTTCCCGCGCGCCGGTCGCGGCGGCGGCCGGTACCGACGTGACCTGCCTGCGGTTTTCGGTGCGGACTTCACCGCCGATTCCGGTGATGCGAATAAGTTTGCAGACATGTTGCGTCATGTTTCGCAATTCGCGGCCTCGAATGAAAAGGTCCGGTCGGTCTATTCGCGCAGGCGATATCTGTCGGCGGGAGCGCCGGTCGTGCCGGGCGATTCGGGCTCCTGCGCAGGTAGAGTGATCGGCGTGATTGGTCTGCCGCGCTGATGTGATCGGCCTGTGATTGTTCTCGCTAACCAATCGGATCGAACGTCCAGAATTCAGGAAAATCTTCTGGGAATCGTCACAGACTTCCGCTGAATTCGTGTGTAGCGTTCTGGAATGTCGTTGGATCGTATGTGGAGAAGAGGATTCGGCGTCGAGATCGGAGTTCGATGATGTTTGGTCGGGCAGTGGGCGTACGGGTCGCAGTGGCCGTGCTGGGCTTGTTGGCCGGTGTCGTGGCCGGGGTGCCCGCGGGTGCCGAACCGGGGGCGGCACGTATCGAGGATCAGCGGGTCGAACCCGATCGCACCATCGATGTGGGCGTGTACTCACCGGCGATGGACATCGTCACCCGGGTGCGGGTGTTGCGGGCCGCGGATCCGAAAGCGCCCGCGCCGACGCTGTATCTACTCAACGGGGTCGGCGGAGGCGCCGACGGCAACTGGCTCGATCGCACCGATGTCGTCGAGTTCTTCAAGGACAAACAGGTCAATGTGGTGATCCCGTTCGGCGGGGCCGGAAGCTATTTCGCCGACTGGCGAACCGACGACCCGGTGCTCGGCAAGCAGCGCTGGACCACCTTCCTCACCAGGGAACTACCGCCCGTGATCGACGCGGAGTTCGGCGGCACCGGCGCCAACGCCATCGCGGGACTGTCGATGGCGGGCACCTCGGTGTTCCAGCTCGCGCTCGCCGAACCCGGCCTGTACCGGGCGATCGGGTCCTACAGCGGGTGCGTGCGCACGAGTGATCCACGCGGACAGGCGATCGTGCGGACGGTGGTGGGCAGCAGGCTCGGCAACGCGGCGAATATGTGGGGCCCACCCACCGATCCCGCGTGGTCGGCCAACGACCCCTACCTGCACGCGGAAGCGTTGCGCGGCACCGACGTCTACATCTCCTCCGGCACCGGCATTCCCGGGCCGTACGACACCATCACCGCCGCCCAGGGCGACCCGGCGCAGCTGACCATGCAGCTGCTGTTCGGCGCCGGGCTCGAAGCCGTCACGAATCTGTGCACCCAGCAGCTGCGCGATCGACTGCAGACACTCGGCATTCCCGCGACGGTGGACATGCGCCCCAACGGCACTCACTCGTGGGGCTACTGGGAGCAGGACATGCACAAATCGTGGCCCGTGTTCGAGGCGGCGCTGCACCGCTCGTGACGGCCGAACGCGAGGGCCGAAATCCGCTCGCGCGCGGACCGCGGATCGGGCAGGCTCGACCACGACGAGGACGTGAACTCACTCACGAACACGCTGTGACAGCCGTCACCGAACCCGGTAGGGGCAACGGTGGCGGCGTCGCGGCGTGCACACTGGAGGGTGTGAGCCAGCGTCGTCCCGATCTTTTGCCCCATCGCATCGCGGTGCTGTCGGTGCATACCTCGCCGCTGGCGCAGCCCGGTACGGGGGACGCGGGCGGGATGAATGTCTACGTGCTGCAAACCGCGCTCGAGCTGGCCAAACGGGGCACCGAGGTGGAGATCTTCACCCGGGCGACCTCCTCGGAGCTGCCGCCGGTGGCCGAAGCCGCACCCGGCGTGATCGTGCGCCACGTGGTCGCGGGCCCGTTCGAGGGACTCGACAAGCACGAGCTGCCCACCCAGCTGTGTCCGTTCACCGCCGAGGTACTGCGCCAGGAAGCGCGGCATCTGCCGGGCCACTACGACCTGGTGCATTCGCACTACTGGCTGTCCGGCCAGGTGGGGTGGCTGGCACGCGACCGCTGGCGGGTGCCGCTGGTGCACACCGCGCACACCCTGGCCGCGGTGAAGAACGCCGCGCTGGCCGAGGGCGATACTCCCGAACCCGAGACCAGGGTAATCGGTGAGAAGCAGGTGATCGCCGAGTCCGACCGGCTGGTGGCCAACACCGGTGACGAAGCCCGTCAGCTCGTCGAGCTCTACGGCGCCTCGCCCGACCGCATCGACGTGGTGCCGCCCGGCGCCGACCTGACCCGCTACCGGCCCGGTGACAAGCTCGCCGCGCGCACCGAGCTCGGGTTGCGCGCCGACGAGCAGATCGTCGCGTTCATCGGCCGGATCCAGCCGCTCAAGGCCCCCGATGTCCTCGTGCGCGCGGCCGCCGAACTCCTGAGCCGAGATCCGAGCCGCAAGTTGCGCGTGCTGATCGTGGGCGGACCGTCCGGCACCGGACTGGCCAGGCCCGACGCGCTGATCGAACTGGCCGCCGACCTCGGCATCGCCGAACGGGTCACGTTCCTGCCGCCGCAGCCCGCCGACAAGCTCGTGCAGGTGTATCGCGCGGCCGATGTGGTGGCCGTGCCCAGCTACAACGAATCCTTCGGCCTGGTCGCCATCGAGGCGCAGGCCAGCGGTACCCCCGTCCTCGCCGCCGACGTCGGCGGTCTCGGCACCGCGGTCCGCAACCACGAATCCGGCTTGCTCGTGCCGGGGCATCGCACCCCCGACTGGGCCGACGCGCTGGCCGCCCTGCTCGACGATCCCGACCGGCTCACCCGCATGGGCGCCACCGCCGTGGAGCACGCCGGCAGGTTCTCCTGGGCGCACACCGCCGACGGCCTGCTCGACAGCTACGCTGCCGCGATGGCCGGATTCCGCACCGAACGCGGTCCCATCGCCCTGCACGCGGGCGAGACCAGGCAGGCCAGATCGCGGGCGCTGTTGCGGCGCCGGACGGGAGTGCGCAGGTGAGCGCCGTTTCGCAGGTTATCGACGACACGCTGCGCGATCGCGAGATCGAGTACACCCGCCACGGTGACGACACCTTCATCGTGGTGCTGCCCGGCGAGCGCAAGCTGAAGACCACGGTGATGCTGACCGTCGGCAAGCACGGTGTCCGCATCGAATCGTTCGTGTGCCGCAAACCCGACGAGAACTTCGAAGGCGTCTACAAATACCTGCTGCGCCGCAACCGCCGCCTCTACGGCGTGGCCTACACCCTCGACAATGTCGGCGACATCTACCTGGTGGGCCGCATGTCCGCCGAGTCGGTCACCGCCGACGAACTCGACCGGATCTTCGGTCAGATCCTCGAAGCGGTCGACAACGACTTCAACATCCTGCTCGAGCTCGGGTTCGCCGAATCCATTCGCAAGGAATGGAAGTGGCGGGTCTCGCGCGGTGAGTCGCTGAAGAACCTGCGCGCCTTCGAGCACATCATCGACGACGCCGACAAGGTCTGAGAACACAGCGATGCCGGACAGGAAAGTTCCTGTCCGGCATCGTGTTTCAGCTCAGCAGTTCGTCGGGACCGGTTCGTTGCGGAAGCGGGCCTCGACGTAGTTCCACGCGTCGGGGAAACCCGCCACGGCGGCGGTCATGTGCTCGGAGATCTCGACCGTGTTCAGCTGGACCGGGGCACCCTGACCACACCAGCGGGCGATGGTCTCGGCGACCGGGGCGTACGGGGTGAGGATGTCGTACTTGCCCTGCCAGATGTAGGTGGGTGCGGTCGGCGCGCCCTGGAAGTGCACGAGGCTGTTCTCGCGCAGCACCCCACGGGCCACCTGGCTGCCCATCAGCTCCTTGGACGCCGCCATCTGCTCGGCGTTGCGCAGGGCGCCGTGGAACAGCAGGAAGCGACGGCACGCGTCCTTGGTGAATTCACGGAACCACAGGCCGTTCTCGTTGAGCTGGTCCGACACCGGCACCTGCTCGGGGTACTCGCGCTCGATGCCCATCGCGGCGGCGAAGGCGAGACCGAAGCCGGGGTGCGGCTGGAAACCCAGTGCGTCGGCCATCAGTTCGAGATCGGCGGGGATACCGCCGGACACCACGGCCGCGAGCTTCAGCTCCGGTGCGTACGTGGGCTGCAACGCGCCCGCCCACGCGGTGGCCATGCCGCCGCCCGAGTAGCCGGCGATCGCGACCGGCGAGTTACCGACGCCCAGCTCGGCGACCTTCTGCACCGCGCGCACACTGTCGAGGGTGACCATGCCGCTGAGCTTGGCCGCACCGTAGGCCACCGTCGGGCCGAGGTAGTCGGGCACCGAGATCGCCCAGCCACGCGCCAACGGCAGCATGGCGCCGGGCGCGTCCTGCAGCTCGCCGTTGAACAGCGACTGCGACGGGTTGCAGCGGGTGCCGATCGAGTTGATCAGCGCCTGGTACGACACCAGCGGCGGGTTCTTCACGCCGACCGGCATGAGCACGGTGGTGATGCCCATGATCGCGTTGCCCGCCGAATTGGTGGAGCGGAACGCGACCTGGTGGCCCTCGGTGCCGGGGTACATCCAGGTGTCGATGTGGCGCGTGCGCACGACGTCGCCGGGTGCCAGCGCGGCGATGTCGGCAGGTGCGGTGAAGAACGGATCCGGATCAGGCGTCGGATACAGCGGGTTCGCCCCCGCGGGTGCGGCGAACAAGCCTACCGATAGCAGACTCAACACCAATACAGCGATTTTCGACACAGCTTTCCTTCATCAACAGTAGTGCTGCCCAACGAGACGACCCGACCCGTGTCGAAGTATCTAACGAAAACCTGTGATTTGTACCGACCAGTAGTCAAAGTGTCGCGTGCCACATGTTGTGATGACTCACATCGGGTGCGGGCGAGGTGTGCGGCGACGCGGCCCGGCACGGGAGGTAGGAGTGGTGATGGCGGTGCTTGCGCTCGATATCGGGGCAACGAAATTCGCTGCGGGAGTTGTGGACCCGCACTACCGGCTACACGGGGTGCGTCAGGCCCCCGCTGCCTCCGACGATCCATGGGCGGCATGTCGAGACCTTCTGGTCGCTGTGGCAGGTGACAACGAGGTGAGCGCGGTCGGGATCGGAGCGGCGGGGCCGGTCGACGTGCCCGCGGGAATGATCAGGCCGTTGAACCTTGCGGCGTGGCGCGGCGGGTTCGCGATCGTCGACCACGTGCGCGCGCTGTTCCCGAACGCGGTGGTGCGGTTGGCCATCGACGGCGCCTGTCTGGTGCTGGCCGAGCATCGGGTGGGCGGGTTGCGCGGGGTGGACAACGGCCTGGCCATGACGGTGTCCTCAGGTGTCGGTGGGGGGATTATCGCCGACGGCCGGGTTGTGGTGGGGCGCACGGGAAACGCCGGTCACATCGGGCATATCGTGGTGCCCGGGGATGACACCGCTTGTCCCTGTGGGGGATTCGGGTGCGTCGAGGCGGTGGCGAGCGGGCTGTCGTCGGTGCGCTGGGCGCGGGAGCGTGGCTGGGCAGGGGAGAGCGGGATGGAGCTCGCCGAGGCCGCGCATCGCGGTGACCCGATCGCGCTCGCCGCCATGGCGCGTGCGGGAACCGCTCTCGGTCAGGCGATCTCGTCGGCTGCCGCGCTACTGGATGTGGATCGGGTGGTGATCAGCGGCGGTTTCGCGCATTCGGGCGAGCCGCTGTGGGGACCGTTGCGCGCTGCCGTCGCCCGGCACGCGCGGCTCGAGTTCGTCGAGGAACTGTCGGTGGAACTGTCGACGTTGAGCGAAGGAGCCACGCTGGTCGGTGCGGGAGTGCTAGCGGTCGAGGCCGCCGCGGATTGAGGCGATGTGAGGACTCTTCGGTCCGGCAGGCAATGCGCCCGGCGCGTTCGTTCGGCCTGGTCACCGGCGGGCGTAGCCTCCATGAGGTGGCTGCCGACTACGTGCCGGGCGATGTCGTCCATATTCCGGAGGGTCCGTTCCAAGGAGTGTGCGCCGTAGTGCGCGAAGTCGACTCGGTGGCGTCACGATTACAGGTCGACGCGCTGGTCAAGGGCGGGCCGTACGAGATCGTCATCGGCTTCGACGAGGTGGAGTGGGCCTGACATCACCGCAATGTCAGAATGACCCCTATGACCTACACCCTCGTGCTGCTGCGCCACGGCGAGAGCGAATGGAATGCCCTCAACCTCTTCACCGGTTGGGTGGACGTCCAACTCACCGACAAGGGCATCGCCGAGGGCAAGCGGGCCGGGGAGCTGCTCAAAGAAGCAGGCATCCTGCCCGATGTCGTCTACACCTCGCTGCTGCGCCGCGCGATCAGCACCGCTGACAACGCGCTCGGCACCGCCGACCGGCTGTGGATCCCGGTCGTGCGCGACTGGCGCCTCAACGAGCGCCACTACGGCGATCTGCAGGGCAAGAACAAGGAACAGGTCCGCGAGCAGTACGGCCAGGAGCAGTTCATGCTGTGGCGCCGCAGCTACGACACCCCGCCGCCGCCGATCCAGCCCGACAACGAGTACAGCCAGGAAGGCGACCCGCGCTACGCGGGCATCGAGGTCCCCAAGACCGAGTGCCTGCTCGATGTCGTCAAGCGGATGGTCCCGTACTGGGAGGACACCATCTCCAAGGAGCTGCTGACCGGCAAGACCGTGCTGGTCGCCGCACACGGCAACTCGCTGCGCGCGCTGGTCAAGCACCTCGACGGCATCTCTGATGAGGACATCTCCGGTTTGAACATCCCCACCGGCATTCCGCTGGTCTACGAACTGGACGAGAACATGCGTCCGGTGAAGGCCGCCGAGTACCTCGACCCCGCCGCCGCCGCTGCCGGCGCCGCCGCCGTCGCCAATCAGGGCGGTAAGTAACTCCTTGCCGGAAACCGGCCCCGCACCTTCGAAAGGTGTGGGGCCGGTTCTTTCTGGTGATGTCACACTCGTACCGGCTGTGTCGTCACCTCGGTAGATACCGCGAAACACGCGGTTGCCGAAGGAGTTACGCACATGTTCACCGCCTACGTCATCGTTACTGTCGTCGCCGCACTGTGGGTGGGGTTCTCGGCGTTCTCACTGCTGCGCCGGGCCCCCTTCGTGGTGGAGCCGCTGGTGGAATACGGCGTGCCGCAGACCTGGTGGACACCGCTGGGCATCGCCAAGGCCCTCGGATCGATCGGGCTGCTGATCGGCCTGTTCGTGCCGGTGATCGGGGTTCTCGCCGCGATCGGGCTGATCCTGTACTTCGCGGGTGCGGTGGTGACGGTGCTGCGGGCGCGGTCGTACAAGACGGTCGCGTTCCCGGTGCTGTACCTGGCGCCGGTCGCTGTGGCGCTGGGGCTGGGGATCGCCGCCTGAACGTCCCGGCGACCCGTGTCAGGCGTCGGCGACTGCGAAGGCCGCCGACAGTGGAGGCAACATCGCGCGGGCATCGAGGCCGGCGAACCAGAGGCCGACGGTGAAGACCGAGGTCGCCTCCAGATATCTGGCGCGATGCAGGCCGCCCGCGGTGAACGGTCGCAGAGCAAGGTCTTCGGCGAGCCGGGCCACTGTCTGGACCGCCGCCGCGTCGTCGCCGCAGATCGGGACGGCCAACCGCACACCGTCGAAGACCCGGTCGGCGCCCGCCCACACCTCGGCGGCGAGGAGGTTGAAGGCCTTGACCACATGGGCTTTCGGCGCTGCCGCGGCGATGCGTTCGGCCACCGCGTCCTCGCTCAGGACGAACGCGGTGACGCCGTCGGGCGCCGATTCGTCGGGCAGGAACGCGTTGGTGCAGTCGATGACGATCTTTCCGGCCAGCTCGGCGCCGTGCGTGGTGAGCAGTTCGGTGAGCGCGCTCACGGGTACCGCGAACAGCACTACCTCGGCGAAGGCGATCGCCGCGCTGATCGTCGCCGGTCGCACGTCGACCACAGGCCTGCTCGCCCGGTCGGCATCCGATCCCGCGCCACCGATCGCGTCGACCTCGGACGCGAGTGCCCGCGCCGAGTCGGCCGAGCGGGCCCCGATCCGCACCTCGTGGCCCGCCGTGGCCCAGCCGCCGCCCAACGCGGACGCCATCGCGCCCGCGCCGATGATTCCGATACGCATGAGAACTCCCGTGAGTCGCCAGTGTCGAGCCCGGTGGCATCGACCACACCGACGCTAGAAAGGCCGATAGGCACCCGCGGGTGCCTATCGGCGGTGGCACGCTGGTACCCATGACCGCCGCTGAACCGGTGCAATACCCGCCCTACGGTGACTACGAGGCCGACTGTCCCGCGCGCATGGCGGTGGACCTGTTCGCGAACTCGTGGCTGCCGGTGGTGGTGTACCTGTTGCGCGATGGTCCGCAACGTCACAGCGAACTTCTGACGGGGGCCGGTGGGGTCAGCCAGAAGATGTTGACCCAGACGTTGCGGCGGATGGAGCGGATGACGCTCGTACGCAGGCGGCGGTATGCCGAAGCGCCACCGCGAGTGGAGTACGAACTCACCGAAGCCGGCCGCGATCTGCTCGTTCCGATTTATGCGCTCGGCGCATGGGTCGACCGGCACGGGCCCGCGGTGACCACCGCGATGTACGGCGAACCGCCCGGCTGACACGCCCGGCGAAGGTCCAGGTGCCTGCTGGGTGAACGGCAAAAGAACGCCATGCCAAGTGCCTGTGACCTGCGCGAAACTTCGTCGACCCGCCGACGTTATGTCGCTCCGCACTCGTACGATCAATCTTGTGAGTGTTCCGCAGGCCGTGCTGTTGGCAGTCCTCGCGGCTGTCGTCGGGCTGGCAGTCGGTGGCCTGCTGATCCCGTTCGTCAATGCCAGGCAGGCCGCCCGTACCCAGGAAGACACCGGGCTGACGATGTCGCAGGTGCTCGACCTGATCGTGCTCGCCTCCGAGTCCGGCATCGCCGTGGTGGACGAATACCGCGATGTGGTGCTGGTGAATCCGCGCGCCGAGGAACTCGGGCTGGTCCGCAACCGGTTGCTCGACGAACGCGCGTGGGCCGCGGTGGAGAAGGTCCTCGCGACCGGCGAATCCGCCGAATACGACCTCACCGCCAAGAACCCGCTACCCGGCCGCGGCCGGATCGCCGTGCGTGGTGTGGCCCGCAAACTCTCCCGCGAGGAAACCAGCTTCGTCGTGCTGTTCGCCGACGACGATTCCGAGCAGGCCCGCATGGAGGCGACGCGGCGCGATTTCGTCGCCAACGTCAGCCATGAACTCAAGACCCCCGTCGGCGCGATGAGCTTGCTGGCCGAGGCCATGCTGGAATCGGCCGACGATCCCGAGGCCGTGCGGCACTTCGGCTCCCGCGTACTGGGCGAATCCCGGCGCCTGGGCAAGATGGTGACCGAGCTGATCGCGCTGTCGCGATTGCAGGGCGCCGAGAAACTGCCCGATCTGGCCGTGGTCGACGTCGACACGGTGGTGCAGCAGGCGGTCGACCGCTCGCGCACCGCCGCCGAGGCCGCGGGCATCACCGTCAGCACCGACCGGCCCAGCGGGCTGGAAGTGCTCGGCGACGAAACGTTGCTGGTGACCGCGCTGTCGAATCTGGTGGAGAATGCGATCGCGTATTCACCACAGGGTTCGCATGTGTCGGTGAGCCGGTCGCTGCGCGGCGATCATGTCGCGATGGCGGTCACCGATCGAGGCATCGGGATCGCCAAGGAAGACCAGGAACGGGTGTTCGAGCGGTTCTTCCGCTCCGACAAGGCCCGCTCCCGCTCGACCGGCGGCACCGGGCTCGGCTTGGCCATCGTGAAACACGTGGCGGCCAACCACAACGGCGAAATCACCCTGTGGAGCAAACTGGGCACCGGCTCGACGTTCACGCTGCGCATCCCCGCCCATCTGGAAACCGATGGGGACGAGGACGCGGAACAGACGCCGGAGTCCACCACGAGAGAAACCACCGTCCCGCGCACTCTCGCGGGACGAACGAACGGTGTGGAGGCACGCAGATGACGAGTGTGTTGATCGTCGAAGACGAGGATTCGCTGGCCGAGCCGCTGGCGTTCCTGCTTCGCAAGGAAGGCTTCGACGTCACCGTCGTCGGCGACGGCCCGTCCGCGCTGGCCGAATTCGACCGCTCCGGCGCCGATATCGTGCTACTGGACCTGATGCTGCCCGGCATGAGCGGCACCGACGTGTGCAAGCAGCTGCGCACGCGCAGCGGCGTGCCGGTGATCATGGTGACCGCCCGCGACAGCGAGATCGACAAGGTCGTCGGGCTGGAACTCGGCGCCGACGACTACGTCACCAAGCCGTACTCGGCCCGCGAGCTGATCGCCCGGATCCGGGCGGTGCTGCGCCGCGGCGCCGGTGACGAGCTCGACTCCGGTAGCGAGAACGGCGTCCTCGAGGCCGGACCGGTGCGGATGGACGTGGACCGCCACACCGTGCACGTCAACGGTGGCCAGGTCACCCTGCCGCTCAAGGAGTTCGACCTCCTCGAGTATCTGCTCCGCAACTCCGGCCGCGTACTGACCCGCGGCCAGCTGATCGACCGGGTTTGGGGCGCCGACTATGTGGGCGACACCAAGACCCTCGACGTGCACGTCAAGCGACTGCGCTCGAAGATCGAGGCAGACCCGGCCAAGCCGGAACACCTGGTGACTGTGCGAGGACTCGGCTACAAGCTCGAAGCTTGACCGCCTCCCCGCGACTCCAGCCAGATCCAGGCGCGGGGAGACACGTGTGTGCGGCTGCGGTAAGGGTGCTCGCCGCGTTCGCTCGTACCCGGTGAGTTACCCATGTACTCGCCAGACCAGGGCTCAATGAAAAGGTCCCGTCGGATTTCCGACGGGACCTTTCGTTCGTTGACGAGCGGGAGGACTTTTACAACACGCTCCATGCGGTGCCGAGGGGGGTGTCGATCTTCTTCAGGGCGACCACTTCCACGCCGTCGAACTGCTTGCAGTCGTAGATCGGCACGTCGGCGCCGTTGCCGCGGCAGCCGATGGGCGAGGAGGTGCCCTGCGTGCTGATGATGATGTATTTGCCGTTCTTGGCGGCGTCGATCGCGGCCGGGTCGTTGTAGTTCACGAAGTCGGCCGTGAAGTCCGCGTACGCGGCCGGATCACCGTTCGGTTCGGCATTGGCCAGGCCGGTCATGGAGAGGGTCGCGCCGATCGCGAGGGTCGCTGCGTAGATCGCTTTCTTGGACATGAACAGCTATCCAACCCGAGTTCGGTGACGGATGCACGACCTACAGATGAACCGAATGGTTACGAGGCTTTCACTCCGCGTGATTCGATCTGTGAGGTTCGGGGTTCATCCGCTCGGCTTCGACCGTCGCCGGATGCACCGCGACCAGGCCGAGGCCCTCGCGCCGACGGCAGTGTTTGGCGAGTTCGTCGTAGGCGGGCGCACCGAGCAGCTCACGCAGTTCCGGGCCGTAGGACTGCCAGACCGGCTTCGCGCCGACGTGGGCGTCGGGAGAGCCGCTGCAGTACCAATCCAGATCCAGGCCGCCGGGTCCCCAGCCGCGCCGGTCGTATTCGGTGACCACGGTGCGCAGGATCTGCTCGCCGTCCGGGCGTTCCACCCAGTCCTGGGTGCGCCGGATCGGTAGCTGCCAGCACACGTCGGGCTTCACTTCCAGGGGTTCGATGCCCTTGCGCACCGCCATGATGTGCAGCGCGCAGCCGGGGCCCGCCGCGAAGCCGGGACGGTTGAGGAAGATGCAGGCGCCGTCGAAGCGGCGGGTGCGCAGGGCGGGTTCGTCCTCGAGTTCGTCGAGTTCGAGGTAACCCTTCTTGACGACCTTGCCGTTCTCGGTGGCCTCACCCATCAGCTGCCAGTCATCGGGTGTGAGCATCTTCACAGCACCGTTGAGGCGCTTGCGATCGTCCTTGTCGGCCAGGAAAGCGCCGTGGGAGCAGCAGCCGTCGTCGGGGCGTTCGGCGATGATGCCCTGGCAGGCAGGCGTGCCGAACACGCACGTCCAGCGCGACAGCAGCCACGTCAGATCGGCGACGATCTGGTGCTCGTCGTTTGCTGGATCGGTGAACTCGATCCACTCCCGTGGAAAGTCGAGCTCGACTTCCGGGGTCGGGTCGATCTTCCGCCCAGGTCGGAGCCCGGTCTCCGCGGTGCCAGATGCGCCTTCGGTCACAACTCGTGACGCTAACAGTTCAGTCGCCTGGCCTGCTGTACCGGATCACCAAGTACCGTATTCGTGTGCGGCTTGGTGTTCTCGATGTCGGAAGCAATACCGTCCACCTGCTCGTGGTGGACGCCCATCGTGGTGGCCACCCGATGCCGATGAGCTCGACGAAGTCGGCGTTGCGCCTGTCCGAGAGCATGGATTCGGTGGGCCGGATCACCGAGGAGGGCGAGGCGCGGCTGATCGCGACCATCCTCGAATTCGCTGATCTGGCACGCAATTCCAAGTGCGTGGAGCTGATGCCCTTCGCCACCTCTGCCCTGCGCGAGGCGACCAATTCCGAGGAAGTGCTCGCCCGCGTCCGGGCGATGACCGGTGTCGATCTGCAGGTGCTCTCCGGCGACGACGAGGCCAGGCTGACGTTCCTCGCGGTGCGCCGCTGGTTCGGCTGGAGCGCGGGCCGGATCATCAATCTCGATATCGGCGGCGGTTCGCTGGAGCTGTCCAACGGCGGCGACGAGGAACCGGATGTGGCGCTGTCGCTGCAACTCGGCGCGGGCAGGCTCACCAGGGAGTGGCTGCGCGACGACCCGCCGGGCAAGCGCAAGATCGCGGTCCTGCGCGACTGGCTCGACGCCGAACTGGTCGTCCCGTCCAAGACGATGATCGACGCGGGCAGGCCAGACCTGGCCGTGGGCACCTCGAAGACATTCCGTTCGCTGGCCCGGCTGACCGGCGCGGCACCCTCGGCGGCCGGTCCGCGGGTGCGACGTACACTGACCAGCTCCGGTCTGCGCCAGCTGATCGCGTTCATCTCCCGGATGACCGCGTCGGACCGCGCGGAACTGGAAGGCGTGAGTTCGGATCGGTCCCAGCAATTGGTGGCCGGCGCATTGGTCGCGGAGGCGAGTATGCGGGCGTTATCGCTCGACAGCATCGAAATCTGCCCATGGGCGCTGCGCGAAGGCCTCATCTTGCGCAAACTGGACTCCGAGCCCAACGGAGGTGGACCGGCCGCGGTGCCGCCGGTCACGCCGGTCGCGGAAGTGGAGTCGGCATGAGTAGCGAGGATTCTAAACAGCTATCGGTGGCTGAGCTGCTGGCGCGCAACGCCGCGCAGGGGGCCGCGCCCGCTTCCTCCGGTGGCGGTGGACGACGACGGCGCAGCGGGCGCGGACTCTCGGTCAACGATCTGACCGGCGAGAACGCGGCGGTCAAGCCGAACTCGCACGCCGCGCCCGCGCCGCCCGCGCCGGAACCCCCGCCCGCTTATGTCCCGGCGCCGACCTACGCCCCCGAGCCCGCGCCGAGCTACGAACCGCCCGCGAGTTACCAGCCCGCGCCCTACCCGCCGCCCGGTCCGGCCGAACCGGCCTTCTCGCCGATGTCGGGCCCGATCACCCGATTCGACCCCGATGCGGGGTACTCCGCGCCCGATCCGCGCGATCCACTCGGACTCGCCGAACCGCGACCGTCGTCCGATCCGTTCGGGCCGTTCCGTGCCGAGGCGCGCGATGCTGGTTCTCGTGGGGGAGGCCGCGGTCCGGGTCGCCTCGGTGTTCCCGGCGGTCCCACGCAGCCGGTCGATCCCGGTATCGCCGAGATGTTCGGTTCCGGTGCGCTGCCCGCCGTCGGCGGGGGCAGACGGCATCGCCCGGATGAGCCCGAGGCCGCCCCGTACGCCGAGCCGCCGAAACCGCCGCCGGTCACCGGTGGCCGGGCCGCGCGCAGGCGAGCCGCCGAAGCCGCGGAAGAGGCCATCGAGGCGAGCCCGGCGCCGGGCCGCCCGTCGTTCGACGCGCCGCTCTACGAGGCGGGCATCGACGCGCCACAGGCATTCATGGGCAGACCGGGGCAGTCGCGTGGATTGGACGCGCTCCCCGACATCGGGCCCGGTTTCGACAATCAGGCCGGATCGGGCTTCGACGAGCATCGGGGCACCGGGTCCTTCGACAGCCGGCCAGGGCCGGGCTTCAACGGCCGGCCGGGCGAGTCTTTCGACGGCAGGCCCGCGTCGGGCTTCAACGGGCGACCGGGCGAGTCTTTCGACGGTCAGCCGGTCAACGGGCGGCCGGGCGCCGAGCCCGCGCGAGGTTTCAACGGGGCGGGGCGTAACGGCGCCCCCGGGCTGAACGGGCAGCCCGCGCCGGGTCGTGTCGACGCGGCGCAAGCCTTCAACGGATTTCCGCCGCCGGGCGCCGATGCCACCCAGGCCTACAACCTCGCGCCGGGCACCGACGCCCCGCCGGCCCGTGGCGCGGATCAGCGCCCCTCGCTGGATCGCCGACGGGGCGAGCCGAAGTCCGGCGGGTTGCCGTCGTGGTCGGCGCGCAGGCATCGTCCGGACAAGAACGCGCCCGCGCCGGAGAGCGGTGGTTTCCCGACGGCCGCGTGGTCGCCGGTCAGCCAGGAGCAGCCGCTGGTGTCCGGGCAGTCGGTGGCCGGGGACCTGCTGCGCCAGCGCGCCGATCGGGGTCCCGACGCCGACGCGCACACCGAGGTCTACCGGGTCGGCGCCGATCAGGTCGACGACGAGGACACCGACGACTACGCCGAGTCCGATTACGTCGACCGCGATTACGTCGACAACGACTACTCCGACGCCGACTACGCCGAATCCGAGTACGACGACGCGGCCTTCGACGATGACGACTACGACGACGACTACGAACCCAAGCCGACCAGGGCGAGCAGGCGCGCCGCGACCAAGGCGGCCGCCGTGACCCTGGCCGACCGGGCGAGGGCGAAGGTGGCGAGCCGGGCCAAGTCGAGGACCGGCAGCGTCGCCGAGTCGCGGGCCGCGAGCAGGTTGTCGGGTAACCGGGCGGGCGGGTCGGTGGCCAGCCGTGCCGCGCGCGTATCGAGCATGGCGCGCGGCGACGGCGACAACGCCAACCGCCGCCAGTGGATGATCCTGGGCGCGCAGAGCGCGGGCGCGGCGGTCGCCGGAATGTTGCTGTTCAAGGGTTTCGAGACCTTGTGGGAGTCGATGGCGTTGGTGGCGCTGGCGCTGGCGACGGTCGTGATCCTCGGTCTGGTGGCGCTGGTTCGCATCCTGCGCCGCACCGACGACATCTTCAGCACCGTGATCGCCGTCGTCGTAGGCGTCTTCGTGACGCTGGGACCGCTAGCCTTTCTCCTCAGTACCAGCTGAATACAGGGAGTGGGCTGTGGGGAACGCACGGGCGGACATCGCGATCGGGCTGTCGACGGCCTCGGTGTATCCGGAGAACACGCAGGCGGCGTTCCGTTATGCCGCCGAATTGGGTTACGACGGTGTGGAATTGATGGTCTGGGCAGAGCCGGCCAGCCAGGACATCGCGACGGTGCAGTCCTACGCGAAGCGCTACGGCGTCCCGGTGCTGGCCGTGCACGCGCCGTGTCTGCTGATCTCCCAACGGGTCTGGGGCGCCGACCCGGTGGCCAAGCTGGAACGCAGCGTGCGGACCGCGGAGGCGCTCGGCGCCGACACCGTGGTGGTGCACCCGCCGTTTCGCTGGCAGCGCCGCTACGCGCGGGGTTTCGCCGATCAGGTCGGTGAGCTCGAGGCGCATCACCCGGTCAAGGTGGCCGTGGAGAACATGTTCCCGATGCGGGCCGACACCCTGTTCCGCGACGGCGCGGTGCGCAGGCTGGAACGGCGCGCGGGTCCCGGCCGCGCGGTGAGCGCGTTCAGCCCTTCCTTCGATCCGACCGACACCGGCTTCGACCACTACACCCTCGACCTCTCACACACCGCGACCGCGGGCGCCGACGCGCTCGAGCTGGCGCGCCGGATGGGCGAGGGCCTGGTCCACCTGCACCTGGCCGACGGTCGCGGCGCCGCGCACGACGAGCACCTGGTGCCCGGCGACGGCACCCAGCCCTGCGCGCAACTGTGTGAACACCTGATACACACCGGTTTTCGCGGCCACGCGGTCGCCGAGATCAATACCCAGAACGCGCGAACCACCGCCGAACGTTCCACCCAGCTGGCGCGCACCCTCGATTTCGCCCGCCGCCACCTCACCGGCGCGACCCCTGACCCCCAACCTCGCCACGCCGATCTGCCGTAGCGGAAGGCACCCGGGGCCCCGCTCGAGCGCGCCGGCGCTCCACACACAGCTCTCAGCTATCCGGATTCGGTCACCCTGATGCGTCACCACCGCTCGCATCCCGCCCCCGGCCCAGCGCGGAATACTTCGAACCCCACCATGCTTGTACGCTGTACGAATTGCTGTGTGCCCCTCGACCAGGAGTGACGATGACGCGAGAACTCGCGACCGACGCGCCGTTCAGCCAGGTCCTCGACCTGACCGAGCTCACCACCACCGATGCCGAGACCGGCCGCTACGCCGGCGTCATCGCGCCCACCTGGACCATCGGCCCCAAAGTCCACGGCGGCACCATGGTCGCGGCCACCGCCGCCGCGGCGACCCGCTGGCTCACCGAGGCCGACGAATCGCTCGCCCGGATGGCGCCCATCGCGGCCAGCACCGACTTCCTCGGCGCCCCCGACCCGGGTGAGGTCGAATACGCGGTGCACATCCGCAAGAAGGGCCGCCAGATCTGCCTGGCCGACGTGGACCTGATCCAGAACGGCCGCACCCTCGTCCGGACCGCGTTCACCTTCGGCCACCTCGACTCCGCCGAGACGCGCTGGAGCGGCCCCGACACCGACATGCCCGCCGAGCCGGTCGACGAGGCGTTCCGCTACTCCGCCGATTCGCCGATGGGCAAGATCGTGCACGTCAGCCAGGGCGCCCACATGGTGATCGACCCGACCTGGGGTGAATTCCTGCGCGGCGAGACCGGCCCGCCCCGGCTGCGGCTGTGGATCCGCCCGTTCGACGGCGACGAAGCCGATCCGCGGGCGCGCGCCGCCTTCGCGATGATGGCCGCCGACATCAGCCCGCCGGTGCCGATGAACCTCGGCCACTTCGGGTGGTCGCCGACCGTGCAGATGACCACGTATCTGCGCCGCGTCCCCGCGCCCGGCTGGCTGCGCGTCATCGCGACCGCCCGTGAGGTCGGTGAGCGGATGTTCGACGAGGACCACCTGGTCATCGACTCGACCGGTGCAGTCGTCGCCCAGAGTCGCCAGCTGGCGCTGATCCCGGCGGCACGCTGAAGCCACCGGGCCAACTAACCTTGTCCTCATGACGAGAATTGCGGTGGTCGGTGGCGGTCGGATCGGTGAGGCGCTGGTGGCCGGATTGCTCGAATCCGGTCGGGCGACCAAAGATCTGGTCGTGGTCGAGCCGATCGCCGCGCGCGCCGCGCAGCTGGCCGAGCGCTTCAAGGTGCGGGTGAGCGGTTCGGTCGCCGACGCCGTCGAGGGCGCCGACATCGTGGTGATCGCGGTGAAGCCCGGGGTGGTCGACTCGGTGCTCACCGATCTGTCCAAGGCCGACCTCGACAACGGTCGCGATCAGGTGCTCGTCTCGCTGGCCGCCGGTGTCTCCACCGCCCGGCTGGAGTCGAAACTGCCCGCCGGTTTCCCGGTGGTGCGGGTGATGCCGAACACGCCGATGCTGGTCGGACAGGGTATGAGTGTGCAATCGCCCGGTCGCTACGCCAAGCCGGAGCAGCTCGAGCAGGTCGGCGAGATGCTCGAAGCCGTCGGCAAAGTGGTAACGGTGCCCGAGGCGCAGATGGACGCGGTCACCGCGGTATCCGGTTCGGGACCGGCGTATTTCTTCCTGGTCGTCGAGGCGATGATCGATGCGGGCGTCGGCCTCGGCCTCACCCGCGAGGTGGCCAGCGAACTGGTCGTGCAGACCATGATCGGTTCGGCGGCGCTGCTGGACGAAACCGGGCAGAGCGCGGCCGAGCTCCGCGCCGCGGTCACCTCGCCCGGTGGTACCACCGCCGCGGCACTGCGCGAACTCGAACGTGGTGCGCTGCGCTCGACGTTCACCGAGGCCCTGCACGCGGCCAAGCAGCGGTCCGCCGAACAGGGCGCAACGAACGAGTGACAAACGGGTACCCGGTTTGAAAACCGATTTCTCACACCCGTCGCAGTAATCCCACTGGTCCCGCTAAGCTCGTAGAAGCACGTGCGTGTCTGTTCCGCTGGTGGGGAAGCCGGCGGCGCGGGCGTGCCGGAGGTCAATGGTGCCATGATGTCTGCGAACAGAATGTCAAGTAATCCATCGGCGTCGGGCGGTGGTTCGGGTTCGCCCGCGCCGCGGGTCGGCGCCACCCCGCAAACGGTGATCGGCGGTGGCACGCAGTTTCTCACCGTCGCCGAAGTCGCCGATCTCATGCGGGTGTCGAAAATGACGGTGTACCGGCTCGTGCACTCGGGTGAACTGCCCGCGGTGCGTGTCGGACGCTCGTTCCGAGTGCACGCGAAGGCGGTGCACGACTACCTGGAGACGTCGTACTTCGACGCCGGATGACGTAGTCCGGCCAGGTACAAGGGCGGTTTCGTTGCTGCTCGGGTGCCCCGGTAGCATGGACAACTGGTTCGTGTCCGCCTGCCGGTGGCACCGTTCGTGGTGTCCGGTTGCCCCGGCGGCGCGGACGCCAAACGACGCACGTGAACACCGCGTGTGTATGCCGAGTAGAGAGAACGCGAGGAAACCCTATGGGTTCTGTGATCAAGAAGCGCCGCAAGCGTATGTCGAAGAAGAAGCACCGTAAGCTGCTTCGCCGCACGCGTGTTCAGCGGCGCAAACTCGGCAAGTAAGCCTGCGTACCGCGACGAGCCCGTCACCTTCGAGGTGGCGGGCTCGCGCTGTGAAATACCCGGGTTTGTGAAGCTCACTGGTCGAGGACGGGTCGGCGGTGTTAAAAGCTGGTAGATCGTGACGGCGAGTGGCGCGAATGCGGCTACTCTGGTACGCGAAACACGATGAGCAGGGGGCTTTGAGTGGGGTCAGGTTCGAGTTCCGATACACGGGAACGACACGCACCGAGAGTTGTGCTGGTCACGGGTGCCAGCCGCTTCTTCGGTGGCAATGTCGCGGCACGACTGGCTGCCGAACCCGGCGTCGAACGTGTCATCGCGGTGGATACCGTGACGCCCAGCCGTGAGCTCCGGCGAAAAATGGGTAGTGCCGAGTTCGTGCGCGCTGATATCCGGAATCCACTGATTCGCAAAGTCGTCGAGGGCAACGACGTCGACACCGTCGTGCACGCGGCTGTGCTCACCCGTCCGCCCGCCGGTGGCGGTCGCGCGGTGATGAAGGATCTCAATGTCCTCGGTGCGATGCAATTGCTCGCCGTCTGTCAGAAAGCGCCGTCGGTGCGCCGTGTGGTCGTGCGATCGTCGTCGGCGGTGTACGGCTGCAGTGCCAAGGATCCGGCGAAATTCACCGAGGAAATGGGCGCGCGCACTCCGCCCGCTGGGTGGTTCGCACGCGACATGATCGATATCGAGGCGCTGGTGCGTGGAATGGCGCGGCGCAGGCCCGATATTTCCGCGTCGATTCTGCGTTTCGCGCCGATTGTCGGTCCGCGCCTGGCCGATCGGGGCGTGCAATATCTGCGTTCGCCGATCACCCCGACCGTTCTCGGTCGCGAAGCCCGACTGCAATTGCTGCACGAGGAAGACGCGGTCGCGGTGCTGGTGCACGCGGCGCAGCGTGCACACGGTGGCACGGTCAATATCGCCGGTGACGGCGCGCTGGCCATGTCGCAGGCGATCCGCCGTGCCGGGCGCATCGTCGCGCCGGTTCCCTTTTTCGTCTTCCGCACGGTCGGTCGCTCGCTGATGGGCCCGATCATGCGCGGATTCAGTGGCGAACAACCCGACTATTTCTACTTCGGCTGCGGGCTCGACACCACCCGTATGCGAACCGAACTCGGCTTCACCCCACGCTGGACCACGGTCCAGGCGTTCGATGACTTCATCGCGGGCGCAGCGTTGCGGCCCGTCTTCGATCCGGCTTGGATCGACGCCGCGGAACACAAACTGCTCGGCCTCATCGGGGCCGGTACAGGAGCGCGTACATGAACGAGGGAGCGAAAGTCATTCGTCTCGACGTGAATGTCGAGACCCGACAGCGACCGCAGACACGGCGATGGCCGGACCAGCCGACGCAGGCGATGCCGGTCACCTCCCTCAGCGAGCGTCGACCGGGAATGCCCGCCCGCCCGCCGAAGTCGCTGACCGACATCGTGCGCGATGCCGTCGGCGAGCAGATCGAACGGACCGCCGAGTTCGCGCGCCGCAGGCTCACCGGCGACTATCAGGTCGACGAGTTCGGCTACGACCGGCACCTGCTCGAATCGGTGATCCTGCCCGCGCTCCGGCCGCTGTCGGACTACTGGTTCCGGGTCGAGGTCGCGGGGATCGAGAACATCCCCGCCGTGGGTGGCGCGCTGCTGGTCGCCAATCACGCGGGCACCGTGCCGATCGACGGACTGATGCTGCAACTGGCCGTGCACGACAAGCATCCGCATCAGCGGGCGCTGCGGCTGCTGGCCGCCGACCTCATCTTCGAGATGCCGCTGCTCGGCGCGCTGGCACGTAAGGCCGGGCACACACTGGCCTGCCATCCCGATGCCGAGCGGCTGCTGCGCGCCGGGCACATCGCCGGCGTGTTCCCGGAAGGGTTCAAGGGCGTCGGAAAGAACTACGCCGACCGGTACAAGCTGCAGCGGTTCGGGCGCGGCGGATTCGTGTCGGCGGCGGTGCGGGCCGGGGTGCCGATCATTCCGGTCTCGATCGTCGGTTCCGAGGAGATCTACCCCAAACTCGCCGATATCAAGCCGCTGGCCCGCCTGCTCGGGCTGCCGTACTTCCCGGTGACGCCGCTGTTCCCGCATCTGGGGCTGTTGGGCGCGGTGCCGATGCCGTCCAAGTGGTACATCGAATTCGGTGAGCCGATCGCGACCACGGCGTTCGAGCCGGAAGAGGCCGATGACCCGATGACGATGTTCGAGGTCACCGACCAGGTCCGCGAGACCATCCAGCAAACCCTCTACAAGCTGCTGGCCAAGCGCCGGAACGTGGTTCTGGGTTAGTTGTCGCGGTGGCGGGCTACGACAGCCGCTACCGCTCCACCCGCCGCGCCGAGTGCCAGTGCGGTGGGGACGCCGATCTTGGCTGCCTTGCGGCCGGTGCGGAAATCGCGGATTTCCCAGCCGCGGTTCTTCGCGACCTCGCGCAGATCGGAGTCGGGGTTGATCGCGACAGCGGTGCCGACCAGCGACAGCATGGGGACATCGTTGTGGCTGTCGGAGTAGGCGGTGCAGCGCTTGAGGTTGAGCCCTTCGCGGATGGCGAGGGTGCGCACCGCGTGCGCCTTGCCGAGGCCGTGCAGGATGTCGCCGACCAGGCGGCCGGTGAACTTGCCGTCGACACTCTCGGCGACCGTGCCGAGGGCGCCGGTCAGGCCGAGGCGTTTGGCGATCACATTGGCCAGCTCGACCGGGGTGGCCGTCACCAGCCAGACCTGCTGACCGGCATCGAGGTGCATCTGGGCCAGCGCGCGGGTGCCGGGCCAGATCTTGTCGGCGATGATCTCGTCGTAGATCTCCTCGCCGAGTGCCGCGAGTTCGGCCGTGGGGCGGCCCGCGATGAAGCTGAGCGCCTTCTCCCGGCCCGAGACCATGTCGGAGGAATTCTCCTTGCCGGTGACCCGGAACTTCACCTGCTTCCAGGCGACATCGACCAGGTCGGAGGTCTTGAAGTACTTGCGCGCGGCCAACCCACGGGCGAAGTGGACGATCGAGGCACCCTGCACGAGGGTGTTGTCGACGTCGAAGAACGCCGCGGCGGTGAGGTCGCGCGGGACCTCGGGGCCCGCGTCGCCGCCCTGCTCGGCGAGCTCGGCATCGTGCAGCTCGAGCGCGGCGTCGGCACTGGCCTCGCCGGCCAGGTTGGCGCGTAGCTCTTCTTCGCTCGGTCCGAACGGGCTGCGTGGCAGCCGTGCGAACTGTTCCTGCAGTTCCTGACCGAGGCGGCTGGGCTGCCACCGCGCAGGGAACTCCCCGAATCGCCCTGCGACGAATCCGGCCCTAGTCACCTTCGAACGTTCCGGCACCAGTACCCTCCGCTAGTCGCGCGAACCATGTCCACAGTAACCGGCTGCACCGACAACCCGCTGCGGGCTCGGGGATTAAATAGGGCTCATGACTAATCCCACACCGACGGTGACCCTGTTGACCCGCGCTGGTTGCGGCATGTGCAGCGCGGCACTGGAGCAATTGCGGATGATCTGTGGTGATTTCGGTCTCCCGGTCGCCACTGTAGACGTCGACGAAGCCGCGGTCAGCGAGCCGGAACTGCGTGCCGAATACGGTGATCGCCTGCCGGTGGTCCTGTTGAACGGCCGTGAACACAGCTATTTCGACGTCGATGAGCCCCGTTTGCGGGCGGACCTGAGCCGGATCGCTGGTCGCGACGGAAAATGAGGCCGAATTCACCGACTTTGTGAACGCCTGCACAAGCGGTTACGGTGGTGACACGCAATCCGCACCGCCGCTCCACGCGGCGGCGGTGGCCGGGTTTGTACCGCCCCTATGGCACCGGTCGCGCTCTCGTAATTGCAGCGACCCACACCGGTGAACGAAACAGAGGAACCGGACCGCGATCAGGCCCGGAACGAGGAGCCGACGACGTGACAGAGCAGCACGAGACGCCGAGTGGCGTCTCCGGCAAGGCTCTTGTGCGGGACATTCCGCAGGCCACGGTGACTCGTCTTGCTACCTATCTCCGGGTTCTCGCCGGGTTGGCCGACGAGGGTGTAGTCATCGTATCGAGTGAGGAACTCGCTGTCGCGGCGGGTGTCAATTCGGCGAAGCTGCGCAAGGATCTTTCCTTCCTCGGACCCAACGGTGTGCGGGGTGTCGGCTATGACGTAGCCAAGTTGCGCACCAGGATCGAAGATGTGCTCGGACTGTCGCAGGGACATCGGGTAGTGCTGATCGGCGCGGGCAATCTGGGCCGCGCGCTGGTCGGTTACGGCGGATTCGGGGTACGAGGCTTCACCGTGGTCGGGATCTTCGACAACGACCCGTCGGTGATCGGCCAGTCGTACGCCGGTCTCGTCGTGCGCGATGTCGAGCAGCTGACCGCGCAGATCCCGGCGCTGACGCCGACGATCGCGGTGGTGGCCGTGCCCGACGAAGCCGCCCAGGACGTGTGTGACCGGCTCGTCGACGCCGGACTGCCGTCGATTCTGAGTTTCGCGCCGCTGGAACTGCGCGCGCCCGCCCATGTCCAGGTCCGCCGCGTCGACCTGGCGATGGAACTGCAGATGCTGTCCTTCGATGCCGCGCGCAACGACGCGCCCGCGCTGCCCGAGATCGCCGAGGTCGGCTCCGGCCGCGTCGCGCGCCGGGTACCGCCGCCGAACCACCTCACCCATGCCGCACCGGTCGAACCGGCCCGCGGCAGGCCGACGCGGCGTACCGCGCCGCATTCGGCCACGCCCCACTCGGCAACGGAGCCAAGCACCAAGGGATCGGTGATCACGCCATGAGCGAGCGCCAGCGAGCTAAACAGCGACACGGCGTGCGGACACGCATGGCGGGACAGAGCGCCGGCGAGGTGCGGTCATGAGTGTTCTGCTGGTCGGGATTTCGCACCGGAGCGCCCCCGTGTCGGTGCTGGAGAAGGTGGCCATCAGTGAGGCCGATCGGCCGAAGCTGGTGGATCGGCTGCTCGCCTCCAGTCACGTGTCGGAGGCGATGATCGTCTCCACCTGCAACCGGGTCGAGGTCTACGCGGTCGTCGACGCCTTCCACGGCGGACTCGGCGAGGTGAGCGAACTGCTCACCAAGCATTCCGGACTGCCGCTGGGCGATCTCACCAAGCACGCCTACGTGCGCTACAGCGAGGCCGCGGCCGAGCATCTGTTCGCGGTCGCCAGCGGCTTGGACTCGATGGTCGTCGGCGAGCAGCAGGTGCTCAGCCAGATTCGCAGCGCCTACGCCAGCGCCGACGGTCAGCAGGCGGTCGGGCGCACTCTGCACGAGCTGGCTCAGCACGGGTTGCGGGTCGGCAAGCGGGTGCACTCGGAGACCGGGATCGACCGGGCCGGTGCCTCGGTGGTGTCGGTGGCGCTGGATCGGGCGCGCGGTGTCGTGGGCGATCTCGCCGGACGGACCGCCGTGGTGGTCGGTGCGGGCGCGATGGGCGGGCTGGCCGTCGCGCATCTGTCGCGGGCCGGGATCGGGCGCATCATCGTCGTCAACCGGACCCTCGAACGCGCACAGCGTCTCGCCGAAACCGGGCGCACCATGCACGGTGTCGAGGCCGAGGCGGTCGAGATGTCGCGGCTCACCGAGGCCATGGCGGGTACCGATGTCGTGATCACCTGTACGGGCGCGGTCGGGTCCGTGGTGACTCTGGCCGATACCCATCGCGCGCTCGCGGGCCGGGCGCGCACCGACGCCGCCGAGCGTCCCCTGGTCTTCTGCGATCTGGGCCTGCCCCGCGATGTGGAGCACGCCGTGGCAGGCCTGCCCGGCGTCGCCGTCATCGACATCGAATCGCTGCAGCGCGATCCGGCCGCGGGAGCCGCGGCCGACGACACCGCCGCCGCGCGCGTCATCGTCGCCGACGAACTCGCCAAATACCTTGCCGGGCAACGCATGGCGGAGGTCACCCCTACGGTGGCCGCGCTGCGTCAGCGTGCCGCCGATGTGGTGGAGGCCGAACTGCTCCGCCTCGATTCACGGCTGCCCGACCTGGCCGACCCGGCCCGCGACGAGGTGGCGCGCACGGTGCGCCGCGTCGTCGACAAGTTGCTGCACGCGCCGACCGTGCGGGTGAAGCAGCTGGCATCGACTCCGGGCGGCGACAGCTACGCCGAAGCGTTGCGTGAGCTGTTCGAACTGAAACCTGGTGCGGTACAAGCGGTTGCCGCGCCGATGGAGGTCGCCGCGGCGGAGTCCGCGCTGGCCGACGACTTCACCGCAGGCCACCTCGGCGATGGGCCGTCACGCTTGACCGAGTCAAGACCCGACACAGGCAGCATGCGAAACCACGCAGCGCCGCTCGGGCATGCGCAGGAGGAAACCGCATGACCACGACAGTGCAGGAAGAGGACACCGTGACCGCAGGCAGCCCCAGTGCGCCGTGGCGGATCGGCACGCGCGGCAGTCTGCTCGCGCTGACACAGGCGGGCACCATCCGTGATGCGCTGATCGCGGCGGGGCAGCCCGCCGAACTGGTGGTCATCAAGACACCGGGCGATCTGTCCTCGGATCCGGTGCAGAAGATCGGTGTCGGGGTGTTCACCTCCGCGCTGCGCGACGAGCTCGCCGCGGGCGGCATCGACATCGCGGTGCATTCCTATAAGGACCTCCCCACCGCGCAGGACCCGCGCTTCACCATCGCCGCGATCCCGCCGCGCGAGGACCCGCGCGACGCGCTGGTGGCTCGTGACGGCATGGTGCTCGGCGAACTGCCCGCCGGCGCTCGCGTCGGGACCTCGGCCCCGCGCCGCGCCGCGCAGCTGCGCGCACTCGGCCTCGGCCTCGACATCCTTCCGCTGCGCGGCAATATCGACTCCCGCCTGCGCAAGGTGAGCGAGGGCGAACTCGACGCGATCGTCATCGCCCGCGCCGGCCTGTGCCGGATCGGGCGCACCGACGAGATCACCGAATCGCTCGAACCGGTGCAGATGCTGCCCGCCCCCTCGCAGGGCGCGCTCGCGGTCGAATGCCGCAGTGACGACCCGCAATTGATCGAGGTACTCGCCGGTCTGGACGATGCCGCGACCAGAGCCGCGGTGCTCGCCGAGCGTTCGCTGCTCGGTGAGCTCGAGGCAGGCTGCACCGCACCGATCGGAGCGCTCGCCGAGATCGTCGAGTCGATCGACGAGGACGGCCGGATCTTCGACGAACTCTCGCTGCGCGCCTGTGCCGCCGCGATCGACGGCTCCGATGTCCTACGCGCCTCGATCGTCGGCGCGCCGAAAGACGCGGCCGAACTCGGTCGCACGCTGGCGCGCGAACTGCTGGACCTGGGTGCTCGCGCATTGCTGAGCGTCACAGACGAACCGGCGCCCACCGACTTCACTAATTCCAGCCCGATGGAGAACAACCGATGAGCAGCAGCCGAGCTACCAAGAAGCAACCAGGGCGGATCCTTTTCGTCGGATCCGGCCCCGGCGACCCGGCCCTGCTGACCGTACGTGCCCGTGAGGTGCTCGAGCGGGCGATGCTGGCGTTCACCGACCCCGATGTCGACAAGGGCGTGCTCGCCCTGATCGGTAGCGCAGTCGAGGTGGGCGAGGACGGCGAGAGCCCGGTCGACGTGCGCCCCGCCCTCGGCGAACCCGCCGAGGTGGCCAAGACGCTGATCGCCGAGGCGCGCAACGGTCACGACGTGGTCCGCATCGTCACCGGCGACCCGTTGACCACCGATTCGGTGATCAACGAGGTCAACGCCGTCACCCGCTCGCACATGGTGTTCGAGGTGCTGCCGGGCCTGCCCAACGGCTCGGCCGTGCCCAGCTACGCGGGCATCGCGCTGGGCTCCGGGCACACCGAGGCCGATGTGCGCGGCGAGGTCGACTGGTCGGCGCTGGCCGCCGCCCCCGGCCCGCTGGTGCTGCACGCCACCTCCGGTCACCTGGCCGAGACCGCCAGCGCGCTGGTGGAACACGGTATGGCGCCGCAGACGCCGGTCGCGGTCACCGTGCGTGGCACCACTCGGCAGCAGCGCACCATCGAGGCCACGCTGGCCTCGCTGAACAACGCCGCGTCCGAGCTCGTCGGCCCGCTGGTCGTGACGGTCGGCAAGGAAGTCGACAAGCGCGCCAAGATGTCGTGGTGGGAGTCGCGTGCCCTCTACGGCTGGACCGTGCTCGTCCCGCGCACCAAGGATCAGGCGGGGGAGATGAGCGAGCGGCTCGTCACCCACGGCGCGATCCCGATCGAGGTGCCGACCATCGCGGTGGAGCCGCCGCGCAGCCCCGCCCAGATGGAACGGGCCGTGAAGGGTCTGGTCGACGGGCGCTACCAGTGGGTGGTGTTCACCTCCACCAACGCGGTGCGCGCGGTGTGGGAGAAGTTCGCCGAGTTCGGTCTGGACGCTCGCGCGTTCTCCGGTGTGAAGATCGCCTGTGTCGGTGAGGCCACCGCGGAGCGGGTGCGCTCCTTCGGTATCAACCCCGAACTGGTGCCCAGCGGCGAACAGTCCTCCGAGGGCCTGCTCGCCGACTTCCCGCCCTACGACGACGTGTTCGATCCGGTGAACCGGGTGCTGCTGCCCCGCGCCGACATCGCCACCGAGACCCTGGCCGAGGGCCTGCGTGAGCGCGGCTGGGAGATCGACGACGTCACCGCCTACCGCACGGTGCGCGCCTCGCCGCCGCCCGCGGAGACCCGCGAGATGATCAAGACCGGCGGTTTCGACGCGGTCCTGTTCACCTCGTCCTCCACGGTGCGCAACCTGGTCGGTATCGCGGGCAAGCCGCACGCTCGCACCATCGTGGCCTGCATCGGCCCGAAGACCGCGGAGACCGCGATCGAGTTCGGTCTGCGTGTGGACGTGCAGCCCGAGACCGCTCAGGTGGGCCCACTGGTGGAGGCACTGGCCGAGCACGCGTCGCGCCTGCGCGCCGAGGGCCTGCTGCCGCCGCCGCGCAAGAAGAGCCGCCGCAGCAGCAGCCGCTGATCTCAGCAGATACCCCGAAAGCCCGCCCGCGACGGCGGGCTTTCGGCGTATCAGGGTCACCGGCTGTAGCGCAGCAGTGTGCGCACGAGCCGGCAGGTGGCATCGGACGGCGGGCGGATGTCGATCTTCTCGGCGGTGCGCCGGATCGTGTCGTTGGTGGCCTGATTGGGTAGGTACACACCGGAATCCAGCAGCGCGATCGTCAACCGCATGGCCTTGAGCCGACGGTTGTGCGCCACGTACCAGCGGCGCGGACGGCCCGCGGGCAGTCGCTTCTTCTCGAGCGGCACGTACGGCGCGGTGATGAAAGTGGTCTGAGCGGCAATGGCATTCATTCGGCGTCCTCCCGTTGCGTTAGGGTCCCGCCCCCGATCGTCGGGACCCTCGAACACGCTTTCGATTATACCGAGGGGCGCCGACAGGTTTCGTCGATCTCTCGCGGAAGCCATTGAGCTCCAGTGGGTTTCGATGTTATCCACAGGTTCGCCACGACCTGTCGCCGGCCTCGGCGAAGCGCCGCGCGTGGTGATTCGCGGGTAGCTGTCGGACCGCTGTGGTCTAGTAGCGCAAGGAAACCCGGGGAGAGGCGATGACGGTGGACGAGATCGACAAGCGGCTCGGCGCGCACGTCGCGGCGGACGAACTGCTCGGCCTGGCATGGCTCGTGGCGACCGGAGACGACATCACCACCGGCGCGATCGGCCATCTCGACGCCACCCGCGCCACCCCGATGCGCACCGACACGATCTTCCGGATCTCCTCGATGACCAAACCGCTCACCGCGGCGGCGGCCTCGATTCTGATCGACGACGGCCTACTCGATCCGGCCGAACCGGTCGACCGGCTGCTCCCGGAACTCGCCGGCTTGCGTGTGCTCGCGCACCCCACCGCCGAAGTCACCGATACGGTCGCGGCGAACCGCCCGATCACCGTCGACGACCTGCTCACCTTCCGCCTCGGCTGGGGCATGGATTTCACCGACTTCTCACCCAAGCCGTTCGACGCCGCCTGGAGTGCCCTCGACCTCGGCTGGGGCCCGCCGACGCCCGCCCGGATGTTGCCTCCGGACACCTGGCTGCGACGACTCGGCACCCTGCCGCTGCAGTACCAGCCCGGCGAACGCTGGCTCTACCACGTCGGCGCGCCGATCCTCGGCTTCCTGGTCGCCAGGGCAGCGAACAAACCGCTCTCGGAATTCCTGGCCGAGCGCGTCCTGCGCCCGCTCGGCATGACCGACACCGGTTTCTCCGTCCCGCCCGGCAAGCTGGCCCGATTCGGCCCGCATTATTCGGAAACAGACGGCGCCCGCACCGTCTTCGACCCCGTCGACGGCCAATGGAGCACTCCACCGGCCTTCGAAGGGGGTGGTGACGGCTTGGTCTCCACCCTCGCCGACTACTACCGCTTCGCCCGCATGCTGCGCGCCGGCGGCGAACTCGACGGCACCCGCGTGCTGTCCGAACAAGCCGTCGCGGCCATGACCACCAACCACCTCACCGCCGAGCAACTGGCCCGCGGCGGACCCGGCCCCGGCGACAGCGCGGGGTGGGGCTACGGCGTCGGCGTCCAGCTACGCGACCAACCCGACGGCCCACGCGCAGGTGCCTACGGCTGGGCAGGCGGTCTCGGCTCCACCTGGTCCAACGACGGCGCGGTGACGGCGATCCTGCTCACCAACGAAACCTGGAGTTCGGCGGGCCCGTCCCCGGTCTTCGCAACTTTCGAGCAGATTCTGGGCGAAACCGCCCGCCGTAGCGACCCGTCGTAGGCGCTGCGGCGACCATCGGGGGTCAGGCGTATTCTGCGGGCTATGACCGCTTTCGACCGCCCGCGGCGGTTGCGCAGGACACCCGCATTGCGTCGACTCGTCGCCGAGACCACGCTGCAGCCGCGTCAGCTGGTGCTGCCGATGTTCGTGGCTGACGGACTCGACGAGCCGCGGGAGATCAGCTCGATGCCGGGGGTGTATCAGCACACGCTGGACTCGCTGCGCAAGGCCGCCGTGGAATCGGTGGCCGCCGGGGTGGGCGGGCTGATGCTGTTCGGGGTGCCGCTGCCCGAGGACAAGGACGCCACCGGCAGCCAGGCCAGTGATCCGAACGGGATCCTGAACCGCGGTCTGCGCGCGCTGGCCGAAGAGGTCGGGGACGCGACGGTCATCATGGCCGACACCTGCCTCGACGAATTCACCGATCACGGCCACTGCGGGGTCATCGGCACCGATGGCGCGGTCGACAACGACGCCACCCTGCACCGCTACGTGGAGATGGCGCTGTCGCAGGCCGAGGCCGGTGCCGATCTGCTCGGAACCAGCGGCATGATGGACGGACAGGTCGGCGCGATCCGGCGCGGGCTCGACGCGGTCGGGCGCACCGACACCGCCATCCTCGCCTACGCGGCCAAGTACGCCTCGGCCTTCTACGGCCCCTTCCGTGAGGCCGTCGGCTCGTCGCTGGAAGGCGATCGCCGCACCTACCAGCAGGATCCGGCCAACCGCCGCGAATCGCTGCGCGAACTCGACCTCGACCTCGCCGAGGGCGCCGACATCGTGATGGTGAAGCCCGCGATGTCCTACCTCGACATCCTGCGCGACGTCGCCGACCGGTCGACCGTCCCCGTCGCGGCCTATCAGATCTCCGGCGAGTACGCGATGATCACCGCCGCCGCCGAGCGTGGCTGGATCGATCGCCGGGCCTCGATCCTGGAGTCGCTGATCGGCATCCGGCGGGCAGGCGCGGACATCGTGCTCACCTACTGGGCGACCGAGGCAGCACACTGGCTGTCGTGATCGTTCCGCCGAACAAACCCGAAACCCTTCCCATGCCGGAGGACGTCGGCACCGCCCGTCAACTGTGGTGGGGAATCGCAGGCCTCGGTGTCGTCTACACCTTCGCCAGCGTCATCACCATGGCCGGGGAGCGCGACAAGCTCAGCAAGCAGTTCCTCGACGAGATGCACAAGTCGGATCCGAACTTCCCGGCGTCGACCGTCGACGTGATGGTGCTGGTGGCTTTCGCGCTGACCGCGCTGGTCGGGGTGCTGCTGGCCGGTGTCACCGTGGCCATCGCCCATCAGCTCGGCCGTGGCAAGAGCTGGGCGCGCACGGTGCTCACGGTTGTCGCGATCTGGCTCGGACTCGGCGCCGTCGCCACCATGTTCAGCTTCTCCGCGGTCGCCAATCCCGCGACGATCGTGGCCGGTGGCTCGGCGATCGTGCAGGGCGTGCTCGCCGCGGGGGCCGCGTTCCTCAGCTACCGGCCGGAGTCGACGAAGTACTTCCAGTCCCGCCGCAAGTGACACTGCGCAGTGTATGGTGAGGATTATCACACCGGCTGAGCGCCGGGGGAGCGGAGGCAATGATGCGCGTGGTGATCGAGCAACCACACAGCCTGCGACGCGACCTGTTGGTGATCGGGCTGATGGTTGTGCTCACCCTCGCCGTCATCGCGCTGATTCTGGTACCCAGCCTGGTCGGCTGATTCGATCCTGCCCCTGGCAGGATCGCAGGAATGAGACGCTGGATCGCGCTGTTCGAACTCGGCTTCGCCGTGCTCTTCCTTGCCTGCGCGGTCGTCAGCTGGCGTGCCGCACGGCGCACGACCGAATTCGTCGGCACCGATGAGCACCCCGGTTTCGTGGCGGTGCGCTACGTGCCGCCGTTGCTGTTGCTCGCCTGTGCGCTGGTGATCGTGAGCGGGATGCTGGTGATCGATGTCGTCACCAGGATCTACCGTGGATCTGTAGCACCGCGCGGCGTCGAACCGATGATCTAGAGGAAGCCGAATTCCGATGTGTGCGTGGGGGTTCGGGACGCGAGCTCGCACCGTGGGCTCCCTCGAGGAGGAATCGATGACCAGACTGACCGCAGGAATCTGTACCGTCGCCGCCGCTGTGGCGACCATCGCGCTGGCCGCGGCGCCCGCCCAGGCGGCCCCCGGGCTGCCGCTCACCCCGATGACCGCCGAGCCGGCCGCCGACGGTTTCGCCCCGGAGACCGGCTCGAGCGGCATCTACAACGGCATCATGTGCCAGCTCCACACGATCTCGGCCGAAGTGCCCTGCATGTACACCTGATCAGCTGGTCCACTGCTGGTAGACGTCGACGATGCGGCCGCCGCGCGTGCCGGGCGCGTTCAGGAAGATGGAGACGGCGCCGTCGGGATGGGCCGCCGCTTCCGTCACCACCTGACGCAGGGTGGCGCGGATGCCGCCGTCGGCGTCGCGGTACAGATCGCTGTCGGTGTGCAGACCCGCGCCGATCCGATTGGCGGGTACGAGCATCGCGGTGATCGCCGGAATGGGCCCCGACCCGAGGGCCGCGGTCTCCTCGTGGCTGAGTTGGGCACCGATCCGATCGGGCTGGGCCTGCGGTGCGAACGCGGTGGCAGAACCCGCGCCCAATAGCACTCCCGCCGCGACGAACCCTGTGCCAAGGGCAGTGCTGGTGACGCCGAAACGCATGAAATACCCTCTCGCTGAGACCTGATTTCCCTATGGCTCAGGTGCTGAGCCGCCCGGAGCGTAGTCGCAGGCCAATGGGCCTAGATCGAATTCTTTCCGGGATCGGGGCGGCGTGTCGGGCGTGTCGTCGGTGGGTCGCTGCGGTCTGGGTCACTGTGCTCCACCCTGTCGTCCGGCGTGCCGAGGCGAACTGAGACACTGGAATCCGTGAGTCTTACGCAGGTACCGGTTTCGGCCCAGCTCTTCGAGCGGGCGGCCGCCGTGATCCCGGGTGGCGTCAATTCCCCGGTTCGTGCGTTCAACTCGGTCGGCGGTACGCCACGGTTCATCACCTCCGCGAGCGGCTACACGCTCATCGACGCCGACGGCAACGACTACGTCGATCTGGTGTGCTCATGGGGGCCGATGATCCTCGGTCACGCCCACCCCGCCGTCGTCGAGGCCGTGCAGAAGGCCGCGACGAGCGGACTGTCGTTCGGTGCGCCGACCGAGGCCGAGATCGAGCTGGCCGAGGCCATCGCCGCCCGCGTCGATCCCGTCGAGCGGGTCCGCCTGGTGAACTCCGGTACCGAGGCCACGATGAGCGCGGTCCGCTTGGCCCGCGGTTTCACCGGCCGATCCAAGATCATCAAATTCTCCGGCTGCTACCACGGTCACGTCGACGCGTTGCTGGCCGACGCGGGCTCCGGTGTCGCGACCCTCGGCCTGCCGACCTCGCCCGGCGTCACCGGCGCGCAGGCCGCCGACACCATCGTGCTGCCCTACAACGACCTCGCCGCCGTCGCCGCCGCCTTCGACGCGCACCCCGGCCGGATCGCGTGCGTCATCACCGAGGCCGCCGCGGGCAACATGGGCGCGGTCGCGCCGCTGCCCGGCTTCAACGAGGGCCTGCGCACCCTCGCCCATGACAACGGCGCGCTGCTGATCATGGACGAGGTGATGACCGGATTCCGGGTCAGCGCGTCGGGTTGGTACGGCCGCGAAGGCGTCGCCGGTGACCTCTACACCTTCGGCAAGGTGATGAGCGGTGGCCTGCCCGCCGCCGCGTTCGGCGGTCGCGCCGAGATCATGAACAACCTCGCCCCGCTCGGCCCGGTGTATCAGGCTGGCACGCTGTCCGGTAACCCCGTCGCCGTCGCCGCGGGCCTGGCGACCCTGCGTGCGGCCGACGACGAGGTGTACGCGGCGCTGGACCGCAATGCCGATCGTCTGGGTGCGTTGTTCGCGAAAGCCCTGACAGAGGCCGGTGTCGAGCATCAAGTCCAGTTCGCAGGCAATATGGTGAGCGTGTTCTTCGCCGAGCGTCCGGTGACCGATTACGCCGCCGCCAAAGCGAGCCAGACCTGGCGTTACCCTGCCTTCTTCCACGCCCTGCTCGACGCGGGCGTGTACGCGCCGCCGAGCGCGTTCGAGGCATGGTTCGTCTCCGCGGCACTCGACGAGGACGCGTTCGACCGTATCGCCGCCGCTCTGCCCGCCGCCGCCCTCGCGGCCGCGGCCGCAACCCCCGAAGGATCCCCAGCGTGAGCTCCGACCAGCCCGACGCAGAATTCGCCCCAGTCCCGGCGGATAGCGACGAGGCGCCCCATCCTGCCCCCGCCGCCGCACCGCCAGCCCTCGACGACGACCCGTCGAGCGTCGAAACCATCGTGCACGTCCTGCGCCACGGTGAGGTACACAACCCGAACGGCATCCTCTACGGTCGCCTGCCCGGCTTCAGCCTCTCGGTGGCCGGTCGCTCGCAGGCCGGTGCGGTCGCGCGCTCGCTGGCCGATCACGACATCGCGATGGTGATCGCCTCCCCGCTGCAGCGCGCCCAGGAGACCGCGGCGCCGATCGCGGCCGCCCACGACGTGATCGTGCGCACCGATGAGAACCTGATCGAAGCGGGCAACACCTTCGAGGGCCTGCGCGTCTCCGTCGGTGACGGTGCGCTGCGCAAGCCGCGGCACTGGTGGAAGCTGCGCGACCCGTTCACCCCGTCCTGGGGCGAGCCGTACCTGCAGATCGCCCATCGCATGCTCGCCGCGGTGAACAAGGCCCGCGTCGAGGCCGCCGGTCACGAGGTGGTGCTGGTCTCGCATCAGCTGCCCGTGTGGACGCTGCGCCGATTCCTGCAGGGTCAGCGGTTGTGGCACGACCCGCGCAACCGGCAGTGCTCGCTGGCGTCGCTGACCTCGCTGGTCTACCACGGCGACACGCTCGTCGACATTGTCTATTCCGAGCCCGCCGGGGCGTCGGATCCGTCGGTTCACGGCGCATGACACGCTGCACCTCGTCGGGAACCGCCCGTGGCCGTCGGCCGCGGGCGCTGACCGCCGTCCTGTCCGCCCTGCTGGTGATCATCGCCGCGGCGGGCTGTTCGACGGGTACCGATGCGGTTGCCACCGGTGGTGGGACCTTCGAATTCGTCTCACCCGGTGGTAGAACGGATATCTATTACGATCCGCCCGCGACGCGCGGGACGATCGGCACGCTCTCGGGGCCCGATCTGATGAACGAGGGAAAGACCGTTTCGGTCGACGATTTCCCGAACCAGATCGTGGTCGTGAACCTGTGGGGACAGTGGTGTGGCCCGTGCCGCGCCGAGTCGCCCGCTCTCGAAAAAGTCTTCGCGGCGACCAGAGATCAAGGCGTCGCGTTCCTGGGAATCAATGTCCGTGACCATCAGCGCGACAAAGCCCAGGACTTCGTAGTGGACAACAAGATCGAATACCCGTCCATCTACGACCCGTCGATGCGGACCTTGCTCGCTCTCGGCGGAAACTTTCCCACCAGTGTTATTCCGACCACGTTGATCCTGGATCGTCAGCACCGGGTCGCCGCGGTCTTCCTTCGCTCGCTATTGGCCGAAGACCTTCAGCCCGTGGTCGAGCGCATCGCCGCCGAGGAGAAGCAGTAGTGAGCAGCCGCCGTCGTCCAGGAAATCTGACCGCGTGTCGTCCCCGTCAGGGCGCCCGCCGAATGGGTGCGGGCTGGACGGTCGATGACCGTTGGGCCGGCATCGCGACCGTGCCGCGCAGTGTCGCCGGCGCCGGTCTGTTCGATTTCGGCCCCGCTGAACCGGCCGAGACCGAGCGAACCCTGTCGTTGCCGCGCGACGAGCAGCATGACATGGATACGGACACCGACGAGTGATTCCGCTCGCCGCAGTCGGGGATTCCTTCCAGCAGACGGCGGCATCGGGTCCGCTTCTGCTGGCGCTGGGAGCCTGCCTGCTCGCGGGCCTGGTGTCGTTCGCTTCACCGTGTGTCGTGCCGCTCGTCCCCGGCTATCTGTCGTACCTGGCCGGGCTGGTCGGTGCCGAGGCGCCGCCTGCCACCAACGCGCAGGCGAGCACGCTCACCGCGCAGCGCCGTAGCGCGAAGATGCGGGTGGCCGGTGCCGCCGGGTTGTTCGTCGCCGGGTTCACGGTGGTGTTCGTGCTGGCCACGGCCACTGTTTTCGGCGTGATCCAGACCCTCAATGTGAATCGGGAACTGCTGCAGCGCATCGGCGGTGTGGTGACGATCCTGATGGGTCTGGTGTTCATCGGCCTGGTCCCCGCCCTGCAGCGCGACACGCGGATGGAGCCGCGCAGGCTCACCAGCATCCTCGGCGCGCCACTGCTCGGCGGGGTGTTCGCGCTCGGCTGGACGCCGTGCCTGGGGCCCACGCTGTCGGGTGTGATGGCGGTGTCCGCGGGTACCGAAGGCACCACCGCCGTGCGCGGGGTGACGTTGATCGTCGCCTACTGCCTCGGTCTCGGGCTGCCGTTCATCGTGCTGGCCTTCGGGTCGGCCGGTGCGTTGCGCGGGGTCGGCTGGCTGCGGCGCAATTCGCGCACCATTCAGGTAATCGGGGGTGTTCTGCTCGTCGCCGTCGGCGTCGCGCTGGTCACGGGGGCATGGGATCAGTTCGTCGGCTGGGTGCGTGACGGGTTCGTCTCCGAGGTGACTCTTCCGATCTGATGACTGACACGCTGACCACACCGACCACCCCCACCCCGCCCGTCCGGCAGTCGCTGCCGGGCCGGGCCTGGGCCCTGGTCCGTAATTCCTGGCGCGGCCTCACGAGCATGCGCACCGCACTGGTGCTGCTGTTCCTGCTCGCCCTCGCCGCCATCCCCGGCGCCCTGCTGCCGCAACGCAGCCTCAACGCTCAGAAGGTCGACCAGTACATCGCCGACCGTCCGACGCTCGGCCCGTGGATGGACCGGTTCGAACTGTTCGACGTGTTCGGCAGCTTCTGGTTCACCGCCATCTACGTGCTGCTGTTCATCTCGCTGGTCGGGTGCATCCTGCCGCGCTGCTGGGATCACTACCGGGCACTGCGTACCCCGCCGGTGCCCGCGCCGCGCAACCTCAGCCGGTTGCCGCACCACTTCAGCGAGACCGACGACCGCACTCCCGATGAGGTGATCGAGGCCGCCAAGGCATCCCTGCGCGGGTGGCGGACCGAGGTTCGTCCCGGTCAGCGCGAGGGCGAGGTGACGCTGTCCGCGGAGAAGGGCTATCTGCGCGAGTTCGGCAACTTGGTGTTCCACCTGTCGCTGGTGGGGCTGCTGGTCGCGATCGCGCTGGGCAAGCTGCTCGGATACGAGGGCAATGTCATCGTGATCGCCAACGACGGGCCCGGCTTCTGCACCACCTCGCCCGCGGTGTTCGACTCGTTCCGCGCAGGCAACACCAACGACGGCACCGGCATGACGCCACTGTGCGTCAAGGTGAAGGACTTCAAGGCCGACTACCTGCCCACCGGCCAGGCCGAGATGTTCCATTCGAACATCGAGTACCAGGCGGGCGCGGACCTGAGTACCGACACGTGGCGCAGCACCGAGCTCCAGGTGAACCATCCGCTGCGGGTCGCTGGTGACCGCGTCTACCTGCAGGGGCACGGCTTCGCGCCGACGTTCACCGTCACCTTCCCCAACGGGCAGACCCGCACCGAGACCATCCAGTGGCGGCCCGACGACGCGCAGACCTTCCTGTCCAGCGGTGTGCTGCGCATCGACCCGCCCGGCGGCATGTACGCCACCGACGAGGAACGTCGGCAGAACCAGATCGCCATCGAGGGTCTGTTCGCGCCGACCGCGATGTTCCACGGCAGCCTGCTCACCTCGTCGTTCCCCCGGATGGACGACCCGGCGGTCGCGGTCGACGTCTATCGCGGCAATACCGGCCTCGACACCGGCCGCTCGCAGTCGCTGTTCTCGCTGGACCCGGAGATGATCAAGCAGGGTCGGTTGACCAAGGAAGCGCGGGTCAACCTGCGCCCCGGCGAGTCGACCACGTTGCCCAGCGGGGCGAAGGTCACCTTCGACGGCGCCGAGGAATTCGTGAACCTGCAGGTCTCGCACGACCCCGCCCAGCAGTGGGTGCTGGTGAGTGCGCTGACGATGATGGCCGGTCTGCTGGTGTCGCTGTTGCTGAAACGGCGGCGGATCTGGATCCGGACGTACCCGGTCGAGGCCGCGGCAGGTACCGTGGGTCAACGACGCACCGTAGTAGAAATGGGCGGCCTGGCCAGGAGCGACCAAGCGGGCTGGGGCGCCGAGTTCGATCGACTGCGGACACGGCTGCTGGGAGCGGAGAAGTGATGCGCGCACTCGACATGGAGACGGAATCCTGATGCAGATCGACGAAACGCTGGCACGGTACAGCGACTTCGCGTTCATGTCGGCCATGGCCATTTATGCCCTGGCCACGGTCCTGCTGATCGTGCAGTACGCCTCGGCGCGCGCCAAGCAGGTCGCCGCGCGCGAACTCGTCCCCGCGGGCGATCCGGGGTTGCCCGGCCGCATCGAGACCCCGGAGGCCAAACCGCTCGCCGAACGGCTGGGCAACATGGCCTTCTCGGTGCTGCTGGTCGGCGCGGCCCTGCACATCGGCTCGATCGTGCTGCGCGGCTTCGCCACCCACCGCTTCCCGCTGGGCAACATGTACGAGTTCACCACCATGGCCACCGCGGCCGCCGTGGTGATCGGCCTGATCTTCCTGCGCGACCAGCGCTACCGGGCCATGTGGGCGTTCCTGCTGGTCCCCGTGCTGATCTTGATGTTCCTCGCAGGCACGGTCCTCTACGCCGACGCGGCCCCCGTGGTCCCCGCCCTTCGCTCGTTCTGGCTGCCGATCCACGTCACCATCGTCAGCATCGGCAGTGGCGTCTTCCTGGTCTCGGGCGTGGCCAGCCTGCTCTACCTGTTCCGCATGCGTCAGCCCGCGGGCGAGGAATCCACCAACATCCTCGGCACCATCGCCCGCCGCCTCCCCGACGCCCGCACCCTCGACCAGCTCGCCTACAAGACCACCATCATCGGCTTCCCACTCTTCGGCGCGGGCGTCATCCTCGGCGCCATCTGGGCCGAAGCCGCCTGGGGCCGCTTCTGGGGCTGGGACCCCAAGGAAACCTGCTCCTTCATCGCCTGGGTCCTCTACGCGGCCTACCTGCACGCCCGAGCCACCTCGGGCTGGCGAGACACCAAGGCGGCCTGGATCAACATCGCCGGCTTCGTCGCGATGCTGTTCAACCTCTTCATCATCAACATGGTGATCAGCGGCTTGCACAGCTACGCCGGACTGAACTAAACGGCTTCTACCAGCGGGTTCTGGCTGCCTTCCTCGTCGGTTGCGACTAGCTCCTCGACCTCGGTACGCAGTGAGTACGCAGTGGCACCCGGCCAATCCCTGATCGCGGCGCCGACAGCCGTGCGAGTTGTCTCGTCAGCGTCCGGCCACAGGTGCGCGTAGTACCGAAGAGTGGTGATCGCGCTGCCGTGACGCAGCCGCGCCTGAACGGCCTTGATATCGGCGCCGCGGCGGATCAGCAACGATGCGTAGTAGTGCCGGAAGTCCTGAAAGCTGAACTCTTCAGGCAGACCGGGCACCTTCGCCTTCGCCGCCCGCAGGTGCCACGCGATCACCCAGGGGGAGACCGGTTTGCCGAGTATGTCGCACACCAGTCGATCACCGGGGAATACACGGACCGACTCCTTGAGCATCGCGACGAGTTCCGCCGGTATTGGCACCGGTTTGGTGCTCGATTCCGTCTTGAGCGGGCGCGCCGGCCACTGCTGGCGGGGATGCACGACGCCGGACTCGAAATCGACATCGGAGACCAGGAGCCCGGCCGCCTCCGACACCCGAAGTCCAACAAACGAGCCGAGCAGCACCGCAACCCGGAGGTGCGGGGGCATGGCGTCGTGCACGGCCCAAATCTGTTCTGAGGTCGCGACGTAGACCTTCTGCTGTCCCGTCGCGGGCGACGTGCGACGAGAGCACGGGTTGCGAGCCAACAGCCCGTCATGGACAGCGTCACCAAGGATCTGCGCCAGTCGGGAATGTAGGGAGTAGACATAGCTGTCGGCCAGACCTTCAGCCTTGAGCGTGACCATCCACTTCTTTACGGTGGAGGGCCGGACTGCTGAAAGTTGCAGCGGCCCCAGCCCGGCGTTGATTTTCTTGACGTGCCAAGTCGCCAGCTCGACAGTCGTATCACGGTGATTGGCGTAACCCTTCAGCCAGTCATTTGCCCACTCTTCGACGGTTCGTTGCGCGTCACGCGGTGCAACGTGAGTGCCATGTACGAGGGTCGAGACCTGGGTATCCAGCCAGCCTTGGCCGTCTGTCTTCCGGGCAAAACGCTTTGTGTGCTCGTTGCCCGCGTCATCGACGTAGCGAGCGCGCCAGCGCTTGCCCATGCCGTCGAGCTTGGACGGAACACGCCGAACCGTGCCGTCTGGCTGGCGTTCGTCCTTGGTCCAGAGGTCTTCGACCCCGGCGCGGCGGTTCCGTCGTGTGGCCATGGTCAGGCAGCCCCTCCGGTCGCGGTGGCCTGCTCCTGCTCGGCGATCCAGGCGAGAATGGCCGACTCACGCCACACCCGCCTATGCCCGAGTTTGAAGCTGCGAGGGCCGGAGCCGATATGCGCCCAGTAGCGCCAGGTGCCAGCCGGAATGCCGGTCAGGTCAGCGCAGTCCTTTGCCTGGAGGTAGCGGTCGTGGGTCATGGTCTTCTCCTCTGCGGTGCGGGTCGGTGCGTTCGGTGAGATCTGGTCGGTGCGCTGGTGCGTAGCGGTGCGCACCATGTCGCCCGAGCGGTGCGCAGGAGCGACAGTCGGTGTCGCCTGCTGTCGCCTCGGTGTCGCCTGGCTGTCGCCTTGCGTCGCCTCGGTGTCGCGGTTCGTCGCTGGGGCGACACCCGAATGCGACAGGGCGACAGACTGTTTGAACTGTTGGTGAGCGGAGTTGTCGAGTTGCTGACTCATCGGTCACGCACCCTTCGGAAGGCTCTGAACTGCACGGATGCGCTTGTGCCGCCCGGTGATTTCGTCCGGAGTCGCTGCGGTGAGCGCGAGGTCGGAATGGATGGTTTTCGCGGCGTTGTAGACCGTTTCGGGTCGGTGCGCACCGGCGCAGACCCAGAGGACGACAGTGCAGCCGTCGTTTTCGGCCTGGGCGACAGCGGTGCGCAGGGAGGCGACAAGTTGTCGCGGGTTGCTGGTGCGGGCGACATCGGTGCGCACCGCCCACACCGGTGAGGCGACACCTCGGGCAGTGCGCAGTGCGAACGGGTTGCTGGTGTGCACCATCAGACCGTCGTATGGGTACGCACCGCGCTCGGAGCGCTCCAGCGAGAGCTCTCGTTCGCCGGTCCAGTCGTCGAAGCCGGTCGCGCCGAGGATCACGCGCGCCTGTGCGGCGGCGCGGCCACGGACTGACCACAACGGGGAAGGTGTCCACTCCGGCAGCGACCGACCGAAGTAGCGGGTCACCGCTTGGCGGGTCGGGATGACCCATTTCGGACCGGACCCCAGCGCGGTCAGCTCCCGAGTCAGACCGTGCCCGCGCAGGGCGGCGGCTGTCTCGTAGGCGTGGCTCAATCCGCAGCCGAGGAAGTCGGCGAGCACGTCGACCGGCATGGCCCGCTGCTGTACGAGCCCGGCCAGGGCGCGCGCCTGTCGCGGTGTCAGGGATGCGTTGCGGGCGTTCATCGGTCGCCGTCCTGTCCAGTTTTCTGGACACTGCGCCGGCGCCGGTGGTTCGGGTTCGCCGACCGGGTGGCCGCGCGCATCCGACGTCGAGTTTTGCGGAAGTCGTCCCATTCGGCGTCGAGGTCACCGACGACGACGAGGGCGTCGGCGTAGTTCTGCGGCAACCGGCGGTTGGCCGCTTCGACGACGCGGACCACGTCGTCACCGCGGCACAGGTAGAGCACCCCGGCGAGTGCATCGGGTTCGGCGTGGCGTGCGGCGTTGATCGCGCCTTGCAGGGCTTTGTCCATGTTGGTCGCGGACTTCGCGGTCAGCTCGACTTCCACGGCGTACCAGCCGTGATGTCCCTCGATGACGCCGAGGAACCGACCGTCGTGGATATGGCCGATGTAGCGAGCGCGGCCGCGAGTGCGGGTCGCCGACAGTTCAGCATCTCGGCGTAGCTGCCGTTCCGAGATCCAAGCGCCGGGCTCCATGCCGACGAGCAGCGCGCGGGCCATCGCCACGGCGCGGTAGTGCTCGGCGTCCTTGAGCGGCGGGCGCCAGGTGGTGTGAACTGTCCAGCCGAGGAAACTCGACGCGGCGTCGCGGGTCGGCACGATCCACTTCTCACCCGGTTGCACCTGGATCAGCTTCGGCAGCATCAGACCGTCTTCGCGCAGCTGCTTGGCCAATGTATGTGCCCCGCTGATGTCCACTCCGAGGAATTCGGCCAGGACGTCGACCTGCAACCCGTACATCTCGGCGATCAGGCGCGCAGTCTGCTCGTGACGGGCATTCGGTCGGGTCTCACGGTTGGCGCGTAAAAGACGCTGCACGGTGGCTCGTGGAAGGTCGACCAGGTCGGCAATGTCGCCTTGGGTGCGGCCCATCGCGGCCAACGCCGCGACTTCGCCGAGGGCGTCTTCAACGATGCGGGCGCTTACGCCGAGTTGGTCGCGGATGTCCCGGTACGAGTCGCCTCCAGCGCGCATGGTGCGGATCAGTTCGTCACGCGCGGCAGCCTTGACCTTCCTTTTGTGGTCACGAGAAGGGTTGCGGCTGGTGCCGGTCCGGGCGCCGGTAGCGGCCCGCTGATGTGTGGTGGTCATGGGTTCCTCCCTGAGTTGACAACGAAAGTTGTTGTCAGGCAATGAGACTGGAATCCGGCGGACTTCTATACCGCATAGCGGGACGTGGCAGGACGTCCTGGGTGGGTGCCGGATCGGCGAAGGGGAGTTTCGTAACCGCGAGACCAGACAGAGGCTGGGGTTACGAAACTCCCGGCAACTCAGCGGCTGCGTTCGACGGGGGTACGGCGGCGTTCGGGGCGCTGGATCAGCTCGGACTCTTCGAGGCCGTCGTGGTAGTCGAAGCGGACGCGGCCGTTCTTCTGCACGGTGCCGTGCCGGGCGATGTCTTCGAGTTCGGCGCTGCGGGCCGGTTCGACATCTACGCCGTCGGTGGCCATGTAACGGCCGTTGTCGAGGAAGTACTCGACCTCGGGCGCGGTGTGGGCGCGGCCGGGCAGGTCTCGTTCCTTGATCGGCGCGGATGCGTCGGCGGCGGCGAGAGCGGCTTCGATGCGTTCGGTCTGGCGGCGGGCGAACTCGGGGGTGCCGCGGCCGAGCTTCTCCAGCAACTGCCGGTGCGTCATCGTTCGGCGTTCCTGCTCGGTGGCGATGACGTCCCCGCCGAGGCCGGTGCCGGCCCATCGTGACCGGGTGCGGCCGTTGCTGTTGCCGCTGGACTGGGGGGAGGGATTTACACTGGACATGCTTCTGGCTCCTTGGAATGGGTGCGGAAGTGATGCCGGAGCGAGGTACGAACTCGCTTCCGGTCGGGACTCCTCCACCGCTCGAACGGTGGGGGAGTTTTCGTACTAGCTTGGCTAGCTGCCTAGCTTGGCTAGCCAACTTGATCGTAGCGCGTCCGCACGCGCCAACACAAGCATTTCGGCCTAGCTTGGCTAGGCCAATCTGGCTTAGGTCGATACGCTGGGGAAATGGATGCACTTGACCCCGATGACCCCCGCCCGCCGTACCAACAGGTCGCAAATGCGCTTCGCGCCGCGATTCTGACTCGCACCCTCATGCCGGGCGAGAAGCTGCCTTCCGGACCACAACTTGCCGAGCGCTATGGCGTGGCTCGAATGACCATCCAGCAGGCGGTTCGCCTGCTTCGGGATGAAGGTCTCGTAGTCTCTCGGCAGGGGAGTGGCGTTTTCGTGCGCGAGCGCACCGAGCGGCCAGTTGGTTTGAGGCCGCATCTTGAGCGCGCGTTTGAAGAACCGAACGTCGCGATCGACTTCGCCGGGTTCTCGGGCGAGACGCTGAACGGGGCGATCGCCGAGCCGCTGGACAAGATTCGACACGGGCGCCTACGTCCCGAGACTTTGTCCGTCCGAATCCTGGTACCCGATGCTGCGATCCCGTGGGCGCTACCCGCTGAGGTCGGCACGCTGAACGACAGCCCGACGTTCCGCGCCCGGGCAAACCGGATCATGGAGCGACACGCGTTGGCTGTCATTGACACCGTGGCCGAGCTGGGTCGGCTCGGGCTCGTCTCATCAGCGACTGCGTCGGTTCGAGTGTGGCCGGCGCCGCCTCAGTTCAAGCTCTACCTGTTCAACCAGAGCACAGCGTTCTTCGGCTACTACCCAGTGGTTGAGCACGAGGTGCCGCTGAACGGGACCACAACGGCGATATGGGACCTGATGGGCAAGGACGCGACGTTGTTCGAGTTCAGCGCCACGAATGACCCGGACTCGACGGGAAGTCAGTTCGTCACGCAATCGCAGATGTGGTTCGACAGCATTTGGACCTCCGTCGCCAAGGACCACGAGGTATGACCGAACTTGAGTCGCTGCTGAGGGAACGCCGGAACGTCCTGCTGGACTTCGACGGGCCGGTTTGCGCGGTGTTCAGCGCGATCACGGATCGCGCGGTCGCCGAAGAGTTGGCCGACATTGCCGGTGGGGCAAACCTGCCGCGCACGGTACGCGTATCCAACGACCCGTTCGACGTCCTTCGGTATGTGGCCGCAGAGGGCGACAAGGCGACGCTTTCGCGAGTCGAGTCGCGCTTTCGCGATCTGGAGTGCAGGGCTGTCGAGAATGCAGAACCGACACCCGGCGCGGCCGAGGCAATCACCGAGCTTTCGGCAAGGTCATACCAAGTTGCCATCGTCACGAACAACTCGGCAGAGGCCGCAGACCGCTACCTGCGGAGGCTCGGGCTCCGCTCCAAGGTTGGGCCGATTGCAGGTCGTCCGGGTGCTGAGGTCGCGTTGCTGAAGCCCGATCCGCACCTGGTCGAAGTCGGCCTGCGCGAGTTGGGGACGACGGCAGCCGGCGCCATGTTCGTCGGCGACTCCGAATCGGACGTGGCCGCGGGGCGCGCGGCAGGCGTCGCATGCGTTGCTCTGGCGAACAAGCCGGGCAAGGTCAAGCGGTTTGCTGCGCTTCGACCAGAGGCGACAATCACGACGATGTTCGAGTTGCTCGACTGCTTGGCAGACAGCCCACGGCCGTGACCGGTCGCGATCCTGCCCGAAAAGTGCCCGAAAAGTGCCCGAAGTGGGTTGGTCCCGGTCTGGTCCCGGTAGAAACCCTGTCTGATCTGCGCCTTCGGCGCAGGAACCACCCCCTCCCTGTTCCTGATTCTCTAACGCTT